>CAYXVE010000051.1:10922-33422 GCA_964468435.1 uncultured Bacteroidia bacterium | reverse complement strand
GAATTCAATAACCTTTTATGTATCAGAATCAGCAACAGGTAGATGAATACTTTTCTAAGGTATATGCTGAGCTAAAAAAGATTGCCAGACATAAACTTAAGTATGAGCAAAAACTCAATACCCTGAATACAACTGCTCTGGTACATGAGGCCTACATCAAATTAGCCCGTCAAAATAAGCAGGAATTTGCTAATGAAAAACACTTTCTCGCTACCGCCTCACAGGCCATGAGACGCATTTTGATCGACTATGCGAGATACCAACAGCGGCAAAAACGTGGAGGAGAAAAGTTGAAAATCACACACGAAGATGATTCAATTCTGATGGAGACTACCGCCGATGAATTGCTCTCGCTCAATGAGGCTCTTAAAAAGCTGGAAAAGCTTAACGAAAGGCAAAGTAAAGTAATTGTGAACTGGTTTTTTGGCGGGTTTAATCACGAAGAGATTGCCAGCATGCTGGATGTATCGATCGCATCTGTAAGACGGGATTGGCGACTCGCACGTGCCTGGCTCAGCAAAGAGCTCAATCAGGAATACAACCCCAATATATAATCCGATCATGGATACGACCAAGTGGAAAGAAGTCGAACGGCTGTTTTTTGAGCTCGTAGAATTGCCCCACGAAGCGCAAAACTCAGGTTTAGAAAGGATAAGAGACAATAGGCCAGATATTTATCAGGAAGTTTATGAATTGATCAAGGAAGAACAAAAGCTGCATCCTATGTTGAAGACTGATTTTCCCCAGTCCTGGCAGGAATGGCAGGATATAGATCTTTTGGGGAAAGAAGTGGGAGCATATAAGTTGAGCAAATTGCTGGGAAGCGGTGGGATGGGTTCTGTATTTCTGGCAGAACGGATAGATGGTATCTTCGAACAGATAGTGGCCCTGAAACTAATTAATGAAGGGATCTATGGGGAGCAATCTCTCGAATTTTTCCGTCGTGAAAGACAGATTTTGGCTAAACTGCGACATCCCAATATTGCCAGCTTACTGGATGGAGGAGTCATATCCAACGGTCGTCCCTATTATACCATGGAGTATATAGATGGACTACCCATCGATCAATATTGTCGCAAAAATCGATGCACGCTGGAAGAGCGCCTGAAATTGTTTATCCAGATTTGTGATGCAGTGCAGTATGCTCACAGTCAACTAGTCTTGCATCTGGATCTCAAGCCTTCCAATATTTTTGTCGACCAGGAGGGTAGGGTCAAGTTGATGGATTTTGGCATCTCACAACTCATACAGGCTCCTGTAAGTATAGAGGAGGTAATAACCGCACCCGTAAAAAGATATACACTGGCCTATGCTTCTCCAGAGCAAATTTCGGGGGGAGATCTGTCCACTGCCAGCGATGTCCATGCACTTGGAGTCATGCTGTATGAAATGTTGACAGAGCTACATCCTTTTGAAGGAAGCACTTCCGACCATATGACCCTTCGCTCGGATATTCTCCATAAATCTCCAGTATTTCCCAGTGAAGCTTTAAATTCTCATAAGACTACAATGGGGATACAGGCTCGTACACTACAAACCGATCTGGATCTGATCTGTATGAAGGCACTTAGCAAGCTTCCACATGAACGCTACACATCGGTCAACGATCTGAAAGAGGATATAGAAGCTTTTCTGAATCAGCAACCTGTCTCATTGCTTAAGCATAAATGGTCCTATGTCGCAGCAAAGTTTATTCGCCGCAATAGGGCAACCGTCAGTCTGATTGTATTGGGTCTACTGATGATCTTTGGACTGGCAACCTTTTACACCTGGAAGTTGGGTAAAGAGCGGGATAAAGCGGTACGCGAAGCCAACAAAGCCAACGAAATGGTAAATCTATTATCAGGGATGTTTACCCAGGCCAATCCCAATGTATCGCTAGGGGAAGATATTACCGCAGGTGAAATGCTGGAACTGGGTGCTGTCCGTTTTCAGAAAGACCTTAAAGAAGATCCGGAATTACTGGCAGAAATGTATGATGTGTTAGGAGCGGTGTATCTGGATCTGGCAAACTATTCCAGGGCAGATTCATTGTTCAGGTTGAGCCTGGAATTAAAATACAATACGTCGGAAAAACTGACCCCTGATCAATTGATGAGTTATTATTACTTAGGCCGTGTGAATGGTAGTGAGGGAAAATTTGATTCAGCAGTATATTATTATGAAACTGTGTTGAAAAACAGGGAGCAGTTTCCTGCAAGTGAAGTAGTATCCTTATCAGACATATATTATGAGCTAGGTGTAATCGAGGGAGAAAATGCCAATTATCGCGTTTCGGATTCCTTGTTGAAGTTAACACTGAAATATCGCACCAATGCTCAGCCCGATAGCTTTGATGCACTGATATATCTTTCCAGAGGGATCAATGCCCGGAAATTGCAGCAGTTTGATTCTGCGAAGTATTATTACAGGAAAGCACTGGAAATTCGTAGAGACCTTTATCCCGAAGTTCATCCCGAAGTCGCTCATTCGCTCAATCATTTTGCCAGTCTATACCAGGATATGGAGCAATACGATCAGGCCCTTCCATATGCACAGAAATCGCTCGGTATCCGTAAGCAAATCTTTGGAGAAGAACATCCTGAAACCCTTGCCAGCTGGTCAAATGTAGCTCGTACTTATTCCCGCTCCGGAGATTACGACCGGGCCTTGGCTACCTATGATACGGTACTCATCTATTTTAAAAAGGTATTTGGTGAAGAACATTACTACATTTCGGGACTAACTGGTAGTATTGGAAGGGTATATATGCGAAAAAAATATTATACAGATGCAGAAATTTATTTTCGAAAATCGCTGGATATTGCCTTAAGAACACTTCCTGAAGATCACTATAACCAGGCTTTCTCGTATTTTGGACTTGGACAGGCCTTGGCTGCTCGGGAGAAATGGACTGAGGCTGAGAAGCATTTCCTTGATGCATTGAGGATTCGAGAATTGACACTTGAACCTGAAAACCCTCTTGTAGTAGAAGCAAAAACCAGCCTTGGGGAATGTCTGAAAGCCCTGAATAAATACGAAGAGGCCAAATCCTATCTCTCTCAGGCGCTCGAAATCTTATCCCGGAAACCGGAGGCAAATCGGGATAAAATTATACACATTACTCAACTCATGCAGGCGCCATAAAAAAACCCGGGAAAAAACTTATTTCCCGGGAGTATTCAAGTATAGATTTGTACTACGTTTATTCGGATATTATCAGGGTTTGATCCATATTTTCTTCCATATTTTCTGACCATTAACCTCTATTTCTAACATATACATGCCCTGAGCTACTTGATGTACTGAAATAGGGATTCTTTGCTTACCTGCAGCTAGTCTTTCATTTACCCACTTTCTTAGCACTCGCCCTTGTAGATCATACAGGGATAGTTTCACTTCTGAAGGCCGGGCAAGTGCTATTTCGATCCACCCCTCTCCAGGAAGAGGATGTGGAAATATGTTTAGATGATCCAGGTCGCGAATGTCTGTAACATTGGATACACCAGGATTGGACTCGTTTTTACACTCCACAGTCTCTTGTCTCGGATTGGCTTGCAAATCACAATTATCACGACTCCTGATAATACCGTCTCCATCGCGGTCATCATCGCACACATCGCCGATTCCATCGTTATCCTGATCTGCCTGATCGGGATTGGCTACATATGGGCAGTTGTCTTGATCATTATTGATCCCGTCGCCATCTCCGTCCGCATTGATTTCGCATACATCACCTATGCCATCACCATCACTATCTTCCTGTTTGGCATTGGTAAAATATGGACAGTTGTCCGCTGCATTGGGAATGCCATCTCCGTCGATGTCCTCATCACAGGCATCCCCAATGCCGTCCTCATCAATGTCAGATTGTCCGGAATTGGCTGCAAATGCGCAGTTATCTACCGAATTAATCACCAGATCTTCATCGATATCCCCCTCAGGATTAATCGTCGGAGATACCTCCCCTTCGACTCCAAATTGCCAACTAATGGTATCGAGTACTGGATTATGGTAAATATCACTGATACTACCAGGCACAATGGTAACTTCATATTGCCCTGAAGACAGCGTTGTATTTTCCTGTGGGATCAGAATCATTCTATTTCCCGAACATCCTACCTCTACTTCATAAGACTGGCCTTCATTCAGGTTGCGTAGAGTGATGCCGGATGTATTGAGATCAAAGCAGTTAATCCTTTCATTCAAGGTTACACTGATCACATCGCCGGATTCGTAGACCCCATCCACAGGCTCAGGCAGGCCAAATACAATCGGTGCAGTACGATCTATCATGCCTTCTGACTGTTGAGAATAATTGAGTCCTCCACTACAGTTTACAGCCGCTCTGATTTTATATTTTCCATCAGGTACATCAACTAGATTCCAGACATAGCTGGTTCCGGTATTGCGGGTTTCTAGTTGTTGCTGCGTAAAAGATGTAATGGTAGTCCAATCGCTGGTGCCTTCAGGCGCATACTCTAGCTTGACTTGATCCAGATCATCGATCATGTAGTCTCTGATATTGAGTGTCAGGCGATTGTTATCTTCACTACTTACAATCCATCCTTTATCCGGCCTGTAAAGCGTTACTTCACTACAAGGACTATTGAAGAATACTGAGAGAGAAGCTGTGTCGGCAATAGCCTCGGGATCGCAATTCGATCTCAATACGAATTGCAGATCTTCGTAGGTATAGGCCCTGGGGCCTTTTTTGATGGTAACGGTAGCTGTTCTGGAACCTGCAGGCCCTACTGTGTAAGGAGTGGGAACTCCCCCCTGAATCTGGCTTCCACCCAGAGTGATCTCAGCTCCTTCCGGATTGCTTTCCTGCAAAAATACCAGTTCATAGGTATGTTCTTCATCGCTCTGACTGGTATTACCCAGATTAAGCCTGAAATCGGCTGCATCACTAGGTTCAATGTTGGTCTTCACATAGGAATCAGAGATGAGTTGCACGCCTTCGCGAGGCTGTGTGCCAAGTTCCATGGGACAACTGCTTCGACCACTAACAAGCTCAAAAACAGGTGTGCCATAGGTTTTGTCTTCTTTGATATCGATGCTGAAAAAGTCGCCGGGATCATCGTCATTGAGCACATAGCCTGTAGTCTTTTCACTGAGCTGGCCTACTGTAGCAGAACTTCCCAATTCCATTTTTAGGCGTACAGATGCACCCCCACTTGCACCGGAGCCGGCCACCTCAAACCCCGCTTCCGTCGCCACTATTGATTCCATAAACATATTGAATTCTATTGTGCCATAGGTTTCCTGGGAGATGGTTTGGCTGGATTCAAACGGAGCTAATGCACTGATGGAACGGTTTTCGAAAAAGGAGGCTTCCTTCTTGAGATCTTGATTGAGGGTAAGGGTTTGTTCCCATACCGAAATCTGGTTTTCGTAGAGTGCAGCAGAGTCTGGATTGATTTCCTGATAATAGTCTTTGAGTTGTTGTAACTGTGGTACCAGTACATTGCGGATATGATCTTCTGTATAGATGAAGTTCGTAGCAAAACCTTCGTTGCCCACGATGACAGACACAGCGGGTTCAATCTGGCAGTTATCGGGATTGTATTCAATCACATCGGTGATTGCATATATCAGATTCATCGCAGAACCGATAAACACATCTCCTTCTTCACCTGTAATCGCCTCATTGTCAGAAGTTGAGAAATATTCCCGGTTGGTCAGCGACATGATATATTCTGCCTGCCCGGAAATACGTGCGCCTACTTCGATAGAGCCTCCAATTGTACCCCATGCCTCAGTCTCAGTAGCAATGGGTCCTATTCCTGCTTCAAATTTGATACCGGTCTTTACTTCTGCCCATTTCTTAATACTTCCTTCTGTTTGTCCAAAAAATCTCAGGGCAGTCTGGGTAGTGGTAGCTTCGGAAAGATAACTATAGCTCGCATCGCCAGGAGGATCGCGGAGGATCATGAAGGGAAGCTCAGGAGATACACTCAGAAAAGTTTTCTCTCTGGGTCTGTTGCCTGTCACAATGACTTTTTTATCAGTTTGGTCTATCAATCCATCCACATTGGCTACTACTTCTATCAACTTGTGATAAGGGGCAATGATATTGGGGCTCTCGGGTTTGACTTCATAAAAAGCAAAACCAGATTGGATAGGCAAAGTGTCGGGTTCGGGGTTATCCATGCTGATGGCATCATATACGACGACAAAGCCTGTATCTGCATAGCAGGTGTCTGTACCAAATACCTCTAGTACTTCTATTGCAAGATCGTAGTTTTCTCCTTGTTCCAGTATTGGTAGTTTTCCCTGTATACAGCTATTGGGAGGAAATCCACTCACAAGAATGGTGGGAGCTCTACGGTATATGAAGTTATTTTCTACATCTTCCAGGGTAATATCTACAGTATCGACGGAGAAGAAAGTGAGCATTTCTTCTTCATTGACGATGGAAGGGTCTGAGGGGGCAAATCCTGTAATCTCCATCTGATAAGCCCTTGCTGGCAGCTGAATCTCGTAGTATCCTGATCCTTCTTGGGTCTTGAAAGTCGTGTCAATACAGGCTCCACCTCGATCAGTACTCCATACCCTCAGATCAGCTTGACCGATGAAGATATTACAAGGTGCCTGTACATATCCACTAATGGTTTGTTGCTGTACATTAGCAAAAATCAAGCCCTCCGTATCTTCTCCAATAAATATCTCAATGCTTCCAGGTTGCATTTCATGGCCCTGGTACCGGGCTTCAAAGACATATTCCCCGATCTCCTCCACTGTCAACACAAAGTTTCCATCGGCATTGGTCTCAACTCCTCTGAATACATCATTTACCCATATCTCAGCCCCTTCCAGACCACAGGTATCACTTGCAATCGTCTGTACTACCTGTCCGGTAACAGTGAAAGATGTAGTATCTACAAAATCGATATTGTTGAATGTAGGGGTTACGATATCCAGTGTTCTTTCCACTGATCCAGGATTAAACCCATGATCGTCTTTGGTGGGTATTATGCGAAATTTCGCGGATTCATGGTAGTAGATATTCTGGATTTCATAAAATCCCGTAGCATCCGTCGTATCACAGTAAGTAGTTATGGCGTCGCCTTGAGGAACATTCTGAATCCGTTCTGCACATACAATTACCCCCTCAACAGGTCCTCCGAAAGGAGCGGTCACTTTTCCACTGATCTTGCCATTGGGTGTACTGAAACCATTATCAGCAAGAGCTGTATAAGTTTTTAGTTCCCCGTTGCGAACCACTTTCAGGTAATAATTGTATGAATATCCCGGAAGCCCTTCATTGTCAGTATAGGAAGTCGCTTCTTTTTGCAAGGCTTCGAGTAGTTCGTCATCTCTCCATACCTGTATTTCTTCAATGGAGGCAGATATATCACTCCAGTTGAGCCGGGTTCTGCCGAGAAATTCTCCGTCAGAAGCCTTAAACTCCACTTGTTGAGTATTGGCCTGTAAGCTCACAGCACCTGACTCCTGACCTCCCCATGCGTCTGTAAAGGTGGTAATATAATAGGTATACTGCTTGTTAGGCTCTGCAGTCTCATCGATAAATGTAGTCTGAGGTCCTTTAAGCGTAGCGATCGGTTCAGACAAATTATTCCGGTATATCTTATACCCATACTGGTTAGCATTAGGTATATCGGTGCCTTTGCTCCAGTTGAGGGATATGTATCCCAGACCAGTTTCTTTCACAGCAAATTTTGCCGGGGCTTTGATACGACGTGTAGTACGGGAAACACCCCCTTTTTTATTCCAGGTGTAGGTGCAGGTTTCAATACAGCCTAAGACAACTACTTTATTTTTTCCGTTGATCGATCCCTCCCTGGTGAAGTTTTTGGTCTGGCCCGGCCCTACAGCAATTGCCTTTCCCTTGTTATTGACAGCTTCTACCGTTTTGCTTCCGCCATTCCATCTGTAAGTTACTTTGAAAACGTTTTTGCAATCGCATTTACCTCCTGTAAATTCGTGCTCCAGGTACATGTAGTAGTCACTACTCCGTGTTGTGACATTCCAGGACAGATAAGCTGTCTGAGCTTGTGTTGGCTGATAAAAAGCTGTTATCAGCATGAGCTGAATAAATGATGCCAAAAATAATCGTTGTCTCATGATAATCGCATTAATGGTTCTAAACAGGAAGCTTTTGAGGGTAGATGAGGTGACCCAGGCGCTTAGGGCTGAGTATTTTCCTTAAAAGCTTCACTCTTCAACGCGACAAAAGGAAGTGGAAGTGACAACGCGGGGAGAAAAAAATGTTAAAAAGAGTCGTCTCAAAAGTCTATTGATACTAAATATCGGTAGAAGTAAGCTGGTTTTCTCAAAATAAGGAGAAATTGTATGAATGATCCACAATTAGTAGAGCTATAGTAAAAACAAAAATATAATAATCAGAGAAAGTCTACTTATAAGGCCTCCTCTCTAAATTTTGTCTGTGATAGATAGGCTACTCCAACGCAAACCGCTCTGCGGTATATCCTCGCGGGGTCTGGACCTGCACCACATACATACCGGAGGGAAGGTTCTCCAGTGGAATGGTATGCTCTACAGTATTCACCTCGGAAAAATCCTGACGATATAGGGTTTTGCCATTCAAGTCGTACAGAAAGATGCTTAGCGAATCGGTGCGCTGCAGAGTAAGTTCTACCATGATACGCTGCCTGGTAGGGTTGGGGAAAAGGAGGAAAGAAGTAATTCCTGCTTCCAGCATCCGGGCGATGTTAGTGTTCACCTCCAGGGGAACTTCGATAGTATCCCGCGATACGCAACCCAGTGCATCTATGATCTCTACAGAATAAAAACCTGCTTCCAGACCTGTGATGCTGTCGCCAGTGGCGCCATTGCTCCAGAGATACTCATAGGGAGGGGTTCCCCCACTTGCCTGAGCAGCAACGATACCGCTCCGATTGCCCTGATCAGGATAGCTGTTCAAAACGATGTCAGGACCATCCAGGACTTTAACTGTAACCGTATCACGTGTCGTGATATTACAGGCATCTGTTACCGACAAAACATAGTGAGTAGTAGTATCTGGCATCACAGACTTAGTCAGACTAGAAGGGTTGGGAATACCTGTTGGTGATTCCCAGGTATATTGAAGTTTGAAGGATAAAGTATCCTCCAGAATGGCAAAACCAGTAAGTGTATTAGTACCCAGAATCTGACCTTCCTCCATAGCAAAAGCGCTGTTGGTATTGATACGCCATAAATTGGCTCCTTTACTGGTGTTACTGATCATATACAGCTCGTTCGTAGATGGATCAAATGAAGCATCCTCCCGCTGTGCGGGTTCTATATTGATCTCACCGATCGATTCAAAATTTTGTGATCTGGGATATAGCTGAATGAGTTCGCCGCTGAAGAAATCAGCAGTATAAAAATTACCCAGTGTATCTATTGCCAGCCATTGTGGTGCAATACCCTCAAAGCTAGAGTTGAGTGATACATCAGGATCGTCGATGTTGATCTCATAAAGATTGCCAAAAGGCTCTCCACTAGCGTCCACTCCGCCGGCAATCGCATAGAGTTGATTGCCATCCGGATAACAGGCGATGCCCTGCCAGAATTCATTACCAAAGGGTAGAAGGGTATCAATGATTGCGATTGATTCATTGATAGGATCAATCTCAAACCAGGCATTACTGCCCAGGCTCACAGCAATCAGTCTGCCTCGATGAAGCGTCATCCGGAAATTCCGGAAATCTTCCGGCACGACCTGATAGAGTGTATCCACCTGATTAGTCTGGGTGAAGGGAAATCTTACAACGATATTACTATCCCTTTTTGTATCATAGCCGATACTGTAAATGCGATCCATATCCAGTTGTGTACCACCAGTAATCACCGGGGCGAGGGTGATGGGAGTCATCGCATCAGCGCACACAGCCGTATCCGTACCAGCCGAGACCGACAGACTCTCTGGAGCCGGGACCTCAATCGTCTTTGTCAACACAGAATCGCATTGATCAGTAACCGAAAGGGTGTAAGTTCCAGATGGTAACTGCCGTATTAGATTAGGAGAAGATGCTCCTGTGCTCCATGCATAGTTATAAGGTTCTACGCCTCCGGATACCCTGGTTAGGATGGATCCATTGTTGCTTTCTATACATACAGGATTAGAGGTGGTCGCTGTCAGCATAAGAGCCTTATTGTCCACTTCCCGGATATCCAGGATAAAGCGTCCAGTACTGGAAATACCTTCTTCAATGCTTGCTGGAGAACCATCTACCATGATGTACAAAGTATCTCCCGGTGTCTGACAGGATAATTTCAACCCTGCGAGCCTGGAAAACACATCATCATTGGCACTTACCAGACGAAATGTGGAAAAATCTGTGGGATCCTTCACCTCATAGATGGCTAACTGTGTGTTGAAGGTGGTATTAACCTTGAAGTTGAATATAGAAAATACATCAAACGTGTTAATCTCTACCATGCCACTGGGGGGAACAGCAAATTTAAACCATACAGACTGCTGTATACCATTTTCTTTCCACGTACCACTAATTGACTCAGCTGAAAGGGGAGGTGCAATTTGCTGTTCCCCTATTCCCTGATTACCAGCAAGTATATTATCAAATACCAGGCAGGTATCTGGCTCTGGGATAAAAATGGCGTTTTGTGGCTCATCATGGATGGGGACTATTACAGACTCTACAGTAATGCAGAAATCAAGCTCAGTTCCGGAAAAAGAGGTCTTCTCACCAGGCTGAACCTGAATGTAAAAGGTATCCCCTGGGGTTACGGGTGCTATAAGCGATGCCCGCGAAAAAGAAAGTCCAGGGTTTTCATCCCGGTTACAGGCAAGCTCAGTTAGGCGACTTAAATCATTGCAAGCTCCATTGGCAGCAGTGTACAGTGCAATGTCTGTATCCTGCGCCTTTCCGAATGGATAGTTGGTCGTGATTACTACAAATCCAGACGCCGGTGCTACAAAATGATACCATATAGTACCTGCATCATCTTCAAGACAATTGCCTACAGGTTCTTCACTTTCCCGCGTAGCATTCTGCAAATATCCATTGGTCGATCTGTTACAGATTGCATCTACTACGATCTCTATACTATTGCATAACATATCGTTTATGGGGGACTGAGCAAAAGTCTTAACAGGAAGGCTTAAAAAGGCAATGATGGTGTAAACAAATAATTTCTGTTTCCTCATATATGCATCAATACATCAAAATTGATTCAAATATACAAATATTTATTTCGATATTTAAATATACACGGCAAAAACTTGTCCTTTTTGTGTAATATAAGCTATATCATGCATGTATCTGAGTCATCGTCAACAGTATACCAAGGTATAAGTGCATAAAGATTTTTGTATAACTCACATGACAACTATCGATATATACCCAAAACTAAGCGTTCTACTACTCCAGCCATATAGAATATTTTCTTTACTATAAACGTCCAGAAGATCAAATTATTTTAAAGGTCCTCAGATTGAACTACCCAAGTCTTTTTAGTAACTTTAGAATAATCTTTTGATATATATTATGCGGTTCAACCAGTTAAATTGGAGGTTAGAGAGGCTTGATATTTTTTGCAATTTTCTAACGTTTTTGGGGTGTTTATGGCTTGTGTCGATGAACTGTATGCCATCTTTGAATGCACAAAATTTGGTCCCCAATCCTCATTTTACCATCTACAGAGGTTGTCCTTTTACCAAAGGCCAAATCAACCGTGCAGAGCCCTGGTATTCTCCCAATGGTAAGACTACCGATTTTATCCATAGTTGTGGGGAAAGAGGAGGGACAGGTATACCGGAAAATTTCTGGGGCTATCAATACCCAGCCATAGGAAGTGGTTATGCCGGAATCAGGACTTGGCTGGATTCCTCCCTGCTATACAGCGGTGAAATATACCGGGAATACCTTGCGGTAGAAATGAAGGACACGCTCAGAAAGGGTGAAACCTATTACATTAGCTTTAAAGTAAGTGTAGGAGATAGCGCACAATTCATTTCAGATGATATTGGGTTGGCTTTTAGCGATACAGTATTTCCCAATTCTGACCTGTTGGATTTCACACCAGCTATCGCAAACCGGCAGGGAAAATTTATCAATAATTCCAATGATTGGGTGTTGATTTACGGGTTTTATGAGGCCAAAGGAGGTGAATTGCATCTGGTTTTGGGTAATTTTTTTGATAACGAGGAGACCTCTATTAAAAGACGCTATGGTGAAGAAGGCCCCGAACAGAGTACCTATTTTTATATCGATGATGTGGTAGTTGAGCCGTGTAATGTCAGATTTACGGAGGAAATAATACAGACAGAAGATTCTACGATATGTCCTGGAGAAAGTATTACCCTGAATGCTGTGATGCAGGAAGACTCGGATATTTTCTGGGAAAATGGAAGTAGGGATACAAACCGTGTCATCACCCTGCCTGGAACCTATATTCTTGATATGGAGATCAGGGGATGTGTACGGAAAGATACCATTGAGATCATGGCTGCGGAGACACCTGATGTAGACCTCGGAAATGATACTACACTATGTGAGGGTGAAACGATTCTGCTCGATCTCCCTGAGAACCAGTATTCCTACAGTTGGAGCAACCGCTCTGAGGCATCTTCCTTACTGGTTGATAGCCCTGGATTGTACAAGGTCGAAGCCTCTAATGGAGAATGCATGATAATGGATAGCATCTCAATCCAATACGAGTTCCCAACCCAAAGTTCACTTGTCAGTGATACGCTGATTTGCAATAATACTGAGATTACGCTTACTAGTTCCAGACAAGGAATCACTTACAACTGGAATGACCAGTCAACCTCGGCTCAAATAGATATCTCTGAGGCTGGCGAATACTGGGTAGATGTACAGTCGCGTTGTTTTAAACAAAGAGAATACTTTAACGTCGAAGTTGAGGACTGCCAATGCGATGGTACCTTCCCTAATGTATTTACGCCTAATAACGATGGATTTAATGATGTAATATCGCCGCAACTCAAAGCTGGAGTCAGTGCATATCGCTACGAAATTTACGATCAGTGGGGCAGATTGCATTTCAGGTCCGAAGATCCTTCTGAATCCTGGGATGGTACTTCATCATTGGGTACTGCACGGGAAGGCGTATATTTCTGGCGAGCTGAATATACCTGTCAGCAGGAAGGGGAAAGCATTACTCAAATCAGACAGGGGTATCTGAATTTATTTCGTTAACATATGTTTGGTTGCTGCTTGGTCCGGCGAACGTGAAAGATAAATAGTGAACGACTTTTGTCGAGGGTGTAGAAAGCGCTATTTGCTCGGGTCATTTTTTTCATACTTCTTGCGAACATCAATGCCGAATCTTTCTGGATGAGCAAAAATAAAGATGATTAATGATTGGCTGAACCGAATATTTTCCTGTAAACGGGCTTGCGATAAACAAACTGTAAGTATAGAACAGGATATAGTAGAACATCTGTGAGCCAGCTGGGAGTTTTGAAATGTATATCATCGATAATCTCACTATGGTCATTTTTATTCTCTACCACATGTCGATGTTTCCAGCTAGTCAGAAAAAAAGGTAGTTGCTTGCCTTCGTCTATAAAAAAAGCCTTTTGATCATCCTGCCCATCTGAAGTAATTTCACTGATCCAATCTTGTTTGATCAAACCCATCAGCTTAAGCTGAAGGTGTACGATATCACCGGTTTTGGAACCATCAAAGCGGACCAGTTTTATTTGTGCTCCAGGGGGAGACAATGTTTCAAACAGTTCGCGATCAAATCGCTTGATGATCTTCAGATAGTTTCCTTTTACAAGAGTCTTAATGAGAATATGCATTCATCAATGTATTTAAACCCCAAGATTTCACGACAACTTTTCTATGAACCCTGTTTGGCTGAAATTAGTTTAAAAAATTTGGGGGGTTATTATTATGCATCAATTTTTTTGATTTCAAATAAAAAAAACTGTTCATTCGATATTTATGACCGTTCTGATTAGAAAAAATAAAGCGATAAGAAAAATTCTCTATTTTAATTTCCAATTATAGAAATGCTATTTGATAATGTGTTTAATATAGTCAATTTGACATGTCAAAATATGGATATGAAGTGAGCACAGCGCCAGCTTACCTTGAGATTCACCGCTATAGGATGCGCCAACGCAGAAAAAAATATCTTCTGTTGGGTTTAATGGGCGTTCTCCTTTTGATCCTTTTCTATACCAACCGCAGGGCAATACTGGGTAATTACCGAAAGGTAATTTTGGGCTCGGTGAGTTTTGAGACGATCGACAAGATGTTTCAGCGGGATAATTCTCCCATTCTGGTGATTCATCCAGACGGAAAACGCATAGATACAATCAGCAATGCCAAGACTTATAAAGTACTGTTCTTTGCACCTGAATTCGCCAACCTCGAGCACAAGGACTCTGAAAATGACCAGTTAGTAATCAAAACAAGTAGCAAACTGGATCCACTGGTGGACCTTTCTTCAGAGGGAGAAACCTCAAGAGATGAAAAGGAATCTAATCCAGAAAATGACGAAGACGAACTGATCGACCTGAATGAAATAGAAGTCTATATCGACGATGGTAAGGGCGATGATGAGCTTAAAGGATCCAGAACTGAAACGGATGCTTCTCTATCTGAAATTACTGAAATTACTGAAAATACTGCTTACAGTGAGGCAAGTATATCTGAGGGTGAAACAGATAATACCGGAGATGTACAAACGCGAGATTCGAACCATACAACTAAAGCTCCTGAAGTACCTGAAAAAATTCAAACAAGAACTCGCACACTTCCCGGTTTTCCTGGAGGCCTAAGAGCTCTTACTCAATATATTAATGAACATATGCAATACCCTCAATTAGCTTTGGATAGTAATGTTGAGGGTGTAGTATATATCAGTTTTATGATCGATCAACAAGGGGAGGTCGAAAATCCTTCCGTATTTAAAGGACTTGGATATGGCTGTGATGAAGAAGCGCTCAGACTCGTATCCGAAATGCCCAGATGGATACCCGGAAGCAAAGATGGCTTGCCAATAGATATGTCCTATACACTGCCTATAACATTTAGATTGCAATAAATAGACCTACATTATCTATAAAATAAATCTGTATACAGTATTGTAGGGCTTTAATTTGATTGGAAAGCTTTTTGGAGAAAGTCTTACATGATTGGTTTGGAAAAAAAGAGATTGGCTGGATTATCCACCTGAAGTTGCATGTATAGGTACCGGCTACTGGCTTATGTACTTATAGCGGTAATGCTGGCAAAAATCACCTCTCTGGTACCCTTAAAAAAAATTATTATGCTAATAGTAAATGTACCTTATATATTAAATGATTGTCGATAAAAATCGGTTATTAAAAAAAACGTTACATAGATTTAGTTGCGTAATGAGGTTATCTAAAATATCATTCTACAAATAGATTCATTTCGTAAAATAAATTATTAATCAATTCGTTGTTAATTTAGCTTGAATTACGGCAATCAAGCTGTAATTCTGAGATTAGAATACTGGTGAGAAGTTGTTTACCAGACTTTCATGAAGCGTTTGAATGCGTACTAGGTGGGCTACTTCATGGAAACGTATTAATAGTTTTTCAGCATACTAACCTATAGAAAATGCTTTGTCTGATATTTACAAAGAAGAAATTTATTGCAGGGACCGTAGCTAAAAAAGCAGAACTGCTTAGTAACAGCGATAGCAAGCATTTATATCTCAGTTCCAGGGAGGCTATGAACATGCTTCGCTTGCGACTTCCCCAGATAATTGATGCCTACTACGATTCTCTGAAAAAAAGTAAAATTAAAGTGCCTGAAATTATTCCTGTAGCAGCTGGGGTGGTGAAAGAGTCTTTCATAGAAGAAAGCAAGGACGTATGGTGGAAAAATATCAGCGAGGTACTGAAAGAAAGCGACGTAGAGTTAAATCTATTTCATATAGATACCCTGGAAGAGGCCTTTGTGAATGGACTGAATGATGCAGAAGGGGGTAATCCTTCTACAGCTCCATACGTTGTAGTGAATGCATTAGATGATTACATTATCCTCTCATTCAATCAACTTAATGGGAAGTTTAGCAAACTGGGTTCGCAGGAAGTTATGGCATTCAAAGAACTGAGCTTCGATCAGGGATATCAACACATTCTGAATGAGTTAATCTCCGATTTTAATAATGCAGGATTGATACTCAATGAATCCGATAAGGCCAACCTGTACCATCAGATCGAATCTTTTTCTAGTAGTGTACCCTTTACAGTTTTCAAAAACGGAGCAAAGGTCACAATCTCAGCAGAGGTAAAAATGAGCTCTAATGAGTTCAATGAATTGCTTACCAAAAACAGAACCCAACTCAGTCCTTTTCTAAACAAAGAGAAAGTGGAGTCTTTGGGTATAAGTCAGATACTGTTACTGGGAGCTTTGGCTGATAACCATGTCATGAAAGATTATCTCCAGCGGGAACTTTCGCTTGGAGAAAAAGTAGTTCCAACTGAAACGATTATCAAAGAAAACCCTTTCTTTGTTATTATACGTGGTTTACAATCAAAAGGGATTGAGTCCATAAGAAAGATCGAAGAGGAACTGAGGAAAAAACGTGAAGAAGAGGAAAGAAGAAGAAGAAAGGCACTTCAAGCCCAGACAGCAAAAGATACATTGATGAACGAGATACGCCAGATATGTATTGATCCTAACAAGCAAGAAGAGTACCTGGATGTATATGTAGAAAAAGGAAAACAGTTGGGGCTACCCAAAGAAGTTATTACCTGGAATATACAGGAAGCCCTGAAGATAGCTTCGTTGAACCCCCAACCTGCTTTAAAAGATACGCCTTTTTTTGACACTTCCATCGCTACGATACCTTCATCTGCTCAAAAAGGCATCGTAAAATCCAGATATACAGGTTCTCAGCAAGAGGATACACTACGTTTGATTGGTGATCTTTATCAGATCAAGGGAGTTTTACCTGACAATGAATTCCAAACCAAGAAAGCTTACTCAATACGCGAAAAAGAGATGAAGGTACTGAGAGTCATATCGACGGAAGACGCACAAAAACCGGAGGTCCATGAACGATTTATGAAGTTATACAACAAAGAGTTGAAATATTATGGTGAATTAAGTGATATTTCAACCGCTAGGGATGGCAAGTTTTATTCCAGAGCTTTTTATGAGCGCAATACATTAAAAGACTATACCAAAAAGATAGGTCTTTACAATAAGAGAAGATTTGAAGATTTGACTAGTAGCGATTTGAAATTTATGTTCCAGGTTTTGAAAGAAGTGAATGATCTGCAAGTGAGTCATAGTGACATGAATGAAGACAATATTATTATTATTCCCCAAAAGAAGTGGGGTTTTACACGTGAATTGGACTTGAAATTTGTGGGATTCTCGTCGAAAGATGCAACACCAGAAGAAATGGAAAATCAGGTACACAACATGTGGGGCAGATTGATCGGTCAAAAAGTATACAGTGAGTTCCGTCAAAAGTTCAATATCTAGTATGTCAGATTTTGATTATAAAGCCAGCGATTTATTCGACTATATCCTTGAGATAGAGGAAAAGGAAAAATTTAAGCGTAAAATCAGGCGATCTTCATTGATGATTACCTTGGTGCTGACATTGATCATCTTCGTTGTTTCCTGGTTTCAGGGGACCTCTGGTACAAAATCGGGTATCAATCCTGATAATTTGACTACTAAAAGCTATATCCGTATTTCATCTGACCAGTTTAATGCTCAAGCAGTCAAAGAATTATATCTCAATTCCGGCAAGCACATTATTATTGAGTCTCGTCATGGCCTCTCCAACGATACCCTAAGTTCTATCGGAGAGATCGAACGCTTTTCCAGAATTAATAATTTGTTGCTTCAGGCAAAGGGTGGCACCATCCGGGGCCGGGGTCCATATATCCGGGCGGATGAAATGCCTAATTTTCCAGGAGGTCAGGCTTCCTTAGCTAGGTATCTCCAGTCTCAGTTGCGTTACCCCGATGAAGCTAGAGCAAATCGGATCGAGGGTGATGTACAGATTCGCTTTGTCATCAAAGCTGATGGTACGGTATCTGAGCCCGAAGTAGTGCAAGGAATCGGATTTGGATGTGATAAAGAAGCCCTCAGACTGATCTCAAGTATGCCGCGCTGGGTACCTGGTAAAATCGGTGGAGAAAATGTTGCCGTGTATAAAGCCTTATCTATACAATTTCAGCTGCTTTAAGATCCCTTGAAGTAAGTTTATAATGAGACTTGGTACTCGATCAGTTACTCAACTCATTTCAAGTATACAGATTCTAGATTTATTTAATCCTGATTTATCCTTTCCCACAACTATGCAGCAGAATTCGGGGAATACAGTAATCTAAAATCTTTCCCCCCTTTTTCTCCCCTATGTAAATGCGTTGCAAAACAATGGTTTAACGTTGTGATACAATTTGTTACGTTTCTCATAACCGTTGAGGTAGCTCAAACAACCATCCAAAAATAAATTATTATGGTTCGATAAAAAAAATATAATGAAAATTTATTTTAATCGTATATTAAATATGTTTTCAGCTGAATATTGTTATCAGCTGACCTATACGTAAGATGCTACATATCGCTTAAAATCTGGCCCCATGGATTCATGAGGTCGTGTGCTTAGCCTTAAACATGCAATAAACATAAAGCTATGTCTGAAATTAGTCCATCTTCTCAGAACCTTGACAGATACTTAAAACAAATTGAAAAACACGAAAAATCGAAAGTCCGGCGTAAACGTATAGGTTTCCTGATCGCCTTTCTGGTTTTCGCAGGAGCAGGTGTGCTCGCATGGAGATTGGTCCAGACCGATACTCCTGAACCAGAGGTACTTGCAGCCAACTATCAGGAACTCAATATTACGAAGGTAGCAGATTTTTTCAAACGCGAGGGAAATACACTGATCATAAATTATCCCTTCGGAGTAAAAGCTGACACGGTAAAGTCTCTGGAACAATATTTGGAAATTATCGCAGAAGACGAGTCATACAATCAGTATGCGGCAACTCAGGAACGCGTCAATGCTATGTCCCTTAGTGCAGATGATCAAGCTGGGGACAACAGCAATTTACTTGAGACGGTTACTTTCTTTGTTGGTGGAAATTGGGTTGAAGATCGTGCATTGGTTTTTGCTATTTCCCAATATGATAGTGCATTCACTTATGAATTCGATTTTGGTAACGGTGTACAACGCGAAGTGCAGGAATCTGCAACAAGATTTACCTATTGGAGAGCTGGAAGATTTACGGTAAGGCTTACCGTAACAGATTCATTAGGTAATGCTGTAACACGCGAAAAATCGCTCAATATAGCTTCTGTTACTGATTCTGTACAAGAACCAGCGCAAGCGTATGCTGCCAGAACAACACAGAAACAGGAAGTCCCCGTTGAAGCAGAACCTCAAAGTACTCCTGCAACTATATCTGAATCTGTGCAAGAAGAAGCAACGGAACCTTCTGAAAATCAGCCAGAACAGCAGGCAAATGAATTTCAGGAACCAACTTTACCCCCATCCCAAATGGCAACAAATGAGAATGCAAATACCTTGAATACTACTCAGCCTCAGGAAACGCTTCGTTTTCCTGAACCCGAAGTTGAGGAAAAACAAGCACCCGAACCTGAAGAAACTCAATCAACGGTAAAGAATATTGATTTTTCAAGAGATGGCAGGGCTTTGATGTCAGTGGAAGTTTCCCCCACTTTTCCAGGAGGTGGCAATGGTTTGGCCAGGTATTTTGGCCGTAGAATGCGATATCCCCAACAAGCACTGAAATCCAAAATAGAAGGTCGGGTCATCGTAAGATTTATCATTGACAAAAACGGACAAATCAAAAATCCAAAAGTGGTAAGTGGCATTGGGTATGGTTGCGATGAAGAAGCATTGCGGTTGATCTCTGAGATGCCGGAATGGAGACCTGGCCAACAGGGCGGTGAAAAAGTAGATGTTTATCAGCAATTGGCGATCAAATTCGAACTGAAATAATGCCTTTGCGCTGTTAATACAACGATATTTACTAGTAAGCCTTCTTTTTGTTGGATTGATGTCTGAATTGTTTGGTACAATGCAATAGACTTGTATTTTAAAAAAGCACAAAATGCTATATAGCATCAAGTTGCATGAAGATGTAATATTCTAAATTAAAGTATCTTATGTTCCTTCTTGCACTGGGGTAAAATAATATACAATAGGATTTCACGTTACAGGATTATAGGCCCAATCAAAAATTTTAAAATATGTTATGTATTTTATTTACGCATAAAAAACTTATTGCAGGCTCGGCGCTTAATAAGCCTGAAATATATATTATTCAGGGTAATTATTACACGGATTATCAAAATGCTAATCCCGAAGAAATACTGCACAATAATCTCTCTGAGATTAAGCAAAGATATCTTGATACACTGCGGTCGGAGCGCAAGATTGTTCCGGCCAGAATACCGGTTGTGGTTGGGTTTTCTCCTTTTTTCAGCGCAGATGAAAATGCAAGATCTGTAAGAAATGGTATACTGGATGCTATAGATAGCATTGATGAGAGATCCATGGAGGTGATCCGGACAGAATACCTGAGTAATGCTTATTTATACGGATTGCAACAGGCAGATTTTACGGGCTCCAATAATGTCGTATTGGATGCACTCGATGATCAGGTAATGCTTTACTATGGTTCCCAGTCTGGGAGAGTCAGCCAGAATGGCTCTGCCCAAGAGCTAGTCTCCATCGATGGGCTGGGAGTAGAGGCCGGTAGAAAACATGTGCTGGAGCAGCTCATTGCTGCTTTTGAAAAATCTGGTTTAGCACTTGACGAGTATGATAAGGCAGATCTGAGTAAACAGATAGTCAGCCCTATGCGCAATGGAACCTATACGATTATCAAGTCCAATGATATCATCAACATTACAGCAAGGGCAAACATATCCGAAAGGCAATACGAGGATTACATGTCCTATGAAAGAGCTGCTTTAAAACCCTACGTGTCGCGCGAAGCATTGGAGGAGAAAGGAATACAGGAGGTGATACTGATGGGTAACTATCTGAAAAATCCCGTTCTGAAAGAATATCTGGTTCAGGAACTGGAATTGGAAGATAGACTGGTGCTTTCGCCTTCTCAAGAAGAAAATGCAGACTTCAAAGCCATTCTTACGGGATTGCACAACCTCGGAGTAGAAGAGATCAGACGTAGAGAAGAGGAAGAACGCAGGCGTAGAGAAGAGGAAGAACGCAGAAGACAGTTAGAACTGAAAGCGCAGGCTGACAGAGATGCATTGATGGCAGAAATTAGAGAGAAATGTGTAGATAGTGATCTGCAGGTCGAATACGAGGAAATGTACATTCAACGAGGAGAACGCCTGGGTCTTCCCAAAGAAGTCATTCGCTGGAATATTCAGGAAGCCCTCAAAATTGCTGCATTAAAGCCTGAGTCCGCTTCCCCTCAACAAATCTTTAACTCTCAGGAACTCGTTGCAGCATCAGCTGTTACATCAAATTCTTCCAGAAGTAGTCAGACACCTTCCGTACCAGCGATACCTTCACCAAGCCATGATTCTGGTATCCCAACCATCGCAGAATTGTTTGAAATACGTGGTGTTCTGCCCGATACAGAATTTACAACCAAAAAAGTGTTTGACAAAGAGTCAAAACAGATACTGGTACTGCGTATGATTCCTGCCAGAAGCATGAACGATGCAGATGCTATGCAGCGTTTTACTAAACTATACAACAAAGAGCTCAAATATTACGGGGAATTGAGCGATATCAAAGTAGCTGCTGAAGGTAAATATTATTTTAGGAATTTCATTGAACGAAATACACTTAGGGATTACATTAGAAAAACTGATATTTACAACAAAAGGAATATTAATGACTTAAGTAGCGGGGAACTTAAGTTAATCTTACAAGTGATGAAGGAGGTGAGCGATCTGCAGATTTCTCACGCCGATCTAAATGAAAATAATATTCTGGTGGTCTACAAGCGAAAATGGGGACTACAACGGGATATAACCATCAGTTTAGTTGGATTTACTTCACACGATATTCCTAAGGAGGAGATGGAAAAACAGGTTCACGATATGTGGAGCCGTTTGTTGGGAGATGAATTTTATCAGGAGTTTAGAAAAAAATTCAATATTTAATAGGAGCTACCCAGTAGGGTACACATACATCTTAAAGCTGCACATCCATGAATGAATCGGGGAATACACTCGCTCGACTCAACGAACATATTGTTCAGGTGAGTGAGGTTGAGCGCCTTCGTAGGCGTAGAATAATATTTATATGTCTTAGATTTATTGTTGAAATAGATGGTTCCATCAGTCAACCCATTATCCTGAAAGGTCTTGGGCAGGAATGTGATGAGCAAGCGTTGAAATTAGTCAGTAGTATGCCCCGCTGGCAACCAGGCAAGAAAAACGGGGATGTAGCACCAACCTACAAAGAACTTGGGATCATGTTCAAAATGTACTAATCTGATTGTCAATACTATAAGCTGCAGAGAAGCCATTGAGCTTGGCTTTCCTACAAAGAACTTGGGATCATGTTCAAAATGTACTAATCTGATTGTCAATACTA
>CAYXVE010000051.1:0-10822 GCA_964468435.1 uncultured Bacteroidia bacterium | reverse complement strand
TAAGCTGCAGAGAAGCCATTGAGCTTGGCTTTTCCTGTTTATGCTCATCCTTCTTTATCTTCCTCACTCAATTGCAGGCGTATTTTTAACACTGATATTTTTTTGCTATTTTAGAATCATTGTTGTTGACACCCGCCCTAACTTAAACAAGTTTACTTTGGAGAAATTGCTTAAGAATGATCCTAAGACGATAAATGGTTGGGCTATGTATGACTGGGCTAACTCAGTCTTCATGCTGGTTATAACTTCAGCCGTATTCCCTGCCTATTACAATAAGGTTACCCGCACGGGAGATGATAGCATCATCACGGTACTTGGATTTCAAATAGAAAATACCGCTGCATATTCAGTAACACTGGGTATTGCTTTTGGGATTATTGCGCTAATCTCTCCCCTATTATCAGGAATTTCAGATTACACAGGTAATCCCCGAATATTTATGAAGTTTTTCTGTTATCTGGGATCGCTTTCCTGTTCTGCGTTATTTCTGTTTACAGGACCCAATATACACCTAGCACTGGGTGCCCTATTGTTGGCTACGATAGGGTATTCCGGAAGTATCGTTTTTTACAACGCTTACCTGCCTGAGATAGCTACAGAAGATATGCAGGATAGAGTCAGTGCCAAAGGGTATACTCTCGGATACATAGGTGCTTGTACACTGCTTATCATGAATCTGATCGTCATTCTCAACCGAGAAGCACTAGGTATACAGGACCCTACTTTGCCTCCCAGAATAGCCTTCTTGACTACGGGTATTTGGTGGATTGCTTTCGCCCAAATTCCCTTCCTCAGACTTCCACGCAAAATTTTCTCGAAAAGATTTGAGGGGCATTATCTGGCAAACGGTTATCTGGAACTGAAAAAGGTGTGGCATGATCTAAAAGGACAAGTTAATTTGCGCGTATTTCTGTATGCCTTCTTTTTTTACATGATGGGCTTGCAAACAGTAATGTTCATGGCTGCTTCCTTTGGTGAGAAAGAGGTAAATCTGCAAACCCATGAACTGATTATCATTGTGCTGATCAATCAGTTGGTAGGTACCTTTGGTGCTTATGCATTTGCTCATCTATCCAATAGACTTGGCAATATAATAGGCCTGATGCTGGCAGTGCTTACCTGGGTCGGAATCAGTATCAGTGCATATTTCATTACTAACTCCATTCAATTTTACATTGCAGCAGTTGCCATCGGTCTCGTCATGGGAGGAGTACAGGCGCTTTCACGCTCCACATATTCCAAAATGATTCCCAAGACTAACAATAATACCGCATACTTTAGTTTCTATGATGTAACAGAGAAGATCGCTATCATGTGTGGATTGTTTATGTTTGGCTATCTGGATAACCTCACAGGTAGTATGCGCAACTCTATCGTGGCACTGGCAGTATTCTTCATCATTGGCTTCCTGATTTTGATACGTCTGTACCAACTCCTTTGGACCTCACTAAGCAACAACAATCACTCACTTTTAGGGGAAAAAGTGGTAAGATAGAATACTGCACGTAAACCATTAGCAGTTTTTTGTTAAAAAATGAAACAATAAGCCTGTAAAATCGTCAAATATGTAAGATATTGATACATAATTTTACAACTTTACCTTGAAAAGTAACAGCAACGAAAAATTTTATAAACAAAAATATGTCTAATACCTACCAAGAAACTATGCAGAATCAACTCGAACCTCGTGCAAAACACCTATTGTCCAAGCTTTACCAAGCTGAGTCCAAACTGGTGCAAAAACGCAATGCACTCATCGAACAACTGGAAGAACTTGATGTCCAGATTGAAGATGTTGTCAAGCAACGTAGTCAGCTATCCGATGACCTGAAGAATGTAATCGAAAATGCTTCCCCAAAAGACAATGAGAAATTTGAGCAACTGCTTGAAGAGGTTGAAGAAAAGCAACGTTGGTGGGCTTCTAAAGCTGCTGAACAAGTCTTCGAGAGCGCTTCTCAAAGAGTGTCTTCCTTTGCCGATAAAGCTGCTGATGCTAGCAAATCAACCTGGGAACGCATGCGTACTACTTTTAATTTTTCTAAAAATAACTGGGAGGACGTGAGAGATGCCTACCAAAAAGAGGCTGAAGCAACTGTAGAAAAGATCGATTCTCAACTAAAATCACTAGAGAATCAACTCGGTGATGCGAGTGAAGACGCGAAAGAAGCAATCGAAACACAGAAGAAAGATCTGATCGAACGACGCCAGAAAGTCAATCAGGAAATAGACAAGCTCAAGAATGCAACCCAGGATGCCTGGAACAATGTTGAAAGCAGTGTAGAGAAAATCGTAGATGATGCGAAAAAGATGTTGAAAAGCTATACTTCATAACTGAACTAACGTCAAATTGGGATAGATCAGGAATCTCGGATACAATCCGAGATTCCTGTTATTATTTATAGAACTATGTGATTTTGGGTTTGCAATGAACTGAATTTTCGGGTAAATTTACTTTGTTGATGATAAAAACCCTATGCGTTCTTCAATACTCTTTTCCTTTATAACCTTTATTTCCATTAACCTCTGGGCACAGGATTATATATTTCAGACCCAGATAGATCCTGAAAACATCACCATTGCTCGCGATCAATGGGGTATCCCTCATATATTTGCTCCTACTGATCAGGAAGTAGCTTACGGAGTAGCCTGGGCTCAGGCTGAGGATAATTTCGAGACCATTCAGCAAACCTACCTCTTTGGCAGGGGGCTGTTGGGGAAGGTATACGGAAAGACAGGTGCTGCAGGAGATTTCTTCTCCAAATTGTTGCGCTTGTACGAGTTGGTAGACACTGCGATGTATAAGGAGGTATCTCCTGAATTTATCAGATACCTCGAAGGCTATTGTCAAGGTATGAATGCCTATGCAGAAGCACATCCCAAAGAGGTACTTTACCGGAAAATATTCCCTATCAATCCCAAAGATGCCCTGGTGAGCTATCCCTCCAAAATTGCAGAATTTATGGGGCTTGGTAGAACCGTTTCTGCTATCCTCAGTGGCAGGGGCTACGATGATGCAGCCAGTCAGGTAGACTTTACCCAAAAAGGCTCCAACGCTTTCGCCTTCAGCCGTAAGATTACGGCAAATGGTCGTACCTATTTGATTGGGAATCCACATGTGCAAATCCGTGGTCCGGAAGCTTTCTATGAAATCCACGTAGTTAGCGAAGAAGGCCTGAATTTTCACGGTGCCATGTTTCCTGGATCTGTGTCGCCTCAGATTGGTACCAATCCTTATTTGGGATGGACGCATACCAATAACTACTACGACCATACCGATGTATTTCTCCTCAACATGCATCCCACAGAATCCAACCTCTACGAGTTTGACGGTGAATGGCTACCCCTGGAAGAATATGAAATCAAGCTGTCAGTCAGACTCAAATGGCTCCCTTTTCCTTTGAAAGTAAAAAGAATGGCCTACTGGAGTAAGTACGGACCTACCCTCAAAAGCCCAGAAGGCAATTACATAGCAGTACGTATGGCACCGCTCTTCAATATCCGCATTCCCGAGCAATGGTATCGGATGAACAAAGCCCAGAATTTTGAACAGTTCAAAGAAGCTCTGGAATGGGAAGGCTTGCCTTATTTCAATATTACTTATGCAGATAAAGAGGATAATATATTCTATATCTTCAATGGGCAGTTTCCCGAGCGTGAACCGGGATACGACTGGGGTAAGGTGATTCCTGGAAATACTTCGCGTACCTTATGGACATCTTATGTCCCATTGGAGGAACGCCCTCAGATTCACAATCCTGAATGCGGCTATGTATACAATGTAAATCACAGCCCCTTCAAGTGTACATGCCAGTCTCGATGGCTAGACCGGGATCAGTTTGATCCTCTGGTCAATTACGATCGTATCATTGACGATCTACCCCGGAGCTTACGGTTTCGAGAACTGTACCAGGACGGAGATACGATCTCCATGTCGCGCCTCAAGCAGATCAAGTATGATGCTACCTTTCCCCAGGAACACTACGCTACCCAAATTATTCGTCAGTTTCAGAATTACGAAAATGAAGCCTATCAAGCGCTTTTAGCGCCTTTGAAAAATTGGAACCTGGAAGCCTCTTTGGATCATGTAGCTCCTACCACAGTTTACCTATTGTTCAAAGGATTGACAACCCGTCCCATAGATCTGGAAGCACAGGCAGGCAATATTCCCAGCGATCGCCTAGATGAGGCCCTTCAATATACACAGAATCATCTCATGAAATATTTTGGAAAGCTGGAGGTGCCCTTTAGAGAGTTTTCCCGCTTTAAGCGTGGATATAAAGAACTACCCATTTATGGATTCTGGAATAAACTAGCAGCAAGGAATGGAGACATCAATGAGGAAAACGGTAAATTCTATGCTACGGGTGGAGATAACTTCATGATGTTTGTCCAGTATGATGAAAACGGAGTAGCGGAATTCGAAACCGTCGTTCCTTTTGGAAGCTCTAGCCGTCCAGATAGCCCGCATTATACCGATCAGATGGAACTCTACACCAGCAAAGGTGCCAAAAAGCTCACCCTAGATAAGGAAAAGATCATGGAAAATGCTGAACGGATATACAAGCCATTAGAGTAGGGATTATCGTTCGCGCTTCATCGTCAAGCAACTGTTGTCCATCTTTCCTCCCTCGTGGCAGAAAACCTCCATATGCTTACGTTAGATATCATGCCCCTTCTGTCATTTTTTAGGTAAATGATAGATTTAGCTTAATAGACACTTGTTTCTGGCACTAGCTTTGATTTTTACCCTACAGCTATAAACACACACACATTTTAAAACCAAACCTGTTCTATGAACAACACGAAAACATTCATCGTCTTCCTGGGATTTATATGCGCTTGCTTTTCTGCACATGCTCAAATCTTTGCAGGTCTAAGAAGCGGTGTGCAGTTCGCCACGTACAATGTGGATCACATCGATTACCGTCTCGAAAGCCTCCGTGGTTTCAACCTTGCCGTTCCGGTAATGTTTTTGCTGGGAGACCACGTGGGCATCTACTCAGAACTGGCTTACAGCCAGCGAGGATCGCACGCCATTACTTTTAGAACCTATCAGGATGAATTTGGTACACCTTTGATGGAAACACAATCTATGCAGACGGCAGTGAATTATTTGGAAATGCCATTGTTTCTACGTTTGTCTTCTGCTCGACAGGGTATGAATGCCTATGGCTTCATAGGTCCTGAGATGAGTATGACGCTGAATGGAAAGACAACTATTTCCAAAATTGATGGAGTTCTTCTGGATACACCTCCTGAGGCGAAACTGAATGTAGGAGGCGAGCAGCCCTATCTGGAACGCTGGTTGGTCGGAGCCGCTTTCGGAGTAGGGGTAAATGCACCACTTGCTACCGGAAATTTGTGCTTCGAAGCCCGCTTTCACCTTGGAGCTACCAACGTATTTGCCAACGATCCCAACAATAAAATTACGAATCAGGGTACTACCTTGTCAATGGGATATATGGTCGAGCTTGACCGTTAGGTGGCGTTTTATACCTTATATTTTACAAGTTAGTGGATACTAGGATTATCCTGTAGCCTGTTGAGCTTCATACTGTTGTATGACAGCTTCCAGGCCCGCTGGCAGCGGTGCTTTTCGCAGCGTCTGATAATCATAGGTTACAATCCAGCTTTCGATTAGTGCCACGACACGCTCGTGATGTTGGCTAACCATCAAATGGTCCATTTTGAGGCGGTCTTCTTTAAAGGCAGAAATATGTGTCCCGGTGATCACCTTGTCAGGAAAGGTCACCGGGAATATGTATTTGCACTGAATATAACCCAGAATAGGGCCTATTCCTTTCCCTTCTACATCTATCAGATGAGCTTGCATTTCCCGGAAATAATTGACACGGGCTGTCTCAGCCCAGCGGATATAAACTGTAGAATTAACATGCTGAAAGGCGTCCATCTCACCCCATTGTACTGCTACTTCATCCCATACCGGATAACCTTGTAATAGTTCTTTAAGTTTTTCTTGCATAAAAATAGCTTAATTGGGCAAAGATATACAATTACTTCAAGGCATCCAGCATGATCCCTTCTGCAAGCCATGATGCCACCAGATCCCGGTTGCTTTCTACCACCCACCGGGCTTGGTCCTGAGGATTGCGGATGTTACCCAGCTCGATAAATACGGCAGGTGGCAGGGTTTCCCGCAAAATATATAAGTCCCTTGAGGATACTGATCCATTGTAGCCCCGGCTTTGATTGATCTCTCGGTATTTACGGGCAATCGTGGTATAAACTGTTTCAGTCAATGCCTTGCTATCATCATCGTCTTCACGGTGATAGAAAAACATATCTATGCGTTTGCCCATATACCGGGAATCGATATGTATGGTTATCAGGCGTTGGTAAGTAACACCGTTTTGCTGGTTTTTTTGGTAGAGCGCATTGATGATGTCTGCACGCTGCTGGAGACGTTCTTTTTGCCCTCTGGGAATAGGCAGATCGCCCCAAACAACCTCATCTTTGTCAGGACGTAGGTATTCACCATTGCGAATACCATCATTAGGGTCGCGTACAATCACGTATACAGTTGCTCCGTGCATCAGGAGATTGCGGGTCAGTCGTAATGCCACATCATATGCATACTCATCTTCAGTGATGGTCTTGCCCCATCTTCTCCCGCTAGCTCCGGGATCAGGACCTCCATGGCCTGCCACTATGTAGAAAACTCTTCCTTTTAGCTGGTTGTCCAGCAAGGGCACAGTGGCATACTTACTGCCAAAAATGGAATAAGTTCCCCGGACGCCAATGGGTTTCTGATTGCTGCCCGTATTAATAGGCCTGTCAGCCACAGTGCTGATCTGTGCTTCAGCCCGTTCTTCCGGACAGGTGATGAAGTGATAGGGAACCCACAGGATTTTACCGTCGCGGTAGTCTTTGGACTGCAATTGTGACTTGTGTACGGCTTCATTGTACATCTGTATGCGCTTGGCGCGAGGATAGTCATTGATACCGATGGTAGTCCGTATGCTACGTCCGTTATACTCGTAGACCAGGATAGGTAATTGATAAACTCTATCAGCGATCAGCCCCCGATTTCTGGAAATACGGTTGATCTGATAAAAGTGATCCAGATTACACTTTGTATAGCATTGAAAATATCTCAGGAGAGAAATAGCCCCATCACCGGGCTTAGCTACCGCTGTAAGATACTCCTGAGACTGTATCGTTTCCCCTGATACCAACCACAACAATAAGCACCATCTGAGCGTGTGCATAGGGTATTGATTTTTCATCGGCAGATAAAGTTACGGAATATCTGTTAATGCATTTGATTTTTATTTTTGAAAAGGCTTTGAGAATCTCATGGAGATTATTTCCTTACATCAGTGTATGACTTCGTATAACAAATAGCGTGTAATCCCAGAAGCTATGCTCTATTTGTAGCCGTAATCATATTCTTTGTGTTCTTTTTATTGTGAGGGCAGGGCTATTAAAATTAATAAATTTCTGTACAGTCGGGGTGTTGAAGAAGATCAGAAAAAAATGGTAGATGAACTCAAGCAGCATAAAAAGCCCTTTAATCAACAATTATAAACACGTTAATTCTTTATCACGAGACAATCACAAACTTAAATTCACTACATCTTTTTCATTTTTTAGGGGTAGACTTAAGCCTTTTCACATAGAAAGGAAGCAGATACAATACCTTAATGTAACAATTCAACAATGACATCTCTTCTCTCCCAATCCTATCGTATATGGTTTATGCAACCTAATGGAAGTACCCTCTTATGTAAGAGCCTGGAACTAACCAGAGTTGCAGGAAAACTGGGAGAGTATTTTTCTAACTTTCAGATAACACCTGTAACGCTGGCTCATGAGGATGTGATTCAAGATTTTTCCAAAATGCTATTCTGCATATTTTTTTTTCTGGAAATTGAGGGGTCGGAGGAATATCCTGAGATGTACGATCAAGGAACTGCAGATAAACAATAATCATACACTGCACACTCCCTACTTTTGGAAAAAAACCTTAGTTTCGCATGGCAGAAGCTATCTTGTAGATTATTTTGACTAAAAACATATTTCCTTCTCCATGGCAAAAATTATTTATACTATTACCGACGAAGCACCGGGGCTTGCTACCTATTCATTTCTCCCCATTATCAAAGCCTTTACCAGTCCGGCGGGGGTATCGGTAGAAACCCGTGATATATCTCTGGCAGGCCGTATTCTTGCCAAGTTTCCCGAATACCTCACGGAGGAACAACGTGTAAATGATGACTTGGAAGAGCTAGGGGAACTGGTCAAAACCCCTGAAGCCAATATTATCAAGCTCCCCAATATCAGTGCATCTATCCCCCAGTTGAAGGCGGCAATTAGAGAACTTCAAGCCAAAGGATATGCCCTTCCCGATTATCCTGAAGAACCGAAAGATGACAAAGAAAAAGCCCTCAAGGCTACTTATGATACAGTAAAAGGATCTGCTGTGAATCCGGTATTACGCGAAGGAAACTCTGATCGGAGGGCTCCCAAGGCTGTCAAAGCTTTTGCTCAGAAGAATCCCCATAGCATGGGTGAGTGGTCTTCCGACTCCAAGACTCATGTAGCTACAATGGACGTGGGAGATTTCCGCTCTAATGAAAAATCCCTCACCATAGAAAAAGCCGATGAAGTACAGATTGAATTCGTGAGTAAAGATGGAGCAGTGAAGGTGTTGAAAGACAAGCTGGCCCTGCAAGAAGGAGAAGTGATAGATGGGACATTTATGCGTAAAAAGCAATTGGTAGCTTTTCTGGAGCAGCAGGTGGCTGATGCCAAAGCCCAAGACATTCTGTTTTCCATTCACATGAAGGCAACCATGATGAAGGTTTCCGACCCGATTATCTTCGGGCATGCAGTAAAGGTATATTATAAGGATGTATTTGAAAAACATGCAGCAGTACTAGACGAGTTGGGCGTAGATCCCAATTATGGACTAGGAGATTTGATCTCCCGTCTCGATCAGCTATCCGCAGACAAAAGGGAAGAGATCGAAGCAGACCTCAATGCCTGCTATGAAAAGGGCCCCGACCTGGCCATGGTCAACTCCCGTAAGGGAATCACCAATCTGCATGTACCCAGCGATGTGATTGTTGACGCCTCTATGCCTGCGATGATTCGCACTTCCGGAAAGATGTGGAACAAAAACGATGAAACTCAGGACTGTAAAGCTGTGATTCCGGACAGCAGCTACGCAGGACTGTATCGAGAAACCATCGACTTCTGTAAAATACATGGTGCATTTGATCCTACTATGATGGGTTCTGTACCCAATGTAGGTCTGATGGCTCAGAAAGCTGAGGAATATGGTTCACATGACAAAACTTTTGAGATAGAGGCCGACGGAACAGCTCGGGTGGTAGATACTGCTGGCAAGGTGCTGTTAAGTCATGAGGTGGAGGAAGGCGATATCTGGCGTATGTGTCAGGTGAAAGATGCTCCTATACAGGATTGGGTGAAGCTGGCCGTAAGTCGCGCCAGAGAAACAGGTAGCCCAGCCGTATTCTGGTTGGACAAGACCCGCGCTCATGATGCTGAACTGATCAAAAAAGTCAATGAATATCTTCCGCAGTATGATACGGAGGGTCTGGAAATACATATCATGTCTCCAGAAGAGGCTACTAAACTTACGTTAAAGCGTGCTAAAGCGGGACAGGACACGATTTCTGTTACAGGTAATGTATTAAGAGATTACCTGACTGACTTATTCCCCATCTTGGAACTGGGCACCAGCGCCAAAATGTTATCTATCGTGCCGCTAATGGCAGGAGGTGGTCTCTTTGAGACCGGTGCGGGTGGGTCTGCACCTAAGCACGTACAGCAATTTACAGCTGAAGGACACCTGCGTTGGGATTCACTGGGTGAGTTTCTTGCACTTGCTGTTTCTTTGGATTACCTTGGGAAAAAGACCAATAACCCTCGTGCCCGTGTACTAGGAGACACGCTAGACCAGGCTACTGAGAAATTCCTGGAAAACCGGAAGTCCCCTTCGCGTAAGGTCAATGAACTGGATAATCGTGGAAGTCATTTTTACTTGGCGATGTATTGGGCTGAAGCATTGGCTTCGCAGGATCAGGATGCTGAACTGGCTAATGTATTCAAGCCCATTGCCAAAGAGATGTCTGTTCATGAGGAGAAGATCATCGCAGAGATGAACGCTGCTCAGGGAGATCCAGTAGATATTGGCGGATATTATAAGCCTGATGATGCTTTGGTAGCTAAAGAGATGCGTCCTAGTGAGACGTTTAATGGGATTTTGGCGAAGTTGTAGATAAAGTAACCTAAAAACCCCATAACCCTGGAAAAAGCAACAAATCGATTAGAAAAAACGCTTAAGTTAGTTTAAACCTGAAATATTCTTAGGAGCAAAATGCCCCAAAAAGGCTGATTGGCAACTAAAACCAACAGCCTACAATCGCCCAACATCACGAAAACTCCATAGCCCTATCGAAAATACGGGATAGTGCGACGCTGGCTTCATTATTGGTCGTACCGACCCAACGAAGCCTTAGTTATTGGTTGCAAGTATTTAATATTCCTCTTTCTCAACCTTGTCCCATATTTTATTAGCATGCGAAAGAAAGCTGGTAGGTGCGCTATTAAAAGAATCGTCGACTTTTTTAGAACCGTCTACTTTCATTACCAGAAGATCAATATATGTAGTTCCCCTAACAATGTATTTATTCCCATTTTCCAACATGAGTAGTTTTAACCCTTTTGGGGATAAATCTGATAGAATGACCCTGAATGGAGAAGTTTACTGGGCAAATCTTCAAAAACAATCAAACTAAGAGGGTCAATTGAAAAGCTAAAAAAATTTTGCGAG
>CAYXVE010000050.1:29779-35027 GCA_964468435.1 uncultured Bacteroidia bacterium | reverse complement strand
CCTACATTAAAATCTAGGTCTCTACCAAATGAGCAAAACATTGATTAACTTGAAAATTCATTAAACAAGATTACTTAAGGATTACACTACTCCATGAGAATTATTTTACAACTTTTTTTAGCATTAGCAGTAATTTCAGCCTGTGCGCCACGCCCAACACAACAGGAAAATGCGATATCTCTCAAAGTTCCTGACCAGCTACCTATGAAAGTAGTCTCTATGAATGATGCTTCTACCTACCAATCTCCTAAAAAAAACTGGCAGCTTGCGGGAGATGTTTACGCAAATTTCAACGAAAGGCATCATTTGGACGTTCAGCCTGGTACAGAAATCATGGTCAATCAACCCACAGAGGAATTGCAGGGACACCTGTTTACCAACTGGGAACACGGGGACCTAGAGCTTATGGTAGACGTTATGATGCCCAAGGGGTCGAATTCAGGTATTTATTTTCAAAGCAGGTATGAAATCCAGCTATTTGATAGCTGGGGTGTGGAAGAAATCAAACATGCAGACATGGGCGGTATCTATCAGCGTTGGGATGAATCCAGACCTGAAGGAGAAAAGGGCTATGAAGGGCACGCGCCCAGCATTAATGCCAGCAAGGCCCCTGGACTTTGGCAGACCTTATACATCCTCTTCAGATCTCCTCGATTCGATGAAGATGGTAATAAGATACAAAATGCCAGATTTGAATGGGTCTACTTAAATGGAGTGAAGATTCATGAGGAAGTCGAACTTACAGGACCTACCCGTGCAGCAGCCTTTGATGACGAAGTAGTCATGGCTCCCCTTATGATCCAGGGAGATCACGGTCCAGTGGCCTTGCGGAATCTCCGCTACAAAAAATACAGTGATGAGCAGCTCAGAGTCCAAAACATGACCTATCATGTTTACGATTATCAGGGCAACGGATTACCAGATATCGATACACTGGAACTCATCGCCGAAGGCGAAACAGATTCATTCAATGTGGCAGACCTGACACCCCAACGCGAACATTTTGCCATGGAAATAGCGGGTGAATTAGTTGTTCCAACTGAAGGAGAATACCTGTTTCAGATTCTTCTGGATGATGGTGGTCATCTTTATATAGATAATGAACCCGTTGTCTACAATGGTGGAGAGCTTGAATTTGAGCAATTAGGAGGAATTACAAAGCTGACAGAAGGAGTACATCAGCTCCGTCTGGTTTTCTTTCAAGTAACCCGGCGTGCTCATGCCACAATCCTTTATGAAGGTCCAGAAATAGAGAAACAGATCCTGGCATCCATGGACCTGAGTCCAAGAGGTAGAGAACTGGAGCATCTGACAGTCATGCCACAGGTTAAACCCGAAATGCTCCGTGGATTTGTACATTATGCGAATGAAAAGCGCACACACGTGCTTTCGGTAGGAGATCCATCAGGTGTACATTATAGCTATGACTTGAACGAGGGGACATTGATTTCCTGCTGGAAAGGCTCCTTTGCCGATGTAACTCAAATGTGGGTTAACCGTGGACATGAGCAACTATTACAACCTCTTAATACTACCGTGGAGACAACCCCGGGTGTCCCAATAGCACAGATTAGTGAGGCAACTACCTTATGGGCAGATGAAGTTCCTTCGGATTTTGTCGCTATTGGCTATACCATCAATGATGACGAGAGACCTATATTTGAATATAAATATAAAGGCATAAGGATTGAAGATGCCCTATATCCTAACTCCGAAGGTAATGGCCTTACCCGTAATGTTTATGTAAGTGGTACAGCTCCTCAGGAAGGTTATCAGTATCGGTTAGCAAAAGGGAAAAAAATAGCCCGGCTTCCCAATGGCCTATACCAGGTTGAGGGAAGGTATTATATTGACCTTCATGAAACAAGTGATATGGATGAGCCCCTGATCACCTATCAGGGAGATGATCAGGCACTGATCATTCCCATCCTGAATAGCAGCAAATCATCAACCCTTAGTTACTCCATCATCTGGTAATATTCTGTAAAAAAATCCATTAAACTCATACCTATGAATATCCGGTATATACCTATCATTATTATCATCCTTCTGATTTCGTCCTCTCTCCAGGCTCAGATGAAAATGGCTAAAGTGGAGAATGAATATTATACCCTGAAATCTATATCCATCCCCGATGATATCACGCTTGAAGTAGGAGGTCTGGCCTTTGACGAAGACGGCGTGCTCTATGCTGCTACACGCAGGGGTGAGGTTTGGTCTATCACCAATCCGACTTCCTCCATACCCGAATTTGAGCGTTTTGCTCATGGACTTCACGAAGTCCTGGGACTTGCATATCGCAATAGAGCATTGTATATGACACAAAGGGGAGAGCTCAATAAAATACAGGATACAGATGATGATGGAGTAGCTGATGTCTATCGTACTATTTATCGTTGGTCTCTTACAGGAAATTATCACGAGTATTCCTATGGGCCGAAGTTTCTTCCTAATGGAGATATGATCATTTCACTCAACCTGAGCTGGATCGGTCATGGAGCCAGCCTGACCAAGTGGCGTGGCTGGATGCTTAAGGTTACAGAATCAGGGGAAATGACTCCCATTGCAACGGGAATGCGTTCACCAGCAGGTTTTGGGTTTAATGCGGAAGGAGATCTGTTTTATACGGAAAATCAAGGAGATTGGGTAGGTTCAGGAAGAATGACCCATGTGGAAGTAGGTGATTTTGTAGGACATCCGGAAGGGCTAAAGTGGGCAGAGGAACCCGGTTCTCCGGTAAAAATTACCGTTGAAGATATTGACGAATCCCTGGGATTATCGCTGTATGAATATGGTGAAAAGTTACCCTCAGTTAAAGCTCCAAGTATATGGTTTCCCCATACGATCATGGGTATTTCTACCTCTGATATCCTGCTAATTGAAAAAGATAACCAGGTAGGTCCCTTTGAAGGGCAGTTTCTCGTAGGAGATCAGGGACACAGCAAGATCATGCGAGTTTTTCAGGAAAAAATAGACGGAGTATATCAGGGAGCGGTATTTGGGTTCCGGGAAGGATTTGCCTCGGGAGTCTTGCGTCTGATCTGGGGGCCTGAAGATGAAATTTTTGTAGGTATGACCAATCGGGGATGGCGTTCTACTGGCGAAGAACCCTTTGGGATTCAGCGTTTAAAATGGACGGGTAAAATGCCCTTTGAAATGAAGGCGATACGGATACAGCCTATGGGCTTTGAGATAGAATTTACCAAACCCGTCAACAAGCTTCTGGCAGAAGATCTCTCTAATTATCAGCTGACTGACTTTACATACAAGTATCACCACAATTATGGAAGTCCCGTTATCGATCAGCAACAGCGAGGGATTATTGAATCAAGTGTTTCCGAAAATGGATACAAGGTGCAATTAATACTGGATACACTCCGACTGGGTTATGTATATGAGGTAACAATAAATGGGGTTGAGGCTTCTGATGGATCTAATTTGGTACATAATACAGGTTATTACACACTTAACCGTATCCCTAAAGGTGATGGTAGTTCGATGATGTCGGCCAGTGCATCTGGAAATGTTCATGCTGAATTAGCTACTTCCAGCAAAAGAATTGCAGAAATGCCTCAAGATTGGGATCAGGGCCCCGATCAGATTATCACACTCGGCACGATTCCGGGCTTGAAGTACGATCAGGATGAGATCACAGTATTAGCTGGCAACAAGGTAAAGCTCGTCTTCGACAACAACGATGACATGCTTCACAACATACTGATCGTTAAGAAAGGAGGAGCTGATAAAGTCGGAGAAATGGCGGCTAATATGGGCTTGGGTGGCGAATCCAGATCTTATGTACCCGAATCGGATATGGTACTCTTTCACACGATGCTATTGGAACCCAATCAATCGGATGAGATCTATTTCGTAGCTCCTGAAGAGCCTGGCGTTTATGAATACGTGTGTACATTTCCCGGACACTATCTGACTATGCGGGGAAAATTGATTATAGAATAGAATAGCACATCGATTCTTATATGGATTTCAGATATCTAAGCATCAATCAATTAGATCTATTTTAGATATTTTTAAATCATTTTTTTGACTTTATTATTAGAAATCATGATCTTTAGCTTATGGTTTCAAAGGACATATTATGGAAAGGAATCATAGAAGACCTCTTTGAGGACTTTCTGAAATTTTTTTTCGACAAGTATATCGATCAAATTGATCTTTCCAGGGGTTTTGAGTATCTGAATAAAGAATTTAATAAAATTGAAGCAACCAACAGCTCAAAAAACAGGAAAAGTGATCTCTTGATAAAAGCATGGTTAAAAAACGGAGATCCACATGGATTTCTTGTACATGTAGAGGTTCAGGGCTATCGTGATCAGAAGTTCGGATTGAGAATGTTACAGACTGCTTACAGGATTATCGATAAATATCATATTCCTTTTACATCAATCGTATTATATACCCATACAAGCCCGGACTATATTACCGGGTACAGTGAAAATCTATTTGGAAGTGAAATCAAATACCGGTTTAATGCGTATAAACTAAAGGATTATCATAAATCCATACTTCAGCAGAGCAATAATCTTTTTGCCATTGCAATGGAAGCAGCTTTAGATCAATGGGAAAAGGATAAATCTGATGATGAGTGGCTGATGAATTCAAAACTTTCACTGCTGAAGCGTCTTTTTGAAAAAGGTCTTCCAAAATCAAGAATTGAAAAACTTGTAGATTTTATTCAATTTTATGTTGATTTTAGTAAACCCGGATATCAACCTATTTTATTAAATAAATTATATCAATTATCTCCAATAGCTAAAGATATGGGAATCAGAGAAGCCATACTTCATGAAGTGGAACAACGGGGAATGCAGAAAGGAATCCAGAAAGGAATCCAGAAAGGAATCCAGAAAGGAACCCTTAATACCCGTATCGCTCATGCAAAAGCCATGCTGGAGGATGAACTATTCCAGACAGGTATCCTTTCTTATGAACGGATTGCTCAATTTTTACAACTATCTGTCGAAGAAGTCCAGAAGATTCATGAGAACATGGAGGATAAGTAATAGCCGTTAGTTTCATTTGTTGAATCAATTATCTCCAATAGCTAAAGATATGGGAATCAGAGAAGCCATACTTCATGAAGTGGAACAACGGGGAATGCAGAAAGGAATCCAGAAAGGAACCCTTAATACCCGTATCGCTCATGCAAAAGCCATGCTGGAGGATGAACTATTCCAGACAGGTATCCTTTCTTATGAACGGATTGCTCAATTTTTACAACTATCTG
>CAYXVE010000050.1:0-29679 GCA_964468435.1 uncultured Bacteroidia bacterium | reverse complement strand
TTCCAGACAGGTATCCTTTCTTATGAACGGATTGCTCAATTTTTACAACTATCTGCCGAAGAAGTCCAGAAGATTCATGAGACCATGGAGGATTGATAGTTAATATATGGTAAGAACCTATCTCACTAACACAACGTTTCCGGTCATATTCTGGCTCTTCCCGTCTGGAAATACGATTTCCACTGAGTAATAATATACGCCACTTTCTACCTGATTCCCATTTCTATACCCATCCCACCCATGCTGTTCATTATTTACTTGTCCATAACTCCGGTCAAAAACTAAATTCCCCCAACGATCTACGATACGAAAATGGTGATAATTAGCCAAAACCCTCCCACGTATATAAAAACGATCATTGATCCCATCTCCATTGGGAGTGAAAACATTGGATACCTGAAGCTGCCTCGGTTTTTCGACATGGATCCAAAGAGTATCCTCTACCAGACAACCATTTACATCCTGTAAAGTAAGCGTAACGAGCGTAGTATCAAGAAAAATAGCTTGAGGTTGTTCGCAATCCGAGCAATCCAGGGAAACGTCCTCATCCGTTTTCCAAAAAAGCTGATAGGGACCTGAGGCATTGGTTGTAAAGGAAAGATAGGATCTTTGTCCCTGAACGACAGTCTGGTCGGGGCCTATATCCAATGAGACGGGAAAACTTGACCTTTCCACAAAAACCGAATCAGATATAGTCTGGCAATCATTGAATACAGTGAGTGTGTACCAGCCTGCCCGGGAAGCAGATATCTGCTTCGTGGAATCACCTGTATTCCATATATACTTCAACCTGGAATGGGCAGGTCTTACAACAGGCTCGATCCATACAGAATCATCACAGATGTAATAGGATTCAGGCATGGATAGGGTAAGTACACTATTTGTTAATGTTGTGGGATCATCTGGAATTTCTGTCCTGGGGTTATCTGAAAACTGGGCAATTCCCACTCCAATAGGAAATGGACCCAATGAGGCTCGGGTACTCCACGATTCAAAATCAGTGCGTCCTGTCTCAACTTCCAGTACCAATGAATCACTTCCCAACACAATTTCCCGCATCATCACCTCTAGTATACCCGTATTTTCATCAAAATTTACAGTAGAAAGGAATGGCTGACGTAAAATTGAGGTAATTTTCAGATCTTTAGATAGCGTATCCCGAAGTATTACATTTCCCTGACCCGTTCCCATCTTATTGACAAACTGGTACTTCAGGCGTATAGATTCACAACCTGAAGAAGTATCGGGCGTTATGGCTTTGTAGTAGTCTATAGAATAGGGACAAGAACAACCTGCCGTGAAATTACCTCCAGGTATCTCTATTGTGCTGAGTAATTTCCCATTAAATTTATTAAATTCAAATAGTAGGTTATCACTCCCATCATTTCCAGCCTTTTTTCCGATACCTTTCAATAGGCCTGCTTTATCATAAAAAACAGCAGAAAGTTGGCCTACACGGGAAGTTTTGACTGAAAAGTAATTATTCGCATTTCCCCCTTGACCCAGAATGACTACCTGCTGAGATTTCCTGTCAAATGTATTGATGGAACCGTAGATAGGATCATAAGCGATATCATCCACCTGCATCTCAGTAAATGATGTAAAAGCCATCAATCCCACCCTGTAATTAGAGCGTAATTGTATATTAAAAATAGCCTTTGCAATACCTGTCACTTTTTCCTGAGCTACCAGGAAAAAAGTATGACCTCCGGGCACTACATCTCCAGCAACGAAATCAAACATAGCTGTATCCAGGCCACGCTCAACCATGGATGCCAGCACCGTCAGTTCACCCTCAGCATTGATCCTGACCAGTTTCAAATCAGGCTGGGTCAGACCGTAGAGATAATTATCCTGAACGCGATAGCCAACGGGATAAATGACATGTCCCAGATCCGGACTAAGTTCTTCAAAATTCCATAATCCTTTTTCATCCTGATACGCTTTGATCAGTGCACTGTGTTTTGCACCAGACGGAACCTGTGTGATATATACACTATTATCACAGGAAAAAGTTTGGGCTGTCATATTCTCCAGGAATATGATCAAACCCAAACTGAGTACCGCTCCAAATATCCTGCAGTTCATCCCTATTCATTCATCTGTTACTAAGCCTATGATCTTTAACCTGATTTTTGACTAAAAGATCCGTAATCAACATATTTACTTTTTCATCTCCTGGATAAAGCATCACCCTGCGATTACCATCTACCTTTGCGTAAGCAACTCCTTTTTCAGGATGTTCCATTTTGATAAAACCTCCTCCAAACCACTGTTCGACATATGCAATAGATTCCTGTAAAAGCGTATCTATACTGTATGCCTCATTCCAAGGGGCAAAAGCACCGTAGGAAAAAACAACGGGCATTTCATAAACTTTCCCTTCGTGAAATTCTGGATAAAAATTCATTTTGGCCGACTTACCCTTCAACTCAAAACGATGCTCAATTGACCTATTTAAAGCGCCATGATACAACAAACTATCGTTGTTGAGTTCCCAGCATTTCCCAAAAAACTCCTTGGATGACATACCTAATTCCAGTCCGAAAAATAAATCATTTTCAATCTTACCGCTCTCTAACTCACGCTTGACCATTTGCTCATACTCACTATTACAACTTTGTAACACAATACATATAGCAGATAGAGCAGCTATTTGAAAAGGTTTAATTATCATAACAAACTAATTTTATTTACCAAATTCAAAGACCTGTACCTGGTCATTATTTCTTGCCACCCATACCGTAGGCTTTTTTCCAATATTTAGCATCATCATATCTCTTACCTCTCCCATCAGCAGAAAACCGGATTCCTGAATTGAAAGCGGGGTAAAATTCCCTTTCCCGTCCCCCCTGAGAAACATACCGTAATCAGCAGCATATATCCCCACTTCGGGTTTTGCCCGGTGAAAATTACCCCCGAGTAGAACATCCTGATGCCCATCCTCATCAAAGTCGTGTATCAAAATTCCGTATGCTGGCGCTAACTGCGCTTCTATAGGCAAGGGCTGAATATCATAAGTTCCATCACCCTTGCTAAGGATTACAGAAGTGCGTGTCTCATTGACATATAACTTCAATGCATCTTCCAACTGCGCTTCGGAAAACATATCATATACGGTTTGCTCTTTGTAGGTTTCATACTTAAGGTACCTTTTCTTTAGTACAGGCAGTTGTTTGATCAAGTCGTGACGCAACGCCAGAGGATATGACTCTTCCCCATTGTAAACACTTAAAATTTGTTCAGCACGTCCATTGTTATCAAAATCATTGATATACATGGAAACGGGTCTGTCTTTCTGCGATTTAAAGCGCGTATTCATACCATGGTTACCTGCAATAAAGTCTACAAATCCATCTTCATTGAAATCGCCTGACATAATACAGTTCCAGAATCCTGTGGTTCCGGCAAGACCAACCTGCTCTGTGACATCCAATAGAGTACCTTCTTGGTTTTCAAAAATATTTACGGGCATCCATTCCCCACTGATAATCAGGTCGGGATCGCCATCATTGTCATAATCCTCCCAACGTACATCAGTGATCATGCCCAGCTCGTCCAATCCAGGAGCTATCTGACTGGTAACATTTTTGAACTGCCCTTTCCCATCATTTTCCAATACGTAACCATTTACAGGAAATCCGTAGTAAAAGGGTCTCAATCGTATTCCCACGAAAATATCCATATCTCCATCCTGATCATAATCGGCGGGATGAACACAGGATGAACTTTCAAATTTGCCAGCAGGGAGGATCTGTTTGGATTTGGAAAAATTACCTCGTCCATCGTTAAAGTACAATCTGTCGATCAGGGCACTAGAACTGGTAGGGTATTCATTTCCTCCACTGGCTACATACAGATCTTCATCACCGTCTCCATCTACATCCAAGAACTCGCAATCCGTATCCTCCGATAATTTATCCTGTTCGAATAACTGTTGATTAGTAGTGCGAAACTTACCATTGGGAAGCTGTATGAACAAGGCACCAGCAGCATCTTTGGCTCCACCAATATAAAAATCCTCAAGGCCATCTTCGTTCACATCTCCTTTACACATCTTAGGGCCTTCATTGGAAAGCATATGATAGATCAAGCGATCGCGGTCAAAATCTGTAAAACGGTTTTCCTTATGTGTATAATCAATTCCCAAAAAGGAAGTAATCTCATTAAACAATGTTTGATTTGCCTTTTCCTGATCGAGTACTTCCAGTACGGGCTTTTGCTGAGCATCTCTTTGATATAGCTTAAGTGTCTGGTCGGCTGGAACATCTGTCATGATTGTTACGCTTCCATCGGGCCATTCTACCAGCACGGTATCCACCATTGAGATTTTCCCGAGGCCAAAGTTAGGGCGATAATCCATGGTGGATTCAAATCCGCGCATAGGCATCTGCTCTTGGAAGTACTTCCTGCCGTTGTGGATCAGCGTAATCTGTGATCCCAGGGAAAATGTATTCATCCCCTCTCCTATCAGATGAAATTTGAGATAGTGATGCTCCGGGAGCATATTGTCTACCTCACTACGGTAGACAAAAGGGATCATATTGGTGTTATTGATGACTAGATCCAGATCTCCATCATTGTCGAGGTCGCCATAGGCTGCACCATTCGAGAAGCTAGGTTCACCTAGCCCCCACTCTTCAGCTCTGTTGGTAAACATCGGCACACCTGTTGTGCCACCATTGTTGTGAAAGGCGTAGTTAGGAAGGGGATTGGAGGGAATGACATCGATCAACTGTTTGAAGTTGACACTGTCTTTGGTGATGATCTTCCGAACGGTTCTTGGATCGGCAATGAAGTTGATATAGTCTTGATCTGTAAGATCCTGTACGATACCATTGGCTACGAGTATATCCTTCCAACCATCATTATCCAGATCCATGATCAATGCTCCCCAACTCCAGTCAGTTGCATAGGTACCAGCCAAACGGCCAATTTCGCTAAATAATACTCCCTGAGGATTATTCAGTTCCTGATCTGGATATAATTTGTCATGGTATGAGGATGAGACCTTGAAAGGAGCAGGACCACGATTGAGTTGAAGTACATTGCGGGTAAACTGACGGTAGTAGCCATTCATCACATTGGCCTGATACTTGTCCCAGTTTTCAAAGGTCGTCTTGGTCTTCATGCGTGCATCATCTTCCGGCAGCATGTCGGTAACGAATATCTCGGGATATCCATCATTGTTGACATCGGCAATGTCGGCTCCCATGGATGCACCACTAAGTTCCTGGATCTGTTGCTCCAGCGATTCAGAGAAGGTTCCATCTTGATTGTTGAGATAGAGGTAATCACGTTCGAAAAAGTCATTGGATACATAGATGTCCTGCCAGCCATCTCGGTTGATATCAGCCACAGATACCCCAAGACCGAAACCGATTATACTTCCATAAATCCCCGCTTCTTCACTAACATCCACATATTTACCTCCATCATTCCGGTATAGCTTATTTCCTCCCAGGGTATCCCGTTCATAACGCTGATTTTTCCTCAAATCAAAACTTCCAATCGGTCTGAAGGAATTATTCAATAAGTAGCAATCCAAGTCTCCATCTTTGTCATAGTCAAAAAATGCAGCATGGGTAGAAAACCCCATGTCTGCAATTCCATATTTATGTGCTTCCTCGGAAAAGGTAGGATAACTGATACCGTCTTCGTTCTCTTTAGTCCCCTGATTGATAAACAGCTCATTGTATCTGTTTTCTCCGCTAGGCTTACCCGATTTGCAAAGGTATAAGTCCATAAATCCATCTCCATTAATGTCTGCAAAGCTAGCACCTGTAACCCATACACCTTCCCGAATAAGTCCCGCCTCCTCCGTAACATCTTCAAACCTGAAATCACCTTTATTGATATATAGCCGACCAGTCTTCATATTTCCACAGAAGTATATATCTAGCAGGCTATCATTGTTTACATCGCCCAATGCAACTCCACCACCATTATAGAAGTTCCGATAGGTATAGATGTTGAATTCTTTGTTGTAAGATAATTCATTGACAAAATCAATTCCAGTATATGAAGCCGGCATGGTAGTGAATAAAGTATCAGAAGTGATCTGATCTGAGGTGCACCCTGCTATCCATACGATCATTGCAACTAGTACATATCCTTTCCTGCACATAATCCTGTTGATTTGATTTGGTATAGACGCAATGAATTGCGTCTATACCTACAAAATTAAATTTTCTTTATTTCTAAATAAAGAATTTGTCTTAACAAGAAAGCAAGTAACGGGGTTACTTGCTTTCTTTTCGATGTATTTACAGTTTATTTTTATCATTTAAGATCAATTTGTTGACGAGCCATCAGTCTAACACCCCAAAGTAATCGATCTCAAGTGAATAACTTTTTATGTATTAGTAGCCAGGATTTTGAACCAGGCTCTTATTAGCATCCAACTGAGGAGTAGGTATGGGGAATAGCTTTCTTACTTCCGCATCAGAAGCGGGCTTAAACTCCCAGGGATCACCCCACACACCGAAGCGGATCAGATCTTGACGACGTACAGCTTCCATGAACATTTCCCGTCCTCTTTCAGCTAATAATTCATCAAAGGTAATGATATCATAAGGATCGAGACCTGCACGCTCATGTACTTGATTGATCAGCGCAAGCGCTTCAGCGTCTCCTTCACCATTCAGGCGCATAAGCGCTTCTGCCTTAGAGAGGAGAATATCTGCATAGCGGTAGATGGGAAAATCGTTGTCTAGATTCTCTGTAGCACTGGACACGTACTCGAACTTGGCAGAACGTACACCTGCCTGGCGAAGTGCACCTGGAAAATGCTCATTGATTTGGGGGGTGAACGTCAATGGAGGTCCATCGGGATCCGCTTCCTCAGCACCGTTATCGATGATACGGGAACCATCGGAAGCAAACTGAGGTCCTTCCAGGAAGCTAGCTTTACGCACATCATCGTCTGAGTAAGAGTTATAAAACTCTTGCAGTGAACAGTATCCATTCCAGGGCTGGAAAGTCAGATCGAATGTAAACTGACTATTGTAGTGCAGGGTCATCGCAGGAATGTTAAATCCACCTGCAAACACGCGATCATATACCTTAACAAAAATGTTTTCAGATGAATTATCATTAGTAGCACTGAAGTTAGCAAAGTAGTTGGACTCCAACGCGAAATTACCAGAGTTAATGACAGCATCAGCCTGAGTAATCGCGTCATTCCATCTGGGTGTACCCGTATATACCTCAGCATTGAGATATAGCTTGGCCAACATAGCATGTGCTGTCCACTTATTGATACGGCCGTAGGCAGCTCCTCCATTCTGCTCTGTGAGTAAGTTGATATTGGCAAGGATGTCGCCTTCGATGAAGTTAAATACATCCGTACGGGAGCTATTTGTAGGTGGCTCTGTAACGTCGAAGCTCGTCACGATAGGCACATTGCCGAAAATATCCATCAGCTGGATATAAAATAATGCACGTAGCACTTTCAGCTCGGCTATAAAGGCATCGGAGCCTTCTACATTCAACGCAGTGAACTGATCGATTACGCGATTACAGGAGTTGACTCCACCGAAAAGGCTGTTCCAGGAGTTGTTCAACCAGGGTTCAGTAGGTGTCCATTCATGGCGATGGCATCTAAGCCAAATACCTCCATCAAACCAATCCTGACCACGCTGAGGCACTATGAATTCATCAGTACTCACTTCCTGCGTAGACCAGGTTCCGTTGTGTCCTCCCCAGTTACTACCGAGGGCTGAATAAGCACCTCCGAGGGCAGAAATAAATTCTTCGTCAGATTGGAAGAAATTGTCTGTGGTGACACGGTCAAATACCTCTTCATCCAGATCTGTACAAGAATTATACATTCCTATAGTGAAAAGGCTCAAAAAAAGCATCTTTCCATATGAAAATAATCTTTGCATAGTAGATATTATTATAGTAGTTGGTTAATAAATTAAAAACTTAGATTAGCACCGATTGTTATACCTGCCGCACGGAAGTACGTATTACGACGGTCGATACCAGGAGAAAGCAGGTCGCCTGGGATACCATCTGTATATCGTACATCTGGATCAACACCATTGTAATCAGTAATAGTAAACAGGTTCTGTCCAGATACATATACACGAGCCTTCTTAACCCACTGATCGTTGTTGATGGGAATGGTATAACCCAAAGTTGCATTATCCAGTGTTACGAAGTCTCCATCCTCTACATGATAGCTGGAAAACTTCGGAGCATCAGTAAGATTACGAACATCTTTTACCGTAACAGGAGCATTATAAGTAGTCATAGACGATGGTGCTTCGTAGAAGGCGCGGAAAGTATTGATCAAGTCGTGTCCAAAGACCCCACGTAGGAAGAAATTGAAATCAAAATTACCGAAACGGAACGAGTTGTTCCAGCCCAGGTTTACATCGGGAAGTCCCTGACCGATCACCTGGCGATCTTCATCCTCTCCAGGATTTCCATCACCGTCTGTATCAGCGTGAATCCAACTTCCATCTTCTGAAATTCCTTCGAATACCAGTCCATAAAGCTGTCCAATAGGCGCACCCTCTTCGACCAGGATGAGTGGTGTACCGTTCTGACCCGGAGATCCCAGGTTGTTTCTAAATATAGTACCTTCTCCATTGAATACATCCAGCGTATTTTCGATGAAGTATGTAAATGCTATATTGCTTTCCCATGAGAAGTTGGGCTTATCAAAGATCTCATATCCAAGCGACATCTCGAATCCAGATTGGCTGATCTCACCGATGTTGGTAAAGGTAGTAGGAGCAAGGTTGGGTGGCACAGGTACAGCCAATGGAAGGATAGCATCCACTGTCAGGGTATTATAATAGTCCAGACTACCATTCAGGCGGTAGTTCAGTAAATTGAAATCCAGTCCTATACTCACATCCCGTTTTTCTTCCCATCCGAGATTGGGATTTGCATTCAGGTTTGGACCATAAGCAACAGTAAAAGCTCCATTGAAGAAGAAGTTACCGCTAGGCTGTAGCGTCTCCAAAGACAAATAACTCTCTCCAGGTTGCGCACCTGTCACTCCAAAGCCCCCACGAATTTTCAGGAAGTCAACGCCAGGAACCTCAAAAAGATTACTCAAGGTAACTGCACCACTGAATCCGGGGAAAGTACCCCACTTATTATCTTCACCAAAGCGGGTAGATCCTTCCTGTCTGACTACTGCAGACAAATAATAAGTATCACTAAAATTTAGTTCTACTCGTCCAAAACCTGCGATCAGTTTGTTGTTATTCTTATAACTGAATACATTACCCAAACCATTGTCAAAGTCTGCGGCACTGTTCAGGTTGTTGAACAGGAAGGCGTCTGTCAAGAAATCACCTCCGTTTGCACCGAATCCTTCATTGGAAAAATCCTGATAAGAATATCCTATGATGACACCTAAATCCCAATTATCATAGTCTTTCTCATAACCCAGGGTAGTTTCAAATAATTGCTGGAATTGCTGATCGTTTCTTCTGGAAGCAAGACCATTACGGTCAGCACCCGTTCCTCTACTTTGCTTACTAGTGTATGTTCCTCCCAGGAAGCTTTCGCGCTGTTGTGAGTATTTCACGCCAGCAAATAATCCATCAATAATATCCAGTCTAGCGTCTACACTTCCCAGTATTGTACTGGTTTTTCCTTCATTCTCATTTTGCTCAAGCAATGCTACAGGATTAAGGAAATCGAATAAATCCTGTTGGAAGTATCCTCCCCAACGTTCAAACTCAGGTGCATCACTACGCACAGGAGCCGTGGGATTGTAAATGGTAGCATATCTGAAAGCTCCATCATTTCCAAACTCAGAATCCTGAACGGTAGATGTAAAATTCAGGTTAACAGTCAGGCGATCGTTTAGGGCCTTCTGCTGGAGGTTTAATCTTCCGTTTATACGCTCAAATCCTGTTTTCTTGGCGATTCCCTGTATATCGCGGAAGTTCACAGATGCGCGATAGGTAGTCTTATTCGTACCTCCCGAAAGCGAAAGGTTATGTACATGGGTTACACCCGTACGGGTAATCTCTTTAAACCACTCTGTATCAGAACCAAAGTCTTGTGTTCCAGGAAAAGACAAAAATTCATCACGGTTCAGTACCTCAGTAGATCTGTCCACGTATTCAAACGTGACAAAACCGTTGTAGTCCACCTGTGTACTTCCGGGAACTCCTTTCTTGGTAGTTACGATTACTACCCCTGCTGCAGCCTGTGTACCATAAATGGCAGCAGCAGATGCATCCTTAAGAATTGTAATATCTGCGATATCATTAGGATCAACAGCACTAAAATCAGCATTCAATACTCCATCAATGATAATTAAGGGAGAAGCGTTGGCTCCAATGGTGGAAAGCCCTCTCAAACGGATGTTGAATCCCTGGTTGGGATTACTACCAGGACGGGAGATTGCCACACCAGCTACTTTACCCTGGATCAACTGTGCAGGGTCATTTACATTACCCTGATTGAAGTCTTCAGCTCTTACGCTCACAATCGCACTGGATTTCTCCGCTTCGCGCTGCGTGGTGTAACCTGTTACGATGACTTCATCCAGCGTACCGACGCTGGACTCCAATCTAACATTGATCTCAGTCTGGTCTCCAACTTCTAATTCCTGGGTAGAAAATCCGTAGTAGGAAAAGACCAGCGCTGATGCCTGATCAGGAACACTGACGGAGTAGTTTCCCTCTCCATCTGTGTAAGCACCTGTCGTAGTGCCTTTAATCAAAACTGCCGCTCCAGGAATCGGAGTGTTATCCTCCGCGTTGGTAACAGTTCCTGTCACCGTACGCTGCGCCAACCCGAGTGTTGTTAGTAGACACACAAACACAAACCCGAGTAGCGTCTTTTGGATCACCTGTTTGTAATAGTAGTTCAGTTTCATATGCAATTAGTAGATATTTAAAAAAACTTGGTTACAGTCAAACTCTGAGTCATGCTCAAGCCTGATCAACTACTATGCAAACATAGATTTAAAGCAGAAGGTGATATAGTACCCTTGTATTTGCAGCGAAAGTGTTTTGGCAGTAGTAGCAGCTCTGACTTTCACAATTTCTCAAAATTTCATCAAATCGCTTAGCAACTCTAAAAAAGGCTGATAGATTGATTAAATTATTTTAAAAAATTGATGAATGTTAGTTAACGAATGTTCAACATAAAACAATGTATTATATATCAAATTTTGATTTTTTTTCATAAAAAAACAAGGCATATAAGTTTGACTATCAGTGTTTTCACACGAAAACGTTTACGTAATCGATTACGTAAACGTTTTCGTGTGAATATTTTTTTTTAAATTAACAGTAAGGAATCATTAACCAAAAGCTCACCTAAAGGTATTAGATATGGGGAAGCATCAAGTAACGCTGGCAGACCTGGCCAGGGAGTTGGGGATTAGTACGGCGACCGTCTCAAGGGCCCTAAAAGATTATCCAGATATCAGTAAAGCGACCAAAAGAAGGGTATTGGATCTGGCAGCCGCCAGAAATTACTATCCCAACAGCATTGCAGCTAGTCTTCGCAAGCAAGAAACCCGGATCATTGGTGTGATTATTCCGGAAATTGTGAATCATTTTTTCTCGACTGTGATCAAGGGAATCATGGAGGTAGCCTATGACTCGGGATACAGGGTCATGATCTGCCAGTCGGACGAATCCTATGAAAAGGAAGTAACTGATGCTAAAGCTCTGCTAACTAGCAGAGTTGATGGCCTAATGGTCTCATTAGCACATGAGACCGTACAATACGATCATTTCATGGAATTTAAGCATTCGGGAATCCCGCTAGTATTTTTTGATAAAATCTGCGAAGAGATTCAAGAAACATCCAGAATAGTATTCAATGACTACCAGGGGGCTTTCTATGCTGTTGAGCATCTTATCGAGCAGGGCTACACACGCATTGCTCACATCCGGGGGCCGATGGTCGCCAGCAATTCCAAAAATCGTCTTCAGGGATATCTCGATGCCATGAAAAAACATCATTTACCAGTCAATGATTTGATGATCATAGATGGTGAGGCTCTGACCTTTGATTTTGCTGTACATCTGGGGAAAATGCTGGCCATGAATAAGTACAACCTGGATGCTATTTTTGCAGTAACAGATATTGTAGCGTTGGGTGTTATGAAAGGGTTGAAATCTCAGGGATACAACATACCTGAAGATATGGGGGTGGTCGGGTTCAATGACTGGTATATGTCAACTGTTGTTGATCCCCCGTTGAGCTCAGTCGCTCAGCCTGGTTTTGAAATGGGCAAAAAAGCAACAGAAATCCTCCTCAATGAAATTGCTGTTACCAAACAGGGACTTACACCTGCCTACCAGACTGTCATTCTGGATACTGAATTGATTGTAAGGGATTCTTCCCTTAGGGCCAGAGCATGATGGTAAATAAGAAGACTATAGGATGTATATTTTTAAAAATGTTGGGGATGAGTCAAATTGCCAGCCTAAAGGACTTCATCTGATTGATCATTTTTTTCACAACCCCCCACCCTACTGGCAGCCCCCCTTATGCGACACGCTATCCAGTATAAGGGGGGCGGGATAGATAGATATTTCACGAATCTCTCAACCCAGCCCCCCTTACAGGGCATGCGAATCCGTAGGACCAGGGCATGTGAATCCGTAGGACCAGCCCTGGTCCTACGGGTGCATCATATGATCGCTTTGATGAATATCAAAGGGCTGAACAGATATTACCTCTGGCTGATCAATTCCCTGCTCGATCCTGTATGCGCGATTGATCTCAATTTGATCAAAAGTCTGCGTCGACCTGGCCTGATCAGGCCATTGAATATCAACACGCTCAACGCGCTCTGCATTTCCCAATCCTACTTCCAATTGCAGCGATGATGAGCCAAAACTTCCGCCAGTAGATACGGTTCTGTAAAATACCTGTATAGATCCGTCATCTTCCACGGTAGTAATACTTACCCTGGCACCAATAGCTGAGCGATTGGCTTCTACGCCCTCGAGTTTCAGGGTAATCCAGGCAAAATTATTTCCTGGATTCACAAGCAATGCATTGGGGAATATATCACTCTCGACAGCTCCTCCTAAAACTGTATATATGTCCTGATCGCCGTCCTGATCCATATCCCCAAAACTCACAGCATGCCCCTTCTGAATAAATCCCAGACCACTACTGAATGTAACATCCCGGAACCATTTACCCTGATAATTGTGAAAGGCCAGATTGGGTACAATCGAACGAAGATCAGGAGCACCTGTTCCTACATAAAAATCCAAAAATCCATCATTGTCAAAATCTCCAAAATTAGAACCCATCGCATACATAGGTCGGTCAAGTCCGTAAGATACGGTGACATCAGTAAAGCTTCCTTCCTGGTTGTTGAGATATAATTGGGGATAAGTAATCTTTGGAGCCTCATTTAAGTAATGATTACCTTCATCAAAAGCTACCTGAAACATTCTCCCAGGAGGATAGGCAGCTACAAAAAGATCCTGCCATCCATCGTTATTCACATCCCAAAACCAAGTAGGGAAACTGAATTCTGGTTTCAACACATGATAATCCGCAGATTCTTCAATAAATGTCCAGTCATCTATAGTTGTCCCACCATGATTAATAAATAACTTATTGGTTCCTTGAAGGATCGATATATATAAATCGGGATATCCATCATTATTGACATCTCCCCAGGTAACTCCTTTTATGTATTCGTTTACCTCCAACCCCAATTTTTCAGCTATTTCGGTAAATGTCCCATCCCCATTATTCACATATAACTCACTAGGAAACTCCTGATCTGGTGAGCTTTCGTTTCCAATAAACAGATCCAACCAACCATCCAGATTGAAATCTGCCCATGTTGCTGTTTGAGTAGGTCTTTCTGAATATATACCAGCATTGTAGGTTACATCCTCAAATCTTCCATCACCCTTATTTTTTAGAAGAGAATTGGGATGTGTACCTTCTTTTCCCAGCCATCCGCCCCTGAGTACGAGAACATCCTCCAAACCATCATTATTATAATCGGCATGTATCATGTTCAATCCACTCAGAATACCTTCCAGACCACTCTGATATGTCACATCTTCAAACGTACCATCTCCATTATTAAGAAAAAGCCTGACTTGATCTTCCAGACCATAGGAACTGGCCATAATATCCAGGTCTCCATCCTTGTCAAAATCCTCCATACAAGTACCACCTGACAGTTCGTTCACATCTAACCCTTTTCCCAGAGCTACATTTACAAATGGCTTTTCAAGGGGAATGGAATCACTGGATATACCCTCAATCAACCATTTTTCCGGTACTCGCTCAGGATATTCGCCCAAATTCATATAGGCAATATTCAGTAACCAACGAGCCTGATCATCACGAGGAAACTGCCTAAGGATCTGTTGGTAAATCTCAATCGCCTGTCGAGAACCCTGCTGTAAAGTGTGTATTCCTGCACCTTTAATAGGAACAATACATGAAGCGGCCGAATGATTGTCAATACAGTTTTCAAACTCTCCTTTCCGCATGTATGCAATTGCGAGCAAATCCCAGAATTGGCGCGACTTCATATTCATCTGCGTTAGGGTCTGGCCTTGCTCTTTCATCAGTCTTTGTGTCTTCTCTATCACCTCCGCATATTTCCCTGCATATAGCGATTCTCTTAGATACAAATAGATATATCTTAGGAATTCCTCCCCTTCAGCTTTATCTGCCTGCTGGAGGTAGTATTCTGCCATCTGGGCGTTGCGATGGGTATACTGACCCGGCTGCGCTTCTTTATAGATCTGTGCCAACTGATATTTCATCCTGGCACTACCTTCTACAGGTTCGTAATCGCATGATATCTGTGTAACTATTACCCAGAGTATGAGGTATCTATACCATTTTGTTATATCAAAAGGCCGACAGGATTTTACTGACATGTACAGCATATTTTAATGTTTACCCTTAAACCTATTCCATTTTCTGATAGTTTGCGCGATGCCTAATCTGTTTTTTTACTTTATTAGGGAAAAGGATCAGTAAAACGCATTCCTACTCACCTAATCCGTTAATCGGAAACATCTGATAAATCCTTGACTCCCAAGGCTTTAGCAAGCTATTTTCTCTATCAGTCATTTCGTAGTTAGACATAGAGATTCTGTATATATGTTTATCAATTTCGAAGGGAGTCTCTTGATCTGAAACATTTAGTACGATCCGAAAAGATTCTCCTTCCCACGCTCTATCGTAGATAATGAGATGCTCTACTCCTGTGGGAATCCGGCATACTGATCCATAAATTAATGTATGATGCTTTTTCCGGAAGCGGATCATCTCGCGGTAATAGTTCAGGATAGAACCAGGATCATCCTCCTGATTTTTTACATTGATGGATTTGTAATTAGGATTGACCATGATCCAGGGTGTATCTCTGGAAAAACCTGCAAATGCAGTATCATCCCACTGCATGGGTGTCCGGGCATGATCTCTGGCGTGAGTCCTAGCAGCCTTCAATAGCAAGCTGGTGTCTTCTCCCTGGTTTTTTTTCAGGTGAAAGGTGTTCAGCATCTCAATATCCCTGTAATCGCTAATTCGATGAAAAGGAGCATTAGTCATTCCGATTTCATCTCCCTGGTAGATAGTCGGAGTACCTCTGAGTGTCATGAGCAGCGTGGCCAGCAATTTGGCAGAATACGACCAAAAACGCTGGTCATTACCAAATCTTGAGACTATACGGGGAAAGTCGTGATTACCTAGATAGATACTTCCCCAGCCTTTTTCTCCTAACGTAGCATCCCATTCAAAAAATACCTCGAAAAACGCTGTCCAGGTCCACTTTCTGGGATCCAGTCTACCTCCAGGTCCATGATCCAGAAACATGTGATCAAAATGGAAAATCATATTGATCTCATTTTTTTCTTCACCAACGTATTCCAGGGCTATTTCACGTGGGATACCTACTCCTTCCCCTACACTCAGGACATCATATTTGCTGAAAACCTCTTTGTGCATCTCCTGAAGAAACTCGTGTATACGTGGTCCATTGGCATAGACTTCACGTATAGCCCTAGAAAAATCCGACATATCAGCACTTTCAAAATCCTGTCTTTTGGAAAAAAGCGGAAACACATCCATTCTGAAACCATCCACTCCTTTATCCAGCCAATAGCGCATGAGTTCATATATCTCATTTCTTAGCTTAGGATTTTCCCAGTTAAGATCAGGTTGTTTCCGGGTAAAAAGATGAAGATAATACTCACCCGTCTGTTCATCCAGCGTCCATGCATTTCCACCAAAAAAGGATTGCCAGTTATTGGGGGGTTGCCCATCGCAGGAGGATTTCCAGATGTAATAATCTCTATAGGGACTATCCCTGGAGCTTTTGGAAGCCTGAAACCATGGATGTTCATCAGAGGTATGGTTCACCACAAGATCCATCAGGAGTCTCATACCCCTTTCATGAACACCCTGTAGTAATAGGTCAAACGTATCCATGTCCCCAAAGTCATCCATGATATCATAATAATCACTGATATCATATCCATTATCCTCATTGGGGGATTTATAGACTGGACTTAACCATATTATATCAACCCCCAGCGAAGCCAGATAATCCAGCTGTTCAATGATCCCTCCAAGATCTCCTATTCCATCATCATTACTATCTGCATAACTTCTCGGATAGATCTGATATATAATACCTTCTTTCCACCACTTTTTTCGCATAGTTACCCGTTCTAAATGTTAGAAAATACTTCTATCAGCCTTTTTTGTTGTATTTTCATGTAGCTAGCGGGCAGATACTTTAGTCCGGTTAGACCTAAATTTAATCCATTCTCCTGAATGATAGGCTAAAATACATTATTTTTTTCTGATATTGTTGTCAGAATTTTTTACTTTATGTAAATATATGATGAAGGGTTGTAAGGGTTTTCATAGCGTGATATTCGCACTAACATGCTTTCTGCCCATGTTAGTGGACGGGCAAGTGATGAAATCTATTCCCACCAGATTAGCGTATAAGGAAGCGCTGAGCCAGGAAGAGCTATACGCCCTCAATGCCTGCGTCGACTATCTCAATGAAGTAGTTTATCAAACAAGGTGGTTGCAGCAGGGGCTCGTTGCGTACAATCTTCATGCAAATTATTTTCACGGAGTAGATCTTTCTGTGAATGAGCCCAATAGTAGCCTGTCTTTTTCTGTTCCCAATTTTAACCTTCCCGATAGTTCTGCGAGGATCGCCAAATCAAAACTTTCGGCTTTCCCGCCTGAATACCAAACTGATATATTCAGTCAGATCGATAGCATCGATGATATCTTCCTGGAAATGGCTATGCTATACAAGCAGCTATCTGACTATGTGAAACTCAAAAAATACCAGCGTGATAACCTCAAGGGTTCCAATGAAATCCTTTCCAGATATGAAGAATTGTTTCAGGTTATGAACCATAAGTGCTCAACATTCAATGATCTGTTGGCCCAAATATATAGCACCCATCCTAACGGACATTCGGAAGATCCATGGGATAAATTATATGGTAGTCTCAAGAATGTTGTCGAAAGGAACTATAGCTTGTATCTAGGGATCCAATACCAGTTCAGGCTCAGGAAAGATAGCTCTTTTGTACAGCTGACAGTAAATGCGCAGCACCATGAAAATTGGCTTCGTCAGTATTCTATGGCTGAATCGATCATTTCATCTACCAAAACGCCCAAAAAGAAAATCATTGAGGAATTGTATGAGGGCATCATGGATCAAAGTCTAATCATGACAGTCAAGACACAACAGCTACAGCCATCTTACTTTGAAGACCATCTCACGTATGAGCGGCTCACTTATAATTACAATCAAACTGTACTATTATTCAATAAGTTTGTAGGTCTTGCTCCTAGACCATTTCTGAAAAAGACCTTGCAGGTCTTTCTGTATCGTCATCTACGCCTGTCGGAATCAACTCAAGAAAAGGAGAAACCTCTCATCACAGAGACTCCGCTCGACTGGGTTTCCATGGAGGATTATGCGCCCAATCATTTGATCTTATTGCTGGATGTATCCCGTTCAATGAACCGCGAGGAAAAACTACCTTTACTAAAGCGATCGCTACGCCATCTGATTCCTATAATGCGCGAAGAGGATACACTATCGATCGTTGTATTCTCCAAGGAATCTGAACTCGTTTTACAACCTACCTCACTTATCGATCAACGGGAAATCATAGAAGCTATTAACTCTTTAGAGCCATCTGGTTATACCAATTTTGAAAAGGGACTAAAACTAGCCTATGAAATAGCAGAACAACACTTCATCGAAGATGGTAATAATAGAATCCTACTTGCTACAGATGGCTTGTTTGACATAGATAAAAAGCAGTTCAAGTTAGCCAAAACTTACGAAAAGAAAGGCATTCGCCTGAGTATTTTCAACTTCAACACTCCTAAAAAGAGCATTGACAAACGGTTATTTAAGTTGGCGCGGAGGGGAAACGGTAATTACGAATGGATCAATAGCGGAAATTCTGATAGCATGCTTTTAAAGGAAGTACAGGCAAAGAAGAAAGAATCATCTGATGCTAATATCGATACAGATGACTAAATCTCCAGTACAACATCATTATTTGTTTGTTTACGGTACGCTTCTCAGGAGGATTTCGCACCCAATGGCCGAATTTTTACATGAAAACAGTAGCTTTGTAGAAAATGGATACTTCCAGGGTAGGCTTTATGATGTAGATGTATATCCCGGAGCTATTTTATCCACAGATCCAGATGATCAAGTATATGGAAATATCCTCGGGCTTAAGGATCCTGAAAAAGTATGGAAAAAATTGGATCCATATGAAGGATATTTAGAGACGAACCCAGATATCAGTCTGTATATCAAGCAGTTTGTTGATGTGTATGCTGGCGAGCAGGTTTACTCCTGCTGGGTGTATCTTTACAATAAATCTGTCAATGACCTTACCAGAATCATCTCCGGAGACTACTTATCTTACCTGTCACATGATTACAATCGTTGAAATGCGATCCTCTGGAGAGATGCTAGCAGATCGAATCTGTTCATCTGAATGATTTTTAGTAGAAAAAAGATAATGGAAGGGTGAATATCCCGGGATATATACCTCGATCATATTGTATGTCGGGAAAGGAGTAATCATCATGCTGGAATCGGGAAAAACCACGGATAGTTGTCCAAAAGTGCTACCAGTGTGTATACCTTCACTTGTCATGAAATCGGGAGACTCAATCCGGATTCTGTTGATTTTGCTGAGTTGCAGCAATTGATCATTGACCTTGTTAACCTCAAAAAAATCTCCCTCCAAAATCACCTTATCACCATTTTTCCAGGTAATGGTTTTGGTTATCCAGGTATATGCTCCTTCAAACTGCTGATCTTCGGAGACTTCCAGCCTGGGAAGTGAGAGCGAATCTACTTTGCGAAGATAATCTCCCAATTGGATGGCTCCAATACCCTTGGATGTCAGCACGTATGACAAAGATTCTGCAGGGGTATCATCGCATTTGACGAGAAGCAGTAATGCTGCCAGGGAGAACAGAAGCTTTTGAGAAAACCACGTATACATCATACATCAATCTTTACCATGGTAAATATCAATAAAAATGCCACAGTCGAATATACCAAAGAAATGATACTAATGACATTTCGCGGTTTCAACTGTGGCAAAGTATTAGCCCTGTAAAAGGTATTTACGGATTAATTCAAATCGAATATCTGCTGGATCTGGTCTACCAGATCCAGTCTTTCCCAGGCGAAAAATTGTACTTTTTTCTTCTTCCTGATACGCACGATCTGATGCGTTTCAGGATCTTCTTTAACGGAAGCATAATTGGTATCTACCTCAGCTTCATAGGGTTCGCGTCCCATATGTCCATAAGCTGCAGTAGGTCCGAATACGGGTTCTGTAAGATGCAAACGCTTGATAATTGCAGCAGGTGTACAGGATAGATGATCCTTGATACGCTGTGCAATTTCTGCATCACTGAGGTTCACACGGCTTGTACCATACGTTGTAACATTGATGGATACAGGTTCTGCAACGCCAATGGCGTATGCAAGTTGTACAAGTGCTTCATCCGCCACACCTGCTGCGACGAGATTCTTAGCGATATGTCTTGCTGCATAAGCAGCACTTCTGTCTACTTTGGATGCATCCTTACCAGAAAATGCGCCACCACCATGAGCGCCTTTTCCTCCATAAGTATCAACGATAATCTTTCTACCAGTCAAGCCTGCATCTCCGTGAGGTCCTCCGATCACAAATTTACCCGTGGGATTAATATGGAAAATTGTATCTTTAAGCAGTTCAGCTGGAATCACTCTTTTGATTACATGTTCAACGATATCCTCTCTAATTTTACCCAGCATTTCCTCATCAGCTTTCTTTTGAGCTTCCGGAGAATCATCATCTGGTTTAATAAATTCATCATGTTGGGTTGATACTACAATGGTATGAACTCTTTCTGGTTTTCCCTCATCGTTGTACTCAATAGTAACCTGGGATTTTGAATCTGGACGAAGATATGGTATGAGATGGGACTCGTTTTTGCGAATATCGGCCATGGTCTTCACAATGCGATGTGCATAGGCAAGTGCCATGGGCATATACTCGGGTGTCTCATTGGTGGCGTATCCAAACATCATTCCCTGATCTCCTGCGCCTTGAGCTTCCTCGCTATCACGGTCTACTCCGCGTGCGATATCAGGAGACTGCTCATGCAGTGCTGACATGATGGCACAAGATACAGCATTGAACATATAATCATCAGAGTTGTACCCTATGCGATTGATAGTGTCTCTGACGACCTGTTGAAAATCTACATGAGCTTTGCTGGTGATTTCACCAGCAAGAACTACCAAACCGGTTGTAACTAAGGTTTCACAAGCTACACGGGAAGATGGATCTTCCCGTAGCATGGCGTCAAGGATAGCATCGGAGATTTGATCAGAAACTTTGTCTGGGTGTCCTTCTGAAACGGATTCAGAGGTGAATAAGTATGACATATACTTAAAAAGATTTAAATAATGAAAATATTAATAATACAAATTTTACGATCTATTTTTAAAAAATAGGCTTTTTTTTACTGGACTGACAACTAATGAAGCTGAACGGTAATGAATAAATCAACAAAAAGCAACTTGTGCTTACCATTCATACGAGGGATGCACTGTAAGTGCGGCTGCTCCAAATACGCCAGCAGAGTCTCCCAATTCAGGTTTGATAACTGGAATTCGGAATCTGGTATTGAAAACAAATTTTTCAATGGATTGAACTCCTTCTGTGTAAAGCACGTCGATATTACCTACCCCCCCCCCTACCACAATCACATCAGGGTCGAGAATATTAACGACTACGGAAACACCCAAACCAAAATAATGGATTAATCGTTTTATCGTGCGGGTAGCGTATGCATCTCTACCCTGGTAATGGTCTTCTACGATATTCGGAAGTTTTTTCTCTACGCCGCTTATCTGTTTGTAATACTTTTGAAGTCCTGTACCAGAGATGATAGTCTCTACACATCCTGTTTTACCACAATAGCAAGGGCCTCCTGATTCATCCAGGTAATTGTGCCCCCATTCACCTGCAATACCTTGTTTGCCGTGTAATACTTTTCCATCTACCACAATTCCTCCCCCCACCCCTGTGCCCATGATGATTCCGAATACTACCTTCGCATCCGGATGCTGCTTCTGAACGGCTCCCATGCGTGCTTCGGCAAGTGCAAAGCAGTTGGCATCATTGGACATATGAATAGGTATGCTGAGCTTTTCCTCTAGGTCCTTCTTAAAAGGTTTTCCGTTCAACACCGTAGAATTACTATTTTTCATAGTATTGGTAAACGGGTCCAGTGCACCTGGTGTACCTATGCCGACCTTTTTAGGAGAACTTCCAGATTCTTTTGAGACCATATCTATGAGTCTGGCGATCTGATCCAATATATGCACATAGCCTTTATCAGCTTCCGTCGGTATCCTTTGCCTAGAGATAATAGACTCAGGATCAAGTTTTTCCATGCATACAGCTTCGATTTTCGTTCCTCCCAGATCTATACCCCAGATGGGTTGCATAAGCATTTATTTTTTTTGATTCCGGACTTTTGCCCGCCAATATAGTAAGATTAATGCAATCATTCGCCCTCAACAAAATTAGATTGCTTTAAACTCAAGGCTTTTGCAGCTTTGTGCTATGACGGGCGTAATGAAAAAGCTGGCTGGCCAGACGGTCATTTACGGTATCAGTTCCATTCTTGGAAGGATCCTCAACTTTATTCTCACTCCAATACACACCAATTATTTTACACAGGCCAGTTATGGAATTATAGCTTATCTATACGCCTATACTGCATTTATCAACGTAGTACTCACCTTTGGTATGGAAACGACCTTTTTCCGTTTCCTTCAGGACAGTGAAGATACCGAACGCTTATACCGCCAGGCTTTTTCCTGGGTGGGATTTCTCGCTGTAATATTTTTGAGCTTTGTGGCTCTTTTCCGAGATTCCATAGCCGCAGCGGTCGGCTATCCAGAAGAAAAAACAATCATCCTGATGATCGGAGTCATTATCGCACTTGATGCGTTCGCGGCACTCCCCATGGCCAAACTCCGCTATCAAGAAAGAGCCAGACATTTTATGCTAATTAATCTCGTCAATATTGTCATCACAGTAGTACTGAATATTTATTTTATCTATGTACTGAAGGCGGGTATTACCTATGTTTTTATTGCCAACCTGGTCGCATCCTCACTCAGGACTATACTGGCCTTAATCTCCAATCCGCCCAAAGCCTTGCTCATACAACCAGATCTCCTGGCTCCCATGCTACAATATGGAGGCTTCATTATGTTGGCTGGCCTCGCAGGTACTGTCAACGAGACTCTGGATCGCATTATGATCAAGTGGCTATGGATGGAGGATAAATTATGGAATGGAATGCAGCTCAATGGAGAAGAAATGATTGGTATTTACAATGCTAACTACAAGTTTGCTATGCTGATAAGCCTTTTTACACAGGCATTTAAATACGCTGCTGAACCCTTCTTTTTTAAGTCCTCTACACAAAAGGATTCACCGGAACGCTTTGCCAAAGTCTTTCACTATTATACCCTAGCAACCTTGTTGGGATTTCTCATTCTGAGCTCATTTTCCAGAGAAATTGCCAGCATAGATATCACTTTGGGATTGAGCGAAAGCCCCAAGTACGTGATTGGAAAGGCCTACTGGGAAGGTTTGATCGTAGTACCTGTCCTACTGCTAGCTTATGTGTTCAACGGTGCATATTACAATATGTCAATCTGGTTCAAACTAACAAAGCAAACGCGCTACGCGCTGTTATTTACAGGAATAGGAGCAGTTGTGACACTGATTGTCAATTTTGCCGGCATACCCCGGTACGGATTCATTGCTAGTGCCTGGGCTACATTGCTGAGCTTTGCATCCATGGCCATTGCGGTATACTGGGCGGGTCACAGACACTATCCGGTACCTTACCGTATCAAGAGAATGCTCCTTTATCTTTGTATATTTACCGCAGGATTTCTTGTCAATAGCTGGTGGATTCCTGCGATCAGCCCAGCGAGCATTTACGTACTGATCAAAATAGGTATTTGTATCCTGATACTCATACTGATTAATTTCCTGGAAAAGCTATTTCCGGTGTTCAAGTAACAGGACCAGATGTGTCTTCAGCGAACGTAAATGTATTGATCGAGTTTATTTGTAAATACGAAAAACCTTGGATACGATAACACATGCAGCGCTAGGCGCTGCCGCCGGGGAAGCGATCCTCGGGAAGCAAATGGGTTGGCGGGCAGCTCTAGGCGGTGCCATCATCGCCAATATTCCCGATCTGGATTTACTGGCAGGTCTGTTTACCTCTCGGTTTGATTTGTTGCTCATTCATCGCGGTGTGACCCACTCTCTAGTGTTCTGCCTGATCGCAGGTGCTATTCTGGGATGGGCACTTCATCAACGGTTTCACTGGGTAAACTTTCAGCGATTGACATGGATGTCAGTCACCTGTTTATTATCTCATGTACTGCTCGATACATTTAATAATATGGGTACACAATTATTTTACCCCTTCCTCAAAGAAGTAATATCCTTAGGAAATATATTTGTTATAGATCCTCTTTATACCCTGCCCCTGGTGTTCTGTACTATTTTGGCTTTAACCAGGAAAACAAGAATCTGGAGAAAAACCTGGAATCATGCAGGTCTGGTCATAAGCTGTCTCTATCTGATACTAACTTTTACCAATCAGGCTGTTGCAGAAGCTGTATTTACAAATGCACTTCATCTACAGGGGAAAAGTGCCATTCAGAAAAGAACACATCCTACTCCGTTGAATAATCTGATCTGGTATACCGTGGCAAAATCGCCTGGTGGATATTATATTGGATTTTATGACCTCAGAGATAATAACTATGACATTCCCTTCCAATATATTCCCTTTCAAAAATTATTGAGTGAGAACATCGTAAATCCGGAATTAAAAACTCAGATGGAATGGATGACAGAGGGCTATCTGGCATTTGACAGCACAGCCACGCAGCTTTTATGTTTTGATATGAGACTAGGAATTCCCTTTCAAAATTCTGGATCAGTTTCCAATGATCCTGAGCCTGTCTTTTCATTTGAAATTGTGAATGGAGGTCAACGAAGTAGCGACATCAAGCTTTTACAAATCAATCTGGGCATGCAGCGCCAAAACCTGATTAGACTTTGGAATCATTTAAGGAAGCCATCAAATAACTAGCTGGTGTTTTTGTGATAGTAACGATCCTGCCCTATACTTGTGCTTTTGAAAAACTGATTTATGGAATTCGTACGATCCAGATTATCCAAGTCATTGCTACGCTCTTTATACAAAGACCTTCTATTTCCGAGAATGGTCGAGGAAAAAATGCTAGTATTGCTTCGCCAGGGTAAGATCAGTAAGTGGTTTTCAGGTATTGGACAAGAGGCAATCTCTGTGGGTGCTACTAAAGCGTTGAAGTCATCTGACTATATCCTTCCTTTGCATCGCAATCTAGGGGTATTTACGACCAGAGGAGTCGAACTGGACAGACTGATAGGACAATGGCTGGGTAAATCCTCTGGTTTTACCCATGGGCGAGATCGTTCTTTTCATTTTGGATTGCCGGAACAGAGAATTATTGGAATGATCTCACATCTTGGAGCCATGCTTCCCGTGGCCGATGGGCTTGCACTGGCAGCAAAACTGGATCGACTTGATATGATCGCAGTACCCTTTATAGGTGATGGTGGCACTAGTGAGGGGGATTTCCACGAAGCCCTCAACGTAGCTGCCGTGTGGGAGTTGCCGGTATTATTCATTGTGGAAAATAATGGATATGGGCTATCTACTCCCGTTAATGAGCAATTTAAAGTAGAGAAACTTTCAAGCAGGGCGGCTGGATATGGTATCGAAGGGGTAAGTATAGATGGAAATAATGTATTAGAAGTATATCGCACAGTACAAAAACTAGCTCAAAAAATCCGGAAGACACAGCAACCTGTTTTACTTGAATGCAAAACATTCCGGATGAGGGGACATGAGGAAGCTTCCGGGACCAAGTATATTCCGGCATCACTGTTTGAAACCTGGAAAGCTGTTGATCCTGTCGAACAGTACGAAAATTATTTAGTTCAGGAGCAAATATTAGTTGAAAGAGAGATAAAAGAAATACGCAAAGAGATACGTGAGCACATACAGGAAGCTGTAAACGAGGCTTTCCATGCAGCAGACATATCAGTACAGATTGAACGTGAAATACAGGATGTGTATGCACCCAATGAATCAGATTTTATTGCTCCTGTCAAAGGTTCTAACAGAATCATTCGCTTTGTAGACGCGATCAAGGAAGGACTTAATTGCAGCATGCAAAAGCATCCTGAGCTGATTCTCATGGGACAGGACATAGCTGAGTATGGAGGCGTTTTCAAGATTACAGAAGGTTTTGTGCAGGATTATGGAAAAGATCGTGTACGCAATACTCCACTCTGCGAATCAGCCATTGTAGGGCTTGCGATGGGGCTTTCTCTGGCAGGAAAAAAATCTATGGTAGAGATGCAATTCGCTGACTTCGTATCCTGCGGTTTTAATCAGATCGTGAACAATCTAGCCAAAAATCACTACAGATGGGGACATGCCCCCCAGGTAGTCATACGCATGCCTACCGGAGGAGGAGTAGGTGCCGGACCCTTTCATTCACAAAGTACCGAATCCTGGTTTGCGCATATACCTGGCCTCAAAGTAGTCTATCCAGCAACTCCTGAAGATGCTAAAGGCATGCTCATTTCAGCTTTTGAAGATCCTAATCCCGTAATTTTCTTTGAACATAAGTTACTTTATCGAAGTCTGAGTGATATAGTCCCTGAGGGTTATTATCATTGTCCTATTGGGAAGGCAAGATGCGTAATCGAAGGTGAGGATGTGACAATCGTTACCTATGGCGTGGGAGTACAATGGGCATTGGAAACTGTTGAGGAATTTAAATTGCAGAGAAGTGTTGAAATTATTGACCTGAGGACTTTGCTACCCTGGGATAAAGCAACAGTAGAACAATCTGTGAAAAAGACAGGCAAATGTCTGATCCTGCATGAAGATACATATACTGGAGCTTTTGGAGCAGATATCGCTTCACATCTTGCAGAATTCTGTTTTGAATACCTGGATGGACCAGTCATGCGTGTAGGAGCATTGGATACTCCCGTACCATTTCATACAGAGCTGGAACAACAATTTCTCCCGAGGACACGTTTAAAGAATAAATTGCAAGAGCTGCTGGCTTTTTAGTTTTTTGACTAAATTGTATTTATAAAAATCATTTTCTACTACCAAATTTTCTCATAAATCACTTTCATCCAGCCTCATCTATTGGGAAAAATCTTTGTATTCCCTTACTTTTACCACATAATCATTGTAAAATAAAGGTTTTGAAAATAAGAAACGAAGTCAAATTTGGAATTTTTGCCTTACTGGCATTGATACTTTTTGTTATTGGGATCAAATATTTGCAAGGGTCAAAACTGTTTGGTTCTCAGGTGTATTTGTATGCTAAGTACGATGACGTACAAAACCTCATCGCAAGTAACCCCATTGTGATGAAAGGGGTACGGATCGGAAAGGTAAGAAATATTATACTAGACCAGAGCAAGGGGAAAGTTGTCACTGAATTGCAGTTTGACCAGCCTGTACAAATACCACTTCATGCAGAAGCCTTGATCTACAGTACAAATGTACTGGGAGCTAGTGCTATAAGAATTTCTTACGCGGATACCGTAGAAATAGAAGGGTACTATACCTCAGGTGATACCATTGAGGGAACGCTTAAAAAAGACCTCTTCGATATTGCCGAAAATGTAGTGGCCACCAGTGGTGAAGAAGTACTGATTCAGGTAGGAATCCTTGCCTCTGAACTTAATAAGACAGTCAAGCAATTTAATAAAATCCTGCAGGATCAAAGAGGTAGAAATGCTATCATCAATACACTGGAGGACACTAGGGCCTCTGCAGCCAACATCAAAAGAATCACCTACAGCCTTGATAGTATGGCTCGGACCTTTGTCGATGTTACCCGTAAAACTGATAGTATTGTAACCAGTGTAGCAAACAATACTGGCCAAATAGAACAAATTATTGGAAATACAAAGTCAACATCAGACACTCTGATCGCAGTCGCCAGTGATATACGCAAACTTACAGCTGATGCCCGCAGCACTGCTCAAACCCTGGAAACAGCCATTTCAAAAATAGATTCGACCGGCGGAACGTTAGGTCTTTTGCTGAATGACAGGGAGCTATATGACAATATCAATAATATCAGCTCAAACGTCAATAAGCTCATAGAGGATGTAAACGAAAGGCCAGCAAGATATGTAGATGACATCAAGCTTTACCTTTTTGAGAGAAAGTCTCCGAAGAAAAAGCAAGAAGAGGCGTCTAAGGATTCTGGCCCAAACAACTCCTCGTCTGGTACGAATAAATGATCCATGGCTCAATGCGTTTCATAAGCAAACCCAGAAATGGGAAAAGGATAATTTTCCCCAAGTTCGACACCGTGATATTGTGATTCTGCACGATCTCTCCAAGGCTCGTGAATGATAGCAGCAGGCAATCTTTTGAGTTCCTCGAGCCAGTGGCGGATGTATTCACCTTTGGGATCATATCTGTTCCCCTGAGATATCACATTAAAATATCTATGTTTCCGTGGATCATTTCCTACTCCAGATACATAGTTCCAGTTACCCCAATTACTACAAACGTCATAGTCAACCAATATAGATTCAAAATATTCTGCCCCCATTCTCCAATCCAGTCCCATGTCTTTTACCAGAAATGAAGCAACATTTTGCCTTCCCCTGTTGGACATAAATCCTGTGTGATAAATCTCCCGCATATTCGCATCTACAAAAGGAACACCTGTCTTACCATTTTTCCAACAGTCAAACAATTTCCAGTCAACTTTTCCCTTGATGGTTACATCTTGAATTCCTGTTATCCGGAAAAGATTATCTCCGTGTTTTTTGCCAATAAATTTGAAATAGTCCCTCCAGATCAGTTCGAAAATCAGCCAATAAGTGGACTGATTTTTTTTTCTTTGCTTTTCATACTTTTTCACCTCATGATAGATCCATCTGGGAGAAAGACAACCCATTGCAAGCCATGCCGAAAACTTAGATGAGTAATCTGCTCCCAATAATCCGTTTCTGGTTTCTTTATATACTTTGAGATGATCACCCTCCCAGAAATACGAATCCAATCTATCTTTTCCAGCTGTTTCTCCACCTTCAAACTTCAGTACTGCACGGGAATCTTCCTCCCAAGGCTCAAATCCCATATCTGATAGTGTAGGAATCTCAGCGTAATCCTCCAATGGAATGCTTGTTATCCCTTTAGGAGCTGGGATGATGTTTCTTACGCGTGAAAATTTTTCTACTTCCTTTCGAAAAACAGTGAATACCTCAGGCAGAGATTGTACAGGCATCGGTAAGTCTTCGAGATGATACAAAGTACTTCCCCAAAAAAGCTCCATAGCTATCCCAGCTTTAAATAACTTTTCTTCGAGCTTCTTTTCAACCTGAATCTCCTGGTGCATGATTTCCTTGTGCCCAAATACCGCTTCGCATTGATACTTCTCTGCTACTTGAGGCAAAATATCTTCCGGCTTCCCGTGCATCACCAATAGATCACTACCCAGTACTTGGAGTTGTGCGCGGAGATCTTGCAAGCTTTCCAGCAAAAAACGGGTCCTGTATTTACCTGTTTTTATAAATCCCATGGGAGATTTTTCCCAATGCCGTGGATCAAGGCAGTACACCGGCAAAATTTCATGAGCTGATTGCACTAATTTTTCGAGAGGCTCATGGTCATGAAGCCTCAAATCATTTCTAAACCACAGTATTGCTTTATTCCATTTCATATATTCAGAACTGTCAATATTTAGTGAAAGTTCAGAATAATCATCAGGAATTTTCTAAGACCATGTCCGGTTTATCTTAAATTATTTCAGCGAGTGATCCACCACATAAAAGGGGATATTAGCCGTGGCCACATTCTGATGTCCATCATACGCATAGACAAATAATCTATAGGGTCCAGGCTGGGAAGGGGCCAAGAAACTAAGTATGGGCTTATTAGTGGAATCAAACAGCCCCTTCACAGGTTGGGGTCTGATCTCTTTGTCGCCTCCAAAGATATCTTCGTAATTTCCTTCAGGAAGTATTT
>CAYXVE010000049.1:18710-37063 GCA_964468435.1 uncultured Bacteroidia bacterium | reverse complement strand
GCTTGAGATAGTAGCCCAGGGCTTTGCCGATGAGCGACTTGGGCAGCACGTGATCAATCATACAACGCGATGACAGACGGGATTAGCCGGACGGATACTTCTCTGTTACATCGGGTGGGGCCTGTGAATTATCATGAGGGTTTGGATACGCTATCTCATAAGCCTCATCAGCTGTTACTGTTAATTCATCCTCTACAGGATTGGGAAATACGCTGAAAGCGCCTAATGCGGATACACATGTGACATTTCTCTTAATGGGACAAGCAGAAGAATGGGAAATGATAGCCTGAATTTCCAGATCACTCTTGAACCTGACTACTATTAGCCCCAAGAGAAAAATAACAGTGCCGGATTTGTCAGATTTTCTAAGAGTAGATTTATGTTCATAGATCGTAGTTGGGTTGAAGAATGACTCTTTAGGGGTTACAAAACTGACAATACATAGGATCTTCCTTTTCCTGGTCGGGATTAGGTTGTTGCTCTTCATAACTACAACTAAGGCAGCGATACACGTAGTATCGCGGAGACCTGGTAGGCATACCACATAGCCCACAAGGTAAGCCAGGGATGATCTTCTGAATGGAGTAACCGGGTGCATAACAGGAAGGACAACAGATTTTTATTTTTTCAACCAGCTTTTCCGTCGCCTGTTTGATCACATGCATACGGGTAGGATTGTACATAGCACGCATATCTGTTTCGATATAGGCTTGTTGATAATGCGCGTAGAGTTGATGAAATGTACGGGTCAGTAATTCCCAGTTATTCAGTCCTTTGTGTATGCTTTGAATACTGTCTTTGGCATTTCGCAAGATCAATCCATGGGTTGGAAAGCGGGCATTTTCAGCAAATTCGATAAGCTGTTTTTCTGTTTTTATGAGTTTACCATTGAAATTGGTGTCTAAGCTGATCTCACGGGCTACTATTTCCCATCCATATTTCTTGTCGATCAACATCATCCATTCTTCATCTGCCTGGGTAAACATCATAGCAGGATGCGGCCCAAATGAACCTTCACTGGCTATCGCTAGATCAAAACCTGTATGCGATAGCGCCCAAAGGCATTTTTTCCTTGCCGTGATTATTGGATCATCCCTGCGTTCTACCTCTCCGGAGAAAGTACCCAGTGAATCCGTATCAAAATCATGGGGAATCATGCACTTCACTCCCAAAGCATTTTCAAAAAGCGGGGCTATAACAGCCTCCTTTTTGTGCTTGGTGGCGATGACGAGTGTACGTCCTGCAAAATAAGTACGCACCTGTGATTCGCAAACCTTGTTCAACGTATCTATCCTTGGTTGACTCATTTTGGAGGGCGTAAGTTACAGAAAGTGTATATGAAAACCACCACTTATAGACATGTGTATACTGAATGTACTGTAATCAAATTTACTTTACTTTGATTACAGAGTACTTAAAGCACCTATCATATCATACTTTTGCCAGCTATTTTTGTTGCTACGGGTATAAATTATAGACCATGACAGGGAGAATAAATATACAATATCAATTAACTCCAACTATTGCCCTAAATATATGTTAAACAAGTATGAAACCTACCATTGCTATTGCAGGTGCAACAGGATTTATAGGCCGTTGGTTTATCGAACGCTATAAGCATAAGTATCATATTGTTGCGCTGAGCAGAAAGATCATGCAGCCCACTGAAGAAGATTCCGTAGAATGGCGCGTTTTGGATATGTATTCACTCTCCAGCACAACGGCTGCTTTAAAAGGAGCTGATTATGCATTATATCTAGTACATTCCATGCAGCCTTCTACCCGGCTCAATCAGGGATCTTTTGAAGATACGGATCTACTGTTGGCCGACAATTTTGCCCGGGCAGCTGAAGCCAACAACCTGAAACAGATTATCTTCCTGGGAGGTATTCTGCCTGAGAAAGAAGAGCAGTTTTCAAGGCATCTTCGTAGTCGCTTTGAAGTAGAGCAAACCCTTAAGGCCAGATCCGTACCACTTACTTCCCTGAGAGCAGGGATCATCGTCGGACCCGGCGGTTCATCATTCCGGATCGTGGAGAAACTGGTCAACCGACTACCCGTCATGATCAGTCCTAAATGGACGCTATCCAAATCACAACCTATCTCGTTGAGAGATACCCTGCGTATGATCGACGATTGCCTGGGCAATGAAGCTTACTATGATCAGGCATTGGACATTGGTGGGAAAGAGGTTATGACCTATGTGAATATGATGAAGACGACGGCTGAGTTGATGGGAAAGAAAAGGCGTATTTTTCCTGTACCCATTTTCTCCATTGGTCTATCCAAGCTCTGGGTAGCTTTGTTTTCAGATTCTAGCACGACTCTAGTTTCACCGCTGATCGAAAGTCTCCGGCACGATCTGATCGTAAGCCCCAATCCATTGATGGAAAAGTATCAGGATGACGCTATGAGTTTCGAAAAAGCAGTCAGAATTGCTCTTGAAAATAAAGATAACATTCCGAAGGTACCTTATGGGGAGCAAAGTAAACGGGAAAAGAATACCGTACGCAGTGTACAGCGGCTACCTAACCCCTTCAGGAAAACAGCTACCTGGGTTGCAGAGAAGTATCAGGAATGGTTGCCTAGATTTTTCCGCTACCTGATCAATGTATCACTTAAAGATGATATTTCTACCTTCTACATCATGAAATTACCCCTCCTGAAGCTGAAACTCATTAGCGACCGGAGTGATGAAGATCGTCAGCTTTTCTATATTATGGGCGGTTTTTTGGTAAAACGGACAGATTACGGGTGGCTGGAATTCAGGAGGTTGTTAAATGGAAAATATGTAATAGCTGCCATCCATGAATTCGTACCTACATTACCCTGGTTTATCTATGTTCTCTCTCAGGCGCAGATACATTTGTGGGTAATGAAGCGTTATGCAGTATATCTGAGAAATATGAAAGAAGTAGAAGCAAGCAGTCAGAAACAGGAACAAGAACCGATCAATGTGTAAGCGATAAACGAGGATCGCAAATACATAACTTGTATCAAAAACTGTTATTTTCACATCTTTTTAAGATGTGCTATTCACTTATTCTTTTTTCATGAAACAGCTGTTTCCCCTGGCAATGCTCCTTTTTTTGCAACTGTAAGAAATCTCACAGATCAGTGTACAGAATTATACTGAAGGTTAGTCTAGTGAGATTCCAGACATACAAGTCCAGATACGATTTATGAAAAAGTTAAAACCCTCGATAAGCGCATAGGAATCTGTATGGATATAGGCCATACACGTAGCATTGGGCAGAATCCTGCCTCTATGGCGATGAAATATGCTAAAAGGATATATGATATTCGCCTAAAAGATGTAAACAAAATGGGAGCAATGGGAAAAAGCGTAGCGTTGGGAAGGGGCATTGTGGATCTCCCGTCATTTATCTCCTCTATGAAAAAAATCAACTTTCAAGGCATACTATCGCTAGAATATGAAAAGGACGCAGACGACCCTATGACAGGTTTAGCAGAATCTGTGGGCTATTCGAGAAGACTATTAGATATGTTTTGCTAAAATTTTCCCTTTCCTTACCCTTTTATTTGCAAATATAGTTTTATTTTATAAAATTTATATCGTTCAGCCTGGTTTTTTATATCAAAATATCAAACCATCTTGACACGGTTTTTAATATCTATATAATTGTTCTTCAGTACTTTTACTGTGACTAGATCTTATCATAAAATTCAGAAAAATACTATTTTGCAACCAGGCATGTATATTCGCTATCCTGTAGGAGAAGACAGATATTTACATTTTCAACTTGGGAATTACAGAGAAAATTTTAAGGCCTGGGAAATTTGCAGGACACAAAAAGATAATCAGGAATCCAAATATGTAGTGTTTTTATCTCAGAAATCTACCATGATCGAGAAGAATGTAGAAATAGAAACCCGCACATAAGTGGTTTAAGAAAGCGATATTTTCTCAACTCATACTTATATATACAAACAGTTGGATGATCGTCTTTAGGATCTTTTCTTTGTCTAGGATTGCTCGCAATGTGTCATTTATATGTATCCATATTTTGTACTAAGATAAGGTTTCTAAACCCGATCTCCAGAACTTTTGGCATTTTGGCCAATGACTCCATAAAGTGGATCATGTCCCCAGGGATAAGTACGGTCTGTAATCTCAATTTTATGCCAACATCCCGTCATTTCCAGCAATTTTTTTACCCAGTATACCCTGCTTGAATCATCCAACGAATGCCAGATAGCCACTGCTTTATTCGGGAAGCAACGATTGGAGAAGGTAATGACCAGCGGCCCATCTGGTTTTATCACCCGGCTGAGTTCTTTCAGCACCTCTAGAGGCTGTGTCAGGTAATCAATGGATACACAAATTACACAGGCATCGAAGCGGTTGTCTCCAAAGGGTAAGACTGGATCGGTATTCAGGTTGTGTACCAGATATTGGTTCAGCCTGGGATTTTCTTTAAGTTCTGCTTTATTCATTCCCAAACCCACCACTTCAGAGTAGGAAATTTCTTCGGGTAGATGACTGACCCAACTGGACATAAGATCCAGGATGACTCCATTTTGCGGGAGGTATTCTCGGTAAAGCTGTGTAACAGCTGCTATAGCAGCATCATCGATATGTGCCACAAAGCGCGGAACCTGATAGAAAATTTCATCCGGCGTTTCGTCCATGCGCCGGAAGGCACCAGGGGGAATGGGATTAGGTGTAGTCATATAAATAAGACTATTGGTCCATCAAAAAGTTCCAGATCATCTCCATGGCATCGAAATCTCGATTGACCTTGCCAATCCACATTTTGGGAAGGTCTGCGCACCACTCGGATAGGTATTCCATTCGTTATGCATGCTGAAATTATTCATTATGGTTCTTGCTCAACTGGTCCAATACTCGCCAGCACTGATATAGCGCTCTGGGTACATGAAAACAGCCTTTCCATTTTCCTCCTTTGAGGGGCAGGAAGGGTTCTCCACGCCGGTTGAGGTAGCCATACCATTCACCATATTCTTCATCTGGGAAGTGTTGCCAGGTGTATTCGTGTACTTTCATGAACCATGCCCAGACTTCTTCGTCTCTGGTATGTATATAACCTTTAGCCAAAGCTACCAGGGCTTCCAGATGTACCCACCAGAGTTTCTGATCCCACTCGAGCTGCAGTGGCGGTGCGCCTTTGACATCCTGAAAATAAAAGATACCCCCGTATTCCAGGTCCCAGCCATATTTTATTAATCCTAATGCAATATCTACAGCTCTTTTTATCAGGGATTCATTTCGCCTTCTTATACCTATATCCATCATGAACCACATCGCCTCTATCCCGTGTCCGGGATTGATCAGCCTACCTTCAAATGTATCTAGGTGTTCTCCAGCAGGCGTCAGATATTCGTAGATTAATTTTTCTTCCTCATTGTAAAAAACGTCCATCACTTCATCGATACTGTGATCGAGCGTCTGTTCTACCTCTACCTGATCCAGCACATGCTCCATTTCCAGGACCAAATTGGAAAGAATCATAGGCAGCGCAAAGCTTTTGAGTGGGCGGTTGCCAGTGGATTTTTCAAATTTGCCCTTAGGATTATCCTTTCTACTAAGTATATTTTGAAAGGTATTCCGGGCGAGTTCTATTGCCTCTTCAGAATCACTGGCTTTGGCATACTGACTAAAAGCCATCGCAGCAAAACAATCCGAGAAAACATTGTAAGGGGAAATCAGGGGAGTACCTTTGCGATCCAGTGAAAAATAAAAATTGCCCTCCTCATCACGTCCATGTTTTTTAACAAAATCAAACCCATTTTTAGCCGTTTTCATCCAGATCTCCTTTTTACCCCACTCATTGTATAGCATACTAAAGGTCCAAATCTGCCGGGCCTGTAGCCACATAAATTTATCTGTATCATATACATTGCCTTTTCTGTCCAGACATGTATAGTATCCTCCATATTCCCAATCTACCGAGTACTTTTCCCAAAAAGGTAGCACAGACTGTTCCAGTGAATTCCGGTACATTTGGGCCAGTTGGGTGAAATCTTTATTCATGTATATTTTTTTTCTGTGTTGTCATACTTCTGTCTGGCAGTAGAAACCGAACATTACAGAAATGGTCGGGTGGCCACCGTCATCGGTACAAACTGTAGTACCTCGGTTCCTACCACACTAAACATAACCTTGAATATTTCTGCTTGCTCTATTGGATAACCAGAAGCCAATCCATATTGTGCCTATGAGATATAATAAAATGATAAGTACATTGACCCACGCCAAATTCATTCCAGTAAGATATGAAAATCTTGTATATTAGGAATAGAAACAAAACAGGAATCTCAGGATTTATTATAGTATATATGATCTTCATACACATGATCTCATATTAACCGCATAACTTACGAAGTTTGATAAATTTACCGAAATCTATAGCACAAGCCGATGGGTTCGAGATCTTCGAACATAATCAAAATTGGTTTTTTGTCAATTATGGCACCTATTGGGCCTACACCGCCCGCTTTGTATTGATCGTCATATTGATCATCCTGTTTGGGAATAGTTTGGTGCAATATTCCAGGGCACCAAGCCTTGGAAGAACCCTATTGAGTATATCTGTTGTGATTGCTCTGCTGCTAGCGGGTTCTTTCTGGGCCATTCGCCAAGGTAAAAAGACCAAATTCAAGGATATGAAGCATCTGGCCCGGATCAATTTCCAACAGGAGACCTTTCACGATGTCAAACTGGACATGACCGTTCCGTTGAAGGATGTGGAGGTCTATAAAGTCAACCAATTGACCTCGAGTTCACACGCACTTGTGGCCTACCATCCCGCAGGAGAGGTTGTGTTGGCCAGGGGAAATCCTTTTGGTAAGGGGATAAGGTACTATGAAGTCGTATTGAAACGAAAGGGTTTGTTGAAGAATTGATCAATATTCAACCAAAACATAGCGTTAAATAATATTTATAATAGCTTAAAAAGCCTTTGTTGATCTTTACTGTACAAGCTTAACCGAAGAATGCTTTATCGTGGAAATGCAGAAAGCGAAGTATTTCACGAAAACTTACCTTCAGATGAGATAACTCATTCCATACACTTACATTTATCACCTTCCCAGACTGTAACTTTTTACATCTTTTTAAGTAGCTTTTTATAAATCATATTTAAGAACCCATGCCTACCGCCATCATATACATGAGCAAACACGGCACTACGGAGAAAGTGGCCGGGATGCTGAAAGAAGAGCTTTCGGATCAGTCGATAGATTTATTCGATTTAAATAAATTCAAAGAACCAGATCTGGATGACTATGAGCAAGTTATCATAGGAGGGTCGATTCACATGGGAAAAATCCAGCCTGGAATCAGGAAATATATCGAGCACCATGAAAAAAGATTGTTGACCAAGCGGCTGGGTTTATTCATTTGCTACATGGATACCAACCGGGAGCAACAAGAATTTGAAAATTCCTATCCTGAATCACTAAGGGATCACGCTACCGCACACGGCTTATTCGGAGGTGAATTTCTAATCGAAAAGATGAATATGCTCGAGCGGATGATGGTCAAGCGCGTCGCTGGTGTAAAGGAATCTGTACACAATATCCAGGAAGATGATATTCAGGAGTTTGCGGAGAAGATGAATGAAATTCCTGAGAGAAATTAAAGAATCTCCCACCCTCTCTGTAAACCATATCCACTGATTTCGCCGGCAACGGAAAACCGCTTATTAATTCGATTAAAACCTTCTTCTTTGTCCGGAATATTCCATTGCTTCTCCCTTTCCAAAGCCATAGCTGACACCCAGCGTGATAAATCGACCTCTCAGACTTCTGCTGTACAGGAAGAAGTTATCCTGATCTACTTCGGATTCCCTAATCCTTGAGGCAAAAATATCCCGCACAGCAGCGTTGAACACGGCTTTCCCATTAAATAATTTTTTGCGTATTCCTATATTTCCAAACAAGATGTCTGAAATCTCACTTTGGAAAGTTCTGTAGGAAGATTCATAATTTCCAGTCATTTCGACCTCTATTTCTGCGGGTAACTTACATTTACTCGTAAGTTGGGCTGTCCACAGATTTGCATTAAAATCAAATGAGCTAGACATAAAACTTCCTTCGCGACTGAAGTTATTGTAGTTGAAATCTCCGTTGAAGCTCAACCATTTATTGGGGGTGTATTTACCATTGATCTCAACACCAGTTGCGCGGTTCGTTCCAATGTTTTCGGGGGTGGAAATACTCACATTTTCCTCGAATCTCGTTACCCGCTCCACTACATCTGTAGTATACAAATGGTACACACCAACATTGATGGAGGCTTTTCCCAAAATATAGATACTTGTAATTTCATAAGAATCTGTAAATTCAGGAAGCAACTCGGGGTTTCCGGTCCGTATGCTGAAATTATTGCGTATATTGAAAAAAGGATTTAAATCCCAGAGCCGAGGTCTGGAGACCCTGCGCGAATAACCTGCCTGGATAGATACTTTTTCAGTGAATTTGTAAGATGTGTGAAAGCTGGGAAATAGGTTGGTAAACAATTGACGTTGGGCTTGATTAGTAGTTACCAACAAGGTTTTCAAATCTGTATTCTCTACTCTCAATCCCAGTTTGATTCCAAATTTACTCCCCTCATAAGCCCCTGTCCCATACACCCCCAGAACTTTCTGATCATAGTCAAACAGATTGGTCAATTCCGGATTTTCTATCCATTCTCCATCAATCAGGTCAATTACTGCAAAATCATTACTTACATCTGTGATTACGTATTGAGCTCCGGTTTCCATGGTCCACTGATCGTTGAAAGGCTTGGTATAATCCAGCTTAAAAGTGTAGTTAGCCTCCTTAAAATTGGACTGGGTTTGTTGATTGTTATTTTCAAATTCACCTGCAGTATTTACATTTTCAAAAATGGAGGATTGGTCTTTTCCAAAAAATGTTCCTAGAGCACTAAATAGTAATACATGGTCCTCATGATCCGGATGATCTCTTTTATATTGAAACTCATATTGCCATTTGGGATTGGTTGCTTCTGTCTCCTCATCTCTGAACCATTCGGAAGTAATATTACCTGTGGAGTCCTGAAATCTGAAATTAGTAAGTGATGGCTGGTCTTCTATTTCATAAGCAAAATTTCCAGAAAGCGTCAGAACATTGTATTTGTTGATTTCATAGTCCGTACCCAGGATCACATTGTAAAAGTTTTCATTCCTGAATTCTTCTCCTTCACTGAAGAGCGTAGTATTGTTGATAAGATTGCGGTTGATATTTCGATTATCACTGGGTAGCTCTCTGTACCCTACCCCCAACTGACTGAAAAGATTGAATTTTTCTGTTCTTCGATTGAGGCTTACCCCTACACTATGATTGTGAGGTACTCCGGTATTCAGCGAAATAGAACCATTGACACCTTTACGCTCTTCCTTTTTGATAACAATATTGATAATGCCGGAAGTTCCTTCTGCCTCATATTTGGCTGAGGGATTGGTAATTACCTCGATTTTTTCAATCATATCTGCGGTAATCGTTCCCAGCGCATTTCCTCCTTCTGCAGCGAGTACAGAGGGCTTTCCATTGATCAGGATCTGAACGCCTTGGTTGCCTCTTAGACTGATTTCACCTTCTATATTCACATTGACAGAGGGTACATTATCCAATACTTCCAGGGCACTGGCTCCGCTACTACTCAGGTCTCTGCCTACGTTGAAGACCCGCTTGTCCAGTTTAAATTCTGTACTGGATTTTTCTGCCCGAATTTCAACCTCATCCAGGGTATTGGCACTTTCGACCAATCCGATAATGCCTAAATCAACGCTTCCATTTTGTATCTGGAAATCTGCAATCGTTTTGGTTTCAAAGCCTACAAAACTGATCTTCACATAAAAATTTTCAATGGGAGATTTAAGTTCAAAACGTCCATCAGTGGGTGTGGATATACCCGCTATCGCTTTATCTGTATCTTTGTCTGCTAAAATGACCGTAGCGTATTCTAATGCCTGAGCATTGACTTGATTGACTACTTTTCCGGTAACAATGATAGGAGCGTCTGACTGTGCTGTAACGGTAAAAACAGTCAGCAAAAACATACATAAAATGACCCAAGACCTACTGTACATGACTATAGTGTTAATGTGGAATACGTGTACAATAATAGTTCTACATTCTGAAGTCATTTTGAAGTATTCAAAATATTTTTCCCTATTCAAACTGCAAGAATTTCTCTTGCAGCAGGACTGATTCTGGACAGTGTTTCTTCACGGATATATCTCGCCTGATCAATTTGTTGGGGTTGATCTCTCCGACAGAAATAGCTATGAATAGCACGGCGATCGCTATTAGTGCGGTTGGTCGTGCCTCCATGCCAGGTATGTGAGTTAAAAACAACGACCGTTCCAGCAGGGGCTTCCAGGATGATTTCATCTGGATGAGTTGCCATTTGATCTTCCAGCACATCCTGAGGTAATTTCCCATCCTTGTGTGTACCAGGGACAAGGCGCGTAGCTCCATTTTCAGCTGAAAAATCATCCAGCAGCCAAATGGTATTACAAACCTTGTAATCACCATGGGATACAGGTTCATGCCAGTCGGCATGGAGATTTTGGAGTCCATAACCAGGCTTCGCCGCACGATAGTTCAGGGAGGAAAGCTTAAGTTCCGCTCCCAATACATGCGCCACACCCGCGAGCACACGGGGGTGAGTGTAAAATATATCAAATATGGGATCTTTATTGACCAAATCAGCCAACCGATCGGTTCCTTGTTCCTTGGGATGGCGGATATATTCTGAGTCCATCAGTTCAAAACCAGCGTTTTCTCCTTCTTCATCCATAATCTCCTGAATACGCTTGTTGATTGCAGCGACCTGTTCATCGCTCAGGATTTTACCAAGAGATACATAACCATGTTGATCCAGAAATGCTTTTTCCTCTTCGGTAGGAAGATCTTCCATTACACCAAGTTTTGTAAGTATATCGTTCATTCTGTATCCTTTTTTATATTGAAATTTAGCAAAAAGATTGATTGACTACCATACTCTTAGCGTGTTTTTCCAAGTCTTTATTTTCTGAAATATTTATCCTGAACAAATCCTTGAAATCCTGTCATAAATAGATCAATCCAACCCGGTTAACACCAGAGGTATTAAATAGGTCTTTTTACGCACTTCAACCCGTATGGGAGATCGCTGCCAAATATGAAATCAGTCATACGGAATTAGCGTTGAGCTATATTTTAAATTACGCAGAACTATCTACCGTTATTCCGGGAATGAAAAATAAAGATCAGGTACAAAAAAATACAACTGGAATCACGGTTCTTAAAGATGAAGATCTGAAAGAAATCCAGGGATTGTATTCAGAACAATTTCAGGGGCTCATGGAACTCATGGAGCAAACGGGATAATATGGCATGCATCTCTTACGTTTCCAGCAGCTTGAGTAATGTTGTGGCCTCACCGCGCTTGTAATGAGCCGATTGTATATCTACGATATTTTTAAGAATCTCGATAGACTTCTCAATTTTTCCCTCCTTTAAATAAGCCAGGGCCATGTACCACTGCGCCTGTTGTCCCAATTCAGGCGAAGTTGTCAGTTTCTGGAATTTTTGTATCGCCTGAGACATATCTTCAACTTCCATATATGCTATCCCCAGATACAGGTAAGGACTCAATTCATCAGGATACTGTTGGACGTAATTTTGCAGATACATCATTGCCTGATCATATTTTTCCTGCTTGTAAGCATCCATACCTAGATAGAGTTGTTGTTGGGTATCTGCCACATCTTTTTCATGATCTATGATCAAATCTTCATAAGGCTCATAATATTCTTTATACAGCTCTTCAGGAGTTGGTCTGGACGGTTTTTGTATAATTAGAATAGCTAAAGAACCAATGAGCAGTAAAAGAATTATACCTGCTATCCGGTAATACTTCCGAAATGAGAAGCTTAGCTGTTGCGAATCAAGCGTACCTTGTTTTGCCTGATGTGCCTTTTCCCAGTTTTGCAATTCTTGCTTAAAGCGGTCCATACTTAGGCCCTGCATGCCCGTGAGTATCTTTTGATAATCAGTAAGTTCTTTAGCAAAGGCTTCATCCCTTCTCTTCATTTCTTCTATTAACTCGTATTCCTCACTAGAAATATCCCCTTCGAGGTACTTCTGGATCAGCATATCTTTATCTTCCGTGTTCATATATTATTTATTGGCGTTCATTTCCTGCATGAGTTTTCTCATTTGCTGCAAACAGATAAATTTACGTTTTGCGACAGCCTCATTTGTTTGATAACCCATCTTGAATGCAATATCCTCCATGGTATATTCTTTCAGATAGTACAATTCCAAAACAGTTTTGCATGGCTCTCCTATTTGATTTAGTAACCCATTGATCAGGGATTTATTGGATTCATCACGGTAGCAATCCAGGAGCGTGTGATCTATTTCAGCGTAGCGCGCTTTTTCAGCCTTTTGTATCATTTCAGAAGACTCATCCAACATGCCAACCAGTATATTTTTTCCCAAAGCCATTATATATGTTGTAATATTTGCGTTCCGGTTATTTATCTTCTCTTCTTTGACATGATAGTAAAAAATAATGACCGCAGTATGATAGGCTTCTACAATCAACTTTTCATCACATTGAAAGTGTTTTCTGGCCCATTTACCAAATAATTCCCGGTAGTCTTCATACACCTTTCTCAACACCTGGCGGTTTCCTCCCTTTATTTTGGCTAATAGCTTTGTTTTATCCTTGTATTTTTTTTCTTCCAACATTCGTAAAACTGACCTGAGATCTTTAACCCCTACAAGTTAATACTTTTTAAGGCAGTTACACTATATAGCGCTCTAGAGCAAATGTAGCGGAAAAGAAGTAATTTTACATTCAACATATTTATGATAAAATATCCCCATATCCTGGCCTGTCCTTCTGGAATCGTGATGAAAACAGGCTCCAATACAGGCATAGACCCCCATGTACCCCAAAAATAAATTGTGATGCTTCCCTACCCTCATTTGTGCTAAATATTGCTCTCGCTCCTACATGTCGGTTTGCACGACCTAAATGATGCGTTGCCTAACAAAAACCATACTTATCCGACCCTAGCGAAATATATTTCTTTCAATACTAATCGATGTTTCATCAATAAAAACCTATAATGGCAGAACAAAAGATCTGTAAAGTTGTTGAAAGAATCAAAAGTTACCTTAAACAATTGTTATTTTTCGTATGATTAAATTTATTTGTAACCACACTTTCGTATGGGTTGTTAAATTACAGAAGTAATCATACATATTGTGTTTAAAATACGACCAGTAGGCGCAGTCAGCTAAAACCTGCTGTAAAGCTTACGAGTAAAATTCATCAAACAAAAAGGTTGCCGCACAATGAAAACAATTACATCTACCAGTGTTACTTCTGAGCTGAGGAATTTAGTTGATCAGCGATTACAAAATATGGCCTTCTGTGGAAAAAAGCCCTACAACCTATATCAACCCATGGAGTATATATTATCCCTGAAGGCAAAACGGATACGCCCTGTACTCACCATGCTGGCTTATCACGCAGTAACCCATCAACAGCCAGAAGGAGCAATCAACGTGGCACTTTCTGTAGAATTATTTCATAATTTCACCCTGATGCATGACGATATCATGGATAAAGCTCCTCTCAGGAGAGGTAATCCTTCTGTGCATCAAACTTGGAACATAAATACTGCTATTCTTTCGGGGGATGCCCTACTGGTTTATGCCATGGGAAATCTTGTAAAGGATTTTCCGGATAAAGCCGAAACGCTCATTACCACCTTTACAGAGATTGCCATGGAAGTTTGTGAGGGCCAAATGAGTGACATGGACTTTGAGACTTCTCCCAGAGTAGGCATAAACGATTATATCGAAATGATACGCAAGAAAACTGCTGTGCTTATAGGGGGTTCTTTGAGGCTCGGGGCTATTGCAGGTGATGCAGATCCTACCATCCGTACTAAGTTCCAGGAATTTGGAGAGGCATTAGGTATTGCTTTCCAACTTAAGGATGATCTAATGGATGCCTTTCCTTCTCAGAAGTTCGGAAAACAAATCGGTGGAGATATCATCGCCAATAAAAAGACATACCTGCTACTCAAAGCACTGGAATTATCAGACTACAGCCAACGGGAACGACTTCAATTCAATATAAGGCGAACTCAGAATCCTCATCAAAAGATTCAGGAAGTATTGCATCTTTACAATGAACTAGAAATCGGCAGGCATACGCAGGAGCTTATCAGTAACTACCATGCAAAAGCACTAAAGCTGGCAAAAGAGCTTGCAGGACTTACCTCCTTTACGCCGATTCAATTGTACCTGGAGGAAATCTCCCAAAGAACTTTTTAAAAACCAATCCGGAAAAGTTGTATATAATCGGCTTATGTAGTTTTTTTAAAAAAAACTTGATGAAATTACTGCGTATTTTCCTTATTCCTCTCATTATACTGTGGATTCAGCAATCTCCTGCACAGGTAAACCTGGTGAAAATCAGCCTACCACACCTGGCATGGAACAGTGTAAATCTTTCGTACGAGCGAGTGATAAATCCCAATTTGTCTCTCAACCTGACGACAAATCTTCAACTTCCACTCTCTTTTGACAGTGGGTATAGAAATGATATAATCGAAGAGTTCAACAGAAACTGGGAGTTAGGATATTTCCGGGAGGGCGTAGAATGGAAAGGATTTGACCTTACGCCAGAAATAAGGTTTTACCCAGGTAGAAATGCAGAGGCTCCTACCGGATTCTTTTTTAGCGGCATGATCAAATATAGTAATTACAGCTGGGCTCTTCCTTTTCATTGGCGAGATGATGATGTCATCAGCTTTGTGTACGAAGGTCAAAATTATGTCCTTCAGGATGTAGAAATAGATATTGACGCAGATGCTTCCACAAACGCCCTCGCATTGGGATTAGGGGTAGGCGGACAGTGGATCTTGGGTGATGTAATAGCTCTAGGGGTAGACTTTGCTCTGGGTTGGGGTTTTGCCTGGGGAGAAGGAACGCTTACATTACTCACCGAGACCGTAGAAATACCCGATCAGACTGTTGCCAATGAGCTCGATCAGGAAGCCCTGGATATACTAATCAGTGAAATAGCTATCAATGCTGCCGAAGATGTAGAAGAAGGGCTTATCGAAGAAGATTTTCCACTCTCTTCACAGTTTAACATAGATTTGAGTGCTGAAGATAATGTGGTCAATGCAGATGGTACCCTTCCCTGGGCCGTTCTGAGATTTAGAATTACACTCGGATTTGCGTTTTAAATACTGAATGAAGTGGTTGATGTGCGAGCGAGCCCCATGTAAAATACTGTCTGTGTGGTAAGTACATCCCCCTCTTCCTTGTCAACCCAATCAAATGCATGACCATAGATAATTTCATTTGAGTCCGCTACCAGAATGGCTCTATTAAACTTGCCTCGGCCAAATTGCGGCTGCATAAGTGAGTCAACTTTTCTTCCACAGCCAGCTTATTATTTTGCCTCTTAGTAATGTCATTGCAAGACGACAAAATGATGCCCAGAATACTTAACACTCTGTAATCAAAGTAGGGTAATTTTGATCAAAGTGTACTTAATGTAAGTATCAGAAATTTCATCGAATTATAACTCTTTGAGTCAAAAACCCACCTTTCTGTGTTTACAGAATAGCTTTTATGTTCCTGAGACTTCAGATATTAGCCAGTTCTGATTATCTTCATTGTTCAATAGAAGCTTGTTGAACGAGGAATTAACTTAATTTTTTATCTCAAAGAATCCACAACATACCGACATTTGTATAGTAGGAGGGGGACCTTCAGGTGCCACGCTCTCTTTATTTCTGAGTAAAGGAGGAATAGCTCACACGCTGATAGATAAAGATGATTTCCCTAGAGATAAAGTCTGCGGGGACGGCCTGACGCTGGAAGTGTTGCACACCCTAGGACTGATATCCCCTGATCTTTTGAGCAGCTTTCTGAATCACAAGGCATTTCTCCCCATATGGGAGATAAAATTTTTTAGTCCTTCTGGCAAAGAACTATCGCTGCGTTTCGATGAATATCGGCTTCCTTTTGCTCCTGTGTACACGGGAAAAAGGATGGATTTCGATCAATTTCTCATTAGTCATACCCCCTCGCCCTTTGCAAGAATCCTGAAAAACACTCGTGTAGTCAACATCAATCCCCAAAAAGATGCTGTCGGGATATCCATGATAACCCATGACCAATCCGAGGATACTATGTCAGCCTCACTGATAGTAGGCGCTGATGGAGACAACTCCGTTGTATACAACTCCCTAAATGATAATCCAGCTTATCATTGGAAATATTATGCTGTTGGGATTAGGTCTTACTACAAAGGGATCACCCGTATTTCTCCCCAAAACGCCCTGGAATTTTACTTCCTGCCAGAAACCCTGCCGGGATATTTCTGGATCTTTCCCTTACCCGGCAACTACTTTAACGTAGGTCTGTATATCCCTAATGAGCGAGTACGGGACCAGCACCTGAATATGCGCGAAATGCTTATCAAACTGATTCATGATCACCCTATAATCTCCAGGAGATTCCATGATGCCACCCAGGTAGCGTCTGTCAAAGGATGGAAGCTCCCTCTCAGCACCCATCATCGCAAATTATCCGGGGAGCGATATATGCTACTTGGAGACGCTGGAGCGCTGATTGAACCTTTTACGGGCAAAGGTATTGGTATAGGAATGCTATCTGCCAAAGTGGCAGCAGAACATATCATTAAGGCTGTTTCACAAGGCAGATTTAATGAGAATAGCCTGTATCCCTATCACGAGAACATGTATCGAAGATATCAATTGGAGTGGCTATGGAGCCGCAGGCTCCAGCGAGCCTTCACCCGTCCCACCAAGGTCAACATGATGGCAAGTATCCTTGCATCTCCCATGCTTAACCGGTACATACACCGCAAATTACATCCGTGGATGGAAAAGTGGATGTTGTTTTGAAAAAATATACACATTTTTGTACGAAAAGTGACAATAACCCTTCTCTCCAATGATTAATATTAAAGTATTGTTTTAAAGACAGTAAACATCCAGGAAGGAAAATTTTTCTAACATACGTCTATCGTAGAAAAGCACCATAGCCAACTCCCCAGTAGTAATTTAATTTTAAGCTGTGATTTTTCACGGAATAGATCGTATGAATAAAAAGCAACTGATTCCTATGAAGACTGCATTCATTACTTTTGCTGCAATTATGGAACTCGTAATCCTTGCCGGCGGAATTCTTAAGCTTTCCCGTTTTGAGCAGGCCAATCAAATTTTGTATGTAGGATTTTTTCTTCAGATTCTGTTCATTCTTCTGGCACTACTTGCCTGGCATATCACCACCCGCAGGGAGCGCACCCTGAATTCATCATGATTAACTACTCATTTTCAATCAAGGAAACCAGTTCCCTGTAAATTATGGGAGCAGTCTTAGGACCTACAGAATTGATTTCACCATATGTTCCTCCCTCATCTTCGTATAAATAAGGCTTTTCCTCATCCCATTCACTTTGGGGGATAATATACCCTATCAGGTCATTGGCAAGTCCAAAAACCAGTGTATAATCACCCGGCATCAAACTACGCACTGCAGGAGTTTCCAATGGCTCAATAGTAAAATCCTGCCCTACCGGTGCTTCTATCCCTCCATTGATGATTTCGGGATATATCTCACCGGGCACCTGGACACAGCTTACAGGCCCCATTTCCCAAAATGCAACTTCGGTTCGCATTTTCATCCATCCACTCATCCCTCTTTCAAGGACACCCAAAAAGGCCCCTAATCTAAAAAGGGGATTATCCAATGGGAGCAAGATAGTCCTGGCTCTAAGTGAAAGGCTCATAGGTTCAAGGACTTCTGCGCTATCCAGCGCATGGAGTGAGAGCAGTGCAAGATGCTGCCCCTGAGCACGTACTTTATCAAAGCTAGGTTTCTGATATGTTGTGTCAATAAATGGATCTACCACTGGATGGCCCGGATTTGTGGTCATGAGCCCACCTATCGCACCATTGATATAAAGGGAGATGCCTCCAAGGCCTGGTTTGACCAAACTATCTTGAAAATAGACCCCCTCCTCTACGTACTGACGTACATAATGTGGAAAATCTGATGATACCATCAGGTTTTTACTCCAGACCGTTTCAGGGTGATTGGCCCATATGATGACACTACCCATGCTTTGCTGTTGATCCCGGTCTACAGCCTGAAGTACACTGAGTTTGGGGTCAAGCACAAAGGGCTTCCGCGAATCGTTGACCAACGGTATGGCCCCTTTGGGATCGCTGGCAATCCTGAGTTCTGCAGGCTTAACTCTTGACGCGGCTTCCACAACAGCCGCAGCAGCCTGAAGCTTAACCATTTTC
>CAYXVE010000049.1:0-18610 GCA_964468435.1 uncultured Bacteroidia bacterium | reverse complement strand
AACTCTTGACGCGGCTTCCACAACAGCCGCAGCAGCCTGAAGCTTAACCATTTTCATATATTCCGGGTTTATACCAGAACTAAGATAGGTCGGCCCCCACAACCCTATTAGATCTGGGGATTGATGCGTATGCGTACTAAGGACTGACGTATAGGTAATACCAAGAGCTTCCGGGATCAGCTTTCTGACTGAGACTACATCATCATGACCAAACCCTATGGCATCCAAAACTACCCATGCATAGCGATGTGTTCCATCATCTATTACCATAGCTCTGGCCCAAAGCGAATCGTTGACACCCGCTGCAGCGCGTTTTTTACCAAAACCCGCAATCCAGTACGCATCAAATTTTCCATTATTATTCAAGTCTTCGTATGTATCCCCCTTTTTAGGCTCATATTTTGCATTTCCATCTACATCCACCCATGTATCCGACAAAAGTGGTGTAATGGATTTTGCAGCAAATCCTATTTCATAGGTGTCAATGTTTTGCCCACCTGATATTTGAAGATCTATCGTATAACCTGGGTGGCGATCCTTCATATGAAAGTATCCCCACATCCCAATCACTACTAGCAACCCTAGCAGCATAAACAATAATATTCTTAACCATTTTCTCATAAGTATAGCTACCACGAATGATAAATATTTCTTTTCTAAAATAGCGATTATTAGCACGAGATCAAGGTAAGCGCAATCTCTTTAGAAACATGACCGTATATTTAACAACCAAATTAATAAAAGATAATATCATGTGTATGAAATTTACCCACTTCTCACCATTACTAGCAGGAATAATACTGTTTTTCGCGGCATGTGGAGGTCCTGAGGGACCTATTGGCCCTCCAGGACCTCCGGGGCCTCCAGGGCCTCCAGGTTTGGATGGCAATGCCAACGTTTTCAGTATTAATTATGTCATCATAGCTGACGATTGGGTAGATGACGGTCAACCTGGCGAACCGGAATTTTTTCGCTTTCTGGACCTTAGTGTACCTGAGATAACTCAGGACATTGTTGACAATGGTCTGGTACTAGTCTACTACAGGGTAGATGAAAATGAGCGCTGGAATATCCTTCCCTTTACTATTATTAATCATGATCCACCTTTTACGCAAGTCTTTGATTTCACGTATGATCCCGGTTTTGTGACACTATACGTGAAGGCTACTGACCGGGATGGAGATCTGTTTGAAGGAGATGTACGCGTCATCGTCGCAGAAGGAATACCCATTACCAAAACCGAGATTGACTTCAGCAATTACGAAGAAGTAAAGGAACTCTTTGGATTAAAAGATTAATTCACAGGTACAGGTAGATAGCTGTTGCATACCAGACTGGAACTCATGCGATGAGATATTTATATTAGGATACACAGTTTGGGGCATTTTTCGGGCTTAGCACATATTAAGTAGATGACCAGGCGGAATATGATCACTTAGAAGGCTTAATTCCCATTTTCTGGAACAAATCAGACAGCGATTTTCATCTCAGGATCGACGAGGTTCAAGATTGTCTGAAACCAGAATGGCTCGCTACCTGTACCTGTTCATACATTACACCTTTGCAAATTTAAGACTACGTTTAGGGACTTCTTCCAGCAACAGCTCATAATAGGGTCTCTCTTCCAGCTTGGACAACAGATATACTTCATACAGGATAATCTGGTTGTCACCGATCTCAGATTTGGGAAACTCCGTTACGAAATTTTTGTAAGCAGACTTAAGGAAAACACGTTTCCCTTCTATCATTGCCTGATTGAGTCTCATGACGATTTCCAAGAACTTGTATGCTTTGGCATAAAATTCATCCTTGCTAAACTTTTTATACGTTTTTCTCAGTTTTTTGTAGAGTTGAGTGGTCTTTTGATAATTACCCGCTTCATAGGAATTTACAATTTCAAATATTTGCACGTAAAAGCGGAGTTCTTCATCAAAATAGTTGAAGTTTCTGTGTTTGATCACTTTTCTGAGAACTTCAAGTGCCTGAGGAAAAAGCATCTGGCTGAAGTACTGGTCTGCCATACTCAGTTGGAGGTATAGTTGACGCGTTTCATCTTTCAGAATTTCATTATGGGATAACGCTTCCTTGACGATTTCGCTGGCTTCATCGAGTCTACCGGTCAACTTGAAGCAGTATATTCTGGCGGAGAAGTAGAAGAAGGCGTATTGATTAAAATTCTGTTTATCATACATCAGGAGATCCTTCTGGAAGCACTTCAGCACTTGTTCTGCCTGTTCCAGGTGAAGCATTTTCAGGAGTGAATTGATACGCCATACCCGCATGAGTAGCTTAATATTATGAGTATCCTGGGTAAATAGATCATTGGATTCAAAATCCTCAAAGACATTTTTGACATAATCCTCCAGTTCGCGGTAAGCCCCCTTTTGAATCAGGATAGAAACCACCGTCTTCATAATCATGATCTTACCCGAACCCGACTGAAAAATATCTTTGTGTTCTTCAAGGCGCTGCTTGACATCTTCCAGGGTTTCGATAATAGATTCGCTTCGCTTACTACGAGCGTAATTTCGCTTGAGAAGTTGTTGGGTGATGAGTCCAAGGACCTCACTATTAGCCCTGAGAATATCGAGTTTCTGTTGGTTATCCCGCCTTTTCTGAAGGATGCTTTCTATATCCAGTTCAAGATTGTTGGAGAGGTTGAGCATCTCATCATAGATAACCTCCAAGAGGTTAAACTGATCGTGTGTCTGTGCTACTTTCTCAGCCTTTTTGAGGTTATAGAGGGCTTCCTTGTATAGGCCCCGTTCCTGGTATAGTATAGATAGCTGTATATTGCTGTAGGACTCCAACGAATTGCGATAGTTGAAGTGATAAAAGAGCAAGCTCTTTTCAATATTACTGAGAAGCTTATTGCGAAGCCTGTAATAGCTGTTTTTGGATTTGGCGTCAGTATCGCCGTAAAACTGCTGAATGACTTCATTTTCTATATCCTTAAATCCACCGGCCCTGATCGCATCAAATAACACTAATAGCTTTTTCTCTTCATCCGCCTTAAAGCGATTGGATAAAATTTTAAATCTTCTGACTTCGTCGCTGGTAAGATTTTCGATGATCCTTTCGAGTATATCCACGTTCTATTTTGTTTGGATTAAATATAAGAATTTTTGATTCAAAATTCTTATATTTTCTCGTTAATAGAAATTACACCTCTCTAAACCAAAACGTTAAGAGCTTTCAGCAGCTTGTTGAATAAGTTTTTGTGCAAGCTTCTGACCTAGGTAATGATCTATAACTGCATGAAATAAATACAATAAGGGAGTAAGTATGATTGCCATAGTAAATTTATAAGAATAATTGACAACTCCAACTGCGAACACCTGAAGGATGGGCCACTTTAATTCGGCAGAAGGACCTATATAAAATGCAATAAACAATACCACAAAGCTATCGATAAGTTGAGATACAAGAGTCGATCCAGTGGCTCGCAACCAGATTTTGGAAGAACCTGTAAATCTTCGTAGATATTGAAAAACGGTTACATCCACAATCTGCCCTATGAGAAAAGCTACCAGAGAACCTACAATGATCCAGAGTCCTTGTCCAAATATTCTTTTAAATGCTATATCTACACTAGGTTGTATGTCATCATTGATATCCAACCAGAACTCTGCAGGTGTTGTATGGATGGCCAGCAGTACCATGATATAGGCATAAACAATCAATCCTACAGCCAGATAAGAAAGTAGCCTGACCCCTCGCTTTCCATAATACTCGTTAATGACATCTGTCATGACAAATACTACAGGCCAAAGCAAGACTCCTGCGGTAAGGTTGAAAGCCAGCCCATCCTGACCAAAAAGCGAAATATTGACGGGATCGAAGCCTAGAGAAAGCTCGAGCGAGAATATTTTAGCTCCGATAAATTCAGCCAGTAAGGCATTAGAGATAAAGAATCCGCCCAGAATGATGAATAATAGATTTTCTTTTCTATACATATTCTTTCACCTTATAGACCTGTCCATCTTGAGCCAGAAGAGTATTGTGAAAAATGGTCTGTGCTTCTTCGAGTAGTGGAGTAAGGTCTCTATATCTCGCAGAATAATGTCCCAGTAGCAGTTGACTTACGTCTGCTTTTTGGGCAATAGTAGCTGCCTCCAGAGCTGTACTGTGATAAGTTAGCTGAGCCCTTTGCCGTAGCTTCTGCAAAAAAGTGGCTTCGTGATAAAGTAATTTTATCCCTTGGATATAATCTACAAGGGGCTCGTGATAGCAGGTATCAGAGCAATATGCGTATGACAACGCCTCATCTGCTGGAGCAAGAACATCCTCTGGATGAACCAGTCTACCATCTTCCAACCTTACTGCATTACCCTGCTTCAATAAAGAAAAATATATGTTGGGAATCTCCAAAGCTTTTGCTTTGTAAAAATCAAATTTAGGTTTTTTGTTTATTTCTTGAAAGAGATAACCTCTGCAATATACCCTATGATCGAGTGGAAGTAACTCTACCTGGTAGGCGTCTTTTTGATAGATGACATCGCCTAGGTCAAATTCTTCCAGTGGAACAAACTCTAATTCATACCCCAGATGACTATGAGTCTGCCCGAAGACAACCTCCAGCATTTCCAGTAATCCTGCAGGAGCGTAAAGTCTTAACGGAAAATTTCGTTCATACAGAGACAGAGAGGTAAGTAAACCAGGTAGTCCCAGTACATGATCGCCATGCAAGTGTGTAATAAAGATTGCATCGAGGCGGGATAATTTTACTTTGTATTTCAAAAGTTGCATTTGAGTACCCTCTCCACAATCAACCAGATGATGACGATCATTGATCGTTACGACATGAGCTGAAAGATTTCTGGCATGTGTGGGAATAGCGGAGCTAGTGCCCAGTACCTGTACTTGAAACACAAATCAGATTGGTTTAATTGGCTGTAGCCTCTGAAAAATCGTCTTCTTCTTCCGAAGATAAAATCTCCTTCTCAATATCCGACATGTAAATAGTCTCCCGGGCTTCATCTTCGGTAGGTAATACATTGAGAACTGATTCCAACTGAGAAATTTTGATTAATTTTTTAACATGTTCATTAAGATTGGATATAGCTAGCATACCTCCGGAATTACTGCAAAGTCTATTTGCAATTAAAATCGCACTCAATCCTGAACTATCCACATATTTGACTTGCTTCATGTTCAGCAAAATATTTCTCACTCCATTTGTATTAAGCATAATAAATTCGCTTTTCAGGGAAGGAGAAATCTGCGAATCCAATTTTTCTTCCAGTAATTGTATTGATGTGTATCTGTCTTCTACACTTTTTTCAAACCGCATAACAAAATTCTTAAAATATATCCTCCAAATATATAAACAAATCAGTAAAACTATTATATTTTCTCCATATCAGTACAATTTTAGGCTACAGCTTAGACGTAGTTTATCATATTAAATGAATAATGGCCGAATCTAGCTTTTGTTTAAAATATATGATAAAAGAGCCTGACTTCTGAGATTTTAGGTTAGTTCCTCCAGATAAAAGGGAAAAGTATTGTAGAGATTAAAACAAGAATCAACGAAAATCCACCCAAAAAAACAATACCATCGTAATTAAATTCCAGACCAGCCGGATCAAGTGCATAGCGAGTATTCTTAATCAGGGAAAGAAAAATGGGGATAATCAAGGGAAAACTCAATACGGAGAGCAATACAGAACGGTTTTCTGCTCCAGAAGCGATTGCTGAGACTAAAGTGAGGTTAGAAGAAAGGGCCAGTGCTCCTAAGCAAGCAAGTCCTATCAACCACGAGAGTCTGATTACTTCTGTCTGTGTAAGGGCAATAAACAAAAAAGCCGTTACAATGGATATTAACAGCAATAACAGGGTGTTGTAAAGTATCTTAGCCAGTATAATAGATACAGGATGAACCAAGGTATACAGATAAAGGGTCTGTCCTGACAGATCTGCCTGAAAGCTTTTAGCAACTACATTAATACCTGAAAATAAAACGATAAGCCAGTACAAAACATTTAGTATTTCAGGATTCATAGAACCTATCAAGGAAAGTGACACGACTACAACCATAGAAAGCGAATACATGAGCAACCCGCCTACAGCGAAACGCTGGCGCCATTCCAGTTTTATCTCTTTGAGGAAGAGTAAATAAACCTCTCTTACAAGATTCAATGTTTGCGGGATCTTTGTTTGGCTAACTCCATAAATGCTTCGGCATCTTTTCCAGTTCTGTTGTAAGCCCTCAACTTATCTTTTGAAATGTAAATCACCCGTTTATCTTTGGGACGATCTGTAATAGATGCTGTATTTCTGATGTCTCCTTGATCAGCTAGTCTGATCTGAATACGAGATCTCATGTGCTGGTCCTGTTCAGCGCTGTATACTACACGTTGCTTTAAGATAATGTGTTTAGCAGTAACAGCAGGCGCCGCCAATACATCAGAAGGATTCTTTTTTTCTACTTTTTGTGCTACAAGCACTGTTGTCGAGACAACCATGCTAACAACAATTAAAACCAGCTTAACTTTCATGATCAAATATGATTATAGGATACCAATAATGCAATATACAGAATCTGCCTAAAAAACCTCAACCTTTATTAGAGGATAAATAGGTGATACTGCATAGATTAAAAGTATCCTATGATAGTTCCTAAGCTGAGGTATAGATTAGCGCTATACAACTTATAGACATGCTATAGCAAGTTTTTGAAAGATTACACCTAAATCAGTATATTTGAAGATTAAAAGCAATAGAAACCGGGAGGAAATAAGCAGATTCCATGAACATCAAAGACCCCAAATATTATATAAACCGCGAATTAAGCTGGCTTAAGTTTAATGACAGGGTATTGGAAGAGGCCATGTGCGAAGCTCATCCGCTACTGGAAAGGCTTAAGTTTATATCCATATTTAGTTCAAATCTGGATGAATTTTATATGATACGGGTTGCGGGGCTGAAGGATCAGATCCATGCAGGCGTGCATGATATTGCTGCAGATGGTCTAGAGCCTGAAGAGCTGGTTCAGCGCATATCTGTCCATGTGCATCAGGCGGTATCATTGCAGGCAGATATTTTACAAAACGATATTCTTCCACAACTACGCAAAAAAGGTATTAGACTAAGAGCTGTCAATAGCATAAGAAATATACAGCGTGAATACCTGAAGCAGTATTTTCACGAGAAAGTATATCCATTACTCACTCCCCTTGCCATAGATCCGGCCCACCCCTTCCCACAACTCAAAGGACTTGGCCTCAATCTATTTGTGGAGCTGCGTATGCCTTATCACAAGGAGAAAAAAGTTGCGGTCATACATATTCCTCCCATATTACCCAGGTTTATCTCACTACCCACTGATAATGGTATACATGACTTTGTTGTGATCGAAGACCTGATCCGCAAACATGTAAATGTGCTTTTTCCCAACATGAAGGTGGTCAATATATCAGAATTCCGCATTACACGTAATGCAGACCTGGATCTCTCAGAAGCAGAAGCAGATGACCTGCTCAAACTGATCGAGCGCGAACTTCGCAAACGCAGACTTGGTACGGTAATACGGCTGGAAATCAGTCAGGAAATGAGCAAAAACAACCGGGAGTTTCTCAAGCAGATGGCGGGATTAAAAAGTGAAGATATCTATGACATTCCTACATATCTGGATTTATCAGCCTTTATGTATCTTAACTCCCTTAATCTTCCAGAGCTGAAAGATCAGAAGTTTACACCTGCTTTGAATCAGCATGTCATTAAGCATCGCAATATCTTCGAGGCAATCAAAGAAGGGGATATCCTATTGCATCACCCTTATGACAGCTTCAACCATGTCATAGACTTTGTACACGAAGCAGCAAATGATCCCAACGTTTTGGCGATTAAGCAGACTTTGTACCGCACCAGTGGCAAGTCTCCCATTGTCAGTGCGCTCAAGCAGGCCGTGGAAAACGGTAAGCAGGTCACTGCATTGATAGAACTCAAAGCGAGATTTGATGAAGAAAATAATATTGGCTGGGCCAAAGAACTCGACCGAGCCGGCGTCAACGTGGTTTATGGTTTGCTGGGCTTGAAAACACATTGTAAAATTTGTATGGTCGTACGGCAGGAGGAAGATGCCATCAGACGCTATCTACATCTTAGTACAGGAAACTACAATGCCACTACCGCCAAAATATACACAGATCTGGGTATGCTTACCTGTGATTATGAAATGGGGATGGATGCTTCGGGACTGTTCAACCTGATAACGGGCTATTCCCTGCAAGATAAGTGGAACAAGTTTCTTATCGCACCCGCCACACTTCGTAAGGAAATGGTCAGACTGATCCGGAATTGCGTCAATCATCACAGAGACGAAGATCCTTCGCATATCATCATGGTAATCAATTCACTGGTAGATCCGAATATGATCCGCGAACTATACAAAGCTTCCATGAAAGGCATCAAAATTGAGTTGATCATACGCGGCATCTGTTGCCTTATTCCAGGCATCAAGGGGATTAGCGAAAACATTGTGGTGAAAAGTATTGTTGGACGCTTTCTGGAACACTGCAGGATCTTTTATTTCAAACATCAGGGTCAGACTCAGATTTATCTGGGTAGTGCAGATTTGATGCAAAGAAATCTAAATCGTAGGGTTGAGTTGGTCTTTCCTGTAACTGATCCACGGATCAAACACCATGTATGGGAGATTATCCATGCTCTTCGAAATGACAATATGAAATCCAGGTATATGCTGCCAGATGGGAGTTATACACTTAAGAAACCCGCACCTGATGAAACGCCTTTCAATGTTCATGAGGTACTCCTTAAGGAATCCCTGGAAAGTCAAAAATCTCTTGATACAATTGAGACGAAAAGGATGGGAGACGTATAGCAAGTCAACGGAAAAAACGAACTGTCCGGATCTACAGTACTTTAAATATCACACATATCCTGTATACTGTAACCCGGAACAGCTCTGTCATCCCCTATAATCCCTAACGAGATTTCAACGCTTAGGAAGCATACTGCAGTTCTTCTTCCACGGTAGACATATGCGAAACGTACATGCGACAAAGCCTTAGAGTATCATAGTCGAGCCCTAGGTCTTCGTATGCCTGTGTAAGTCTTCCATGGATATTGTTTTTGAAATATTCGAGGCCCTTTTCCAGTACTTCGCCATCCAGATTTTGCTCGATCCATGGAATCAGATCGATATGTCCTGTACTATGCAGACAATACAGTGCCGATCTTACGGTAGAAACCTTAATCTCGCGAGTCTCTGCAATTTCCTCCAGGCTTTTCCCATCCTCAAAGAGTTTTTTAATCGCCTGATGGCTGGGAGATTCGGCACGTTTATGGAGCCTGGCCTGATCCTCTTCAGCCTTTTGCTCCATCATATCATTCACAACCCCGATTACAATGTGTCCATATTTTTCCACCTTGTACGCACCGATTCCCGGAATGCTCTTCAAAGCCTCCAGATCTGTAGGTTTTTCTTCCACCAGACATTGCAGGGTATAATCGGTAAAGATATGAAAAGGTGGCTTGGAGGCTTCATCTGCCAGTTCTTTTCGCATAGTTCTAAGCGCCTGAAAAAGCTTTTTATCAGCTCTGCTCATGCGAATTGTACGGGGAAGCACCCATAAATCCACGGGTTGGTCGAGATAGTCTTTTCCCTTTTGGGTAATACCGATATTTCCAAAACGCTTATCCATAATTTCAAGATATCCCTCCTTGATCAAGTAACTGATCAGATCGCGCACCATATCCTGATATTCATCCTGTAAGGCACCAAAAGTCTCCAGATCCTTATGATTGTTTTCACGGAATCCATACTCCTGAACACCTTGCAGAATCCGCACCAGATAATTCATTCCGTAAGAATGCTCCATCAATAGAACCGTCTTCAAAATTTCGATCGATGAATCCTTCAGATTCATTCTCTTAGCTGTAAGTTTTTTTGTTTCCATATCTCATTAAATGTTTGAATGATTGAACGATTCAAAGATCCTAGGTCTTCGGAGGCTTTCTATGGAAAAAAACAGGCTGAAGTTAAAATGGTCAGGGCGACACCATGATTTCAAGCCCGTAAATACTATTTATAAGTTACTGATAATCAATTTACTAACGAAAGGAAAGATCATGTTAATTAGTTAATTTACAGAAAAATAAATCTGTGGAAATTTTTTTAACCCAAAGGAAAAATATAGCCCCCAATACATCAGATTACTTTGGAACATACAAGAGTAAAGGATAATGATTAGCTTTGAGCCAACTTTGACTAACGATACTTATGATCATTGTAACTGGAGCTGCGGGATTTATAGGAAGTGCAGTCGTCGCAAGGCTCAATGAAGAACACATACAGGATATCATCTTGGTTGATGATTTTACCCGGGCTGAAAAGAAAGTCAATTTCTTGGACAAAATCTACCGGGAACTCGTGCCCAGACACCAGTTTTTTCAATGGATCAAGGGCAAAGAGAAAGATATCCAGATGATCATCCATATGGGAGCACGGACAGACACTTCAGAGAGAGACGAAACATTATTTGAAATACTGAACGTCAAATACTCTCAGGAGGTATGGAATATCTGCACCAGGCACCAGATCCCACTAATCTATGCCTCAAGTGCTGCGACATATGGCGCAGGTGAGAAGGGGTTTGACGATAATCACCAAGTCGTGGAAAATCTCAAGCCACTCAATGCCTATGGATGGAGCAAGCAACACTTCGACCGCTGGGTACTCGGACAGGAAGAACGGCCGTACTTTTGGGCAGGGCTGAAGTTTTTCAATGTATATGGACCCAATGAATATCACAAAGACCGAATGGCTAGTGTAGTATTTCACGCGTATAATCAGATCACAGAAAAAGGACGATTGAAACTGTTTCGATCGCACCGGGATGACTTTCGCGATGGTGAGCAAAAAAGAGATTTTGTTTACATCAAGGACATTACCAATATGATATATTTCCTAATGACTACCCGCAAACATCCAGGGTTGTACAATGCAGGCACAGGATATGCGCGTACCTTCTGGGATCTGGGCACTTCTGTATTTCGAAGTCTAAAACTTGAGCCTCAGATCGATTTTATCGATACGCCTGCCGACATACGTGATAAGTATCAGTATTTTACGGAAGCAAAAATGGGCAAACTTCAAAATATTGGATACCGGCATACGTTGTATAGTCTGGAAGATGGGATATCAGAGTATGTATTGGAATATCTGACCAGGGGGAAGATATACTGAACATTCAAATATGTAACAGGGTTTTCGTTTATTTAACACTACAAAAACTTTTGTAAATATTAAAACGTTTGTATCTTAAAGGTCAAAGCGACAAACGCATTTGAGCAGGATTATATATCCAATTAGATGAAATGGCTACATTAAAGCTAATAGTAAATTTCAGCCTTATATTCTCTTTGCTTATTGCTCCTTGTATTATGTTGATCGCCTACTGGTATCGTGGGCAGTTTCAGCAAACGCTAATAGCATGGAAAAGGCCGGAGATGGTAGTAGTAACCATCATTTTTTCGGTATTAGGATTAATTCTTTTTGTAGTTGGCATTTCCTGCTTTTTCAGTTATGGGGGTTATTTGCAATCAAGGGAGATTAGCCAGATAGATAAAGACATCTTTCTCTATCTAGGTGTTATTTGCGGTTTATTGGGTATGGCTCTTGCAATTATTTATGCTGCCATTCGATTATTACTCGTCCAGATAATCATGGAGCGCGGTATCGTTGTTAATAACCCTCTTACCCGCACACCCAATGTACAGAATATCATGGAATGGCACGAGATATCTGACTATTATTTGGTATCGGATTATCCCAATGTCGTTTTCAACCTGATTACACAGCGCAAGCGCATGGATCTTTCCCGGATGATCCTTCGCGTACCCGTATACCTTCGAGAAGACTTTGAACACTTACTGGAAACCCGGATCTACAGCGCCAGTGCAACCCGGGCGCGTTTGCAAATGACCCAACAGAAATACTCTGAAAATTAAATAGTTTATGTATTTTTGTTTTCCTATTGATCTTATGCTATGGCAAGTATTCAATTGAAAAAGGATTTGTTCTGGTTGATAGTAGGATACCTTTGCCTGTCTACAAGTGCCGTTCTATATGTTTACGACATTTATCACTCCGATGAAGGGCTAATTCGAAAGGTAAATACACATATCCAACAGGAACTCGATCAATGTATTGCCTATTATACATCCGGGGATTCCACGCTGGAAAAACCCTCTTCCTGCCTTAGCTGTGATTTGACCTATAATTTTTATGGAGAACTCATATCCTGGACCAATAATCAATACCTACCTGCACAACGCTACATCGGTAATAATGAAGATTTACCCAAAAAAAACGTAGTTGAATTTGATGGCGATTTCTATTACCAGATCAAACGTAGGGTAAGTGGAAATATGATCGTACATATTATCCCACTTTATATAGAATATAATCTGGTCAATGACTTTCTTACTCCTTATATTTTTCTGGGAGAATACAAAGATAAACTCAACACAGGTCAGCTAAGAGATCTCGAGATTATCAATACAGATATCCGGGATTTCTCATCGATAGATGAGTCAGCGATTACCCTGGAAGATCCTTATGGGAAACCGATTTACGCCATCGTCAATTTCAGCCCAGGCTTACTTCGCAAAAATGTACGAATTGGTGTATTTTGTTTTTTACTTCTTGGGATTATTTCCTTGTTGCTTTCCTCGAGACAGTTTTTTCTCGATGTGCTTCAAAAAGATTTTGGCTCTAATCTGATCTTTGCTGGAATCGTGCTGATGATGCGCTTCATCTTATGGCAAGTAAATATACCTGGCAACTATCTCGAAATAGAACTCTTTTCTCCCAAGGTCGTAGCCTTTCATACGCTTGCACCTTCTCTGGGAGAACTCACGCTCAATATCTTCACCCTTGCCTTGGTCGTGATCATGGTATATCGTTCATTTCACCGTATCGTCAATAAATATTACCGAAAGTTCCAGAAGCAACAAGTACTCAGCTGGATTCTGGCTTTTGTAAGTATCTTTGCCAGTACCTATCTGCTTAGGATTTACTACCTAATCTTCAAAACAATTATCATCAACTCACAGGTTGATCTGGAATTTTCTAACATCTTCACCACAGATTTTTACTCATATCTCATATTGCTGGATGTAGGTATTCTTCTCTTTGCGTTTATCCTGGTCTTCATCCTACTTCTCAAATTCAATATTCTACTGGGAATCAAGCATCATTTCTCCCCTGTATTCTGGTTCACCCATGTTGCTATGATATCAGCTGCAACAGCCTATCATTTTTATCCTCAACTAAGTCAGGATTATCTGTTTATCTACCACTTTGCCATCATCAATCTATCTTTATCGCTCCTGCTCATTATCTTATACAGAATCCCTTTCAAGCATGTTTTTGACTACGATCTAACAAATTATGTCTTTACAGTAGCTATAGTAGCTATGATCGTTACCAGCAACCTTACAAATGGAATCGAACTATACAAGCAATTGAATGTAGAACGGGTGGGCAAACTGATCCTTCAGGAAAAACTTGACCTTACGATCAAGTTTGACAGGGTATTACTCTATCTGGATACCAATCAAGAAAGTATCCTGGATCAGGCAAATACCCATGATGATAAAGATTCTTTTGCTGAATGGCTACACGAAACATACATCAGCCCCAATTTCAAGGGTTTTGACACCCAACTGCAAGTATTTGACATAGGTGAAAGACCTTCAGACATAGATGTAAATGGCAACGTCCTCTCTTTGATCGTAAGGGAAATTCTCGACGAACAGATCGATAAAGGTGCACGACTGTACCTGTCTGAAACCGATCAAACCAGCAGCGACAACCTCTTTATCGGTGAATTCTCAGTTAATCTGGATACAACATACCAGTATGACCTCCTCCTGAAAATCATGCCCTCGGACATACAGGTGGGTGGATTATATCCCTCTCTCTCACTGGACCAGGAACTGTATGATAAAATCAGACAGGTACAGAAGTTTGATTTTGCTGTTTATCGTTCAGGAATGTTGTATGAGCAAAATGGTAACAGCTCTTTCCCCATTCGTCTGGACAACTATCTTCCAGACTTTGAAACGCTAACCAACAGCTTTACAAGAGGAAAGGGAGCTTCACTGGAATACATCATACCTGGCGACAATATACAACTGGCTATCGTCAAATATCAACGACAGTCGTTTCTCGAGATCCTAACCCGTTTCTCGATCATTTTCTACTTTTACATCACTGGATCATTTTCATTTATCCTGCTTCCGATCTTTTTTATCCGATGGCAAAGAGGAGAACAAACCATCAGCCAGTTGCCACTGAGAGCCAAGATCCGCTTGATAGTCCTAATAATCATCCTGGTACCCCTAATCCTGATTGTGAGCAATTTCTCAGCTTTTGTACAAAATAGATATATCTTACAGACTGAATCATCGCTTAATCGGACAACAACCAGGATTACGGGGCTAATCGAACAGGAATGTTCAGATCTGCTCGACTCTTATCCCAAGACTAAGAATCAATTGATCAAAGAGTTTCAGAAAATCGCCAATTTTGTAGAGGATGATGTTACACTCTACGATGGAAGGGGAAAATATATAGCCTCTACTCAACCCCAAATTTTCGAAACGGGTATTACTTCTGACCTCATGAATGCCAAAGCTTACAACATGCTGAGACGTAATAATGCCGCGAGATTGTTGCACCGTGAAAGCATTGGAAATTTATCTTTCTTCGCTGCATATCAACCTATACTCAACGATCAAAACCAACCCATAGGGTATGTAAATGTCCCTTATCTGGGAAGACAAGACCAGCTAGATCAACAGGTACAGGACTTTCTCTCTTATTTTGTCAATACCTATCTGCTGGTATTCCTCCTCGTGAATATCATTGCCGTGCTGTTGTCCAATACGATTACACAACCCCTGCAGTTACTGCAGGCAAGACTCTCGTCAACCCGCCTGGGAGACTATAATCGTCCTATTGATTACAAAGCCAATGATGAGGTAGGCGATATTATCAAAGCTTACAACATCATGCTGGATAAACTGTCAGACAGTGAAGAAAAACTCAAACAGAGCCAGCGCGAAAAAGCATGGCGCCAGATGGCTCGGCAGGTTGCTCACGAGATCAAAAATCCGCTTACGCCGATGAAGCTAAGTATCCAGCATATTAATCGCGCTTGGACCGAACAAAGTGTACATCTCAATAAGATGTTTCCTCGCTTCGTGAAAACACTTCTTTCTCAGATTGATACCTTAGCGCGTATCGCAAATTCTTTTTCTGAATTCGCCAAAATGCCTGAACCTCAGAAAACCAGTGTCTCGGTAAATGAGGTTTTACTCGAAGTAGTAGACCTATATGCCCAAACCGAAAATACAGCTTGGAATATTGATATTTCCTCTGAAGAGTTCTGGGTGTATACCGACCGGGATCAATTGAGTAGATGTTTTCAAAACGTAGTGAAAAATGGGCTTCAAGCTATTGAAGAGAAGGGAGTCATGGATATCCGTTTGTTTGAAAATGCGCATGAAACATGCATGGTAGAAATTAAAGATAATGGCAAAGGGATGTCAGAAGAGGTAAAGGAAATGATATTTGAACCTAACTTTTCTACCAAAAGTTCAGGAATGGGGCTAGGTCTAGCCATGGTGCGAAGAATGATTGAGCTTTCAGGAGGCAGGATCTACTTTGAAAGTGAGGTCAATAAGGGTACAACTTTCTACATAGAACTTCCCTTGTCACGTTATGATTGACAAATGCCATTTTATTTCTCTTAATTCTTGTTGAGGGTAATCGTTTAGAAGGTTCCATCTATTAATCCCGCTTTTAAGTACATTTTTTACCAAATGATAACATATAATCTTACGCATTTTTTCCATAATTATCATATGATCGCTAAATTGAGCACTTTACAAAGATGAATATTCCCAAAATCAAAGATGAAAGGCAAAGAGAAAACGTGTAATACATAGGCATACCTGAAATGAGATTCATTTTTGTCGCAAAGGTATGATGGATAAAAGATCAGAAAACGAGATTATTTAGGCAGGCCAACGTTGATTTTTATTTTTTGTATTTTTTGTTTTTCGAATAAATGGGATATATTTGGCATAATGGAATTTATTTAACCCTCAAAAATGGAAAGTGTACTGATATTTCTGGTCGCAATAGTCTTTTCTGTTGCCTTTAATAACATTCTTTTACGATTTTCGAGAAATTTTGGTGTAGCTAGCCGCCAATCACAGAATATTACACGTTGGGCAAGCACTTCAAAACCCACGACCGGCGGAATAAGTTTCTATATGACCTTTTTGCTTGGAAGTACACTCATATTCATGATCTATCCCGAGTTAGCAGCAACTTCTAAGCAATATCTTGCATTGTTCCTGAGTGCTACTCTGGCTTTCTTTGTAGGATTTGCTGATGATGCTTATGGCACCCATCCCCGTCTTAAACTTTTGGGACAAATACTATGTGCTATTATCCTGATATACTTTAATATACATATACAATTTTTCTCATTGATGGAACCTGCCTATATATGGGGGGATTATCTTCTTACAATTTTCTGGATCGTAGGGCTGATGAATAGCCTCAATATGCTGGATAACATGGATGGTGTAACAGCAACAGTTGCCCTGAGTATATTATCTATCAGTATGGCACTCGCCATTAAAGGTGTTGGGTTAAATTACTTTTTTTATCTATATGTAGCGATAACAGGAAGCTTTATTGGATTCCTGTTCTTTAACTGGAGACCTGCCAGAATATATATGGGTGATACTGGTAGCATGTTTATCGGGTTGATCATGGGATATTTGGGAATAAGATACTTCTGGAATATTGATACCAGTCCTGACAATATCTCCTACCTCCGAATCGGAGTAATACCTTTGATGGCTTTCATTGTACCGATTATGGATACAACATTTGTTACCATTGCCCGTATCAACCGGGGAGATTCTCCCATGAAAGGCGGAAAAGATCATCTTACTCATCATTTGGTACATATCGGGGTGTCAGAGATGTATGTTCCGGTACTATTGGGAATGATCTCACTGGTTTCCGGCGGGCTGGCTATTCTGGCCTATATACTCATCCCTGAATGGGATCCATTGTACTTATTGTTTTTTGCAGTATATCCAGTAGTCCTTATTGGATTGTTTGCTTATCTTTATCACTTAGGAGGCAGAATCGGTAAAATGAAAGGGTTACTTGAAAAACGGGCAACTATTCAAAGAACGATTGCTGAAGAGAGTCCCAAAAAACAAAGCGAAGTATCGTCCTCTGTCTCATTCTCTTCATAGGTCAGGCATGATGACATGCATATCCTTTACATACAGCAAATACTACATCTCCCACATACCGTAGGAAATACCAGATCATTCGATTTTGCCAAAGAGTGGGTAGCCAAAGGACACCGGGTTACCCTACTTACCTCAAAGGCCTATCTACCCGATCAATTTCTAGTAACCAAAAATTCTTCCAGAGTTCAGAAACTACAGATCGATGGAATCGATATCTATGTCATTCCTGTGCCTTACTCGCACATGATGAGATTTAGAAAACGTATCTTTGCATTTCTTCGGTTCTATATTGAAGGTTATAGATGGGCAAAATCCCGAAATCTGTTTGATGTCGTCATTGCCTATAGCCCTCCATTGACAGCTGCTGCGCTGGGGAAAAAGGTTGCTCGTCGTCATCACATCCCGCTGGCACTGGAGGTTGCAGATGTATGGCCAGATGTTCCGCTGGGTATGGGCTTCATTAAGAATCGCTTAATCTCTCGTGTGTTCACTAGTAAAGCACAAAAGATTTATCGGAGTGCTTCCCTCGTACTCCCTTTTTCTGAAGACATGAAAATCCAACTCATAAATTATGGCATAGCAAAAACCCAGATACATGTTGTTCACAATGGGTCTAATCTCTCTGCCTCTTCCGGTAAAATGTTTCGCTCGAAAAAATCCGACAAAGTACTGTTTTTGTATGCAGGGACTGTAGGAATAGCAAATGGTCTGGAGCAGCTTATTAAAGCTGCACATATGATTCAGCAAGCAGGGTGGAAAGAAATAGAATTTATGATAGTCGGAGAAGGGAATCAACTCGAAAAAGTCAAAGGAATGGCTCAATTCCTGAGATGCCAGAATGTCATCTTTGCTCCGGCAGTTCCCCAGACATCACTACATCATTTTTTCTTGCAGGCAGATGCTGGTGTCGCCTGCTTTGCACCACATCAGGTATTGGAAGCCAACGGATCAGCAAAATGGTTTGACTACCTTACCTTTGGTCTTCCTGTAGTCAGTAACTACAAAGGTTGGCAGGCTTCATATCTTGAAAAATATGAATGTGGTCTCTCATCATCTATGGATGATATCCCCCAATGGGTCGCCAATATGATCCTGTTGGCAGATAAACCTGAACTACGTGAAAAAATGGGGGCCAACGGGCGAAAACTGGTTCAGGAAAAATTCTCACGGCCTAAATTAGCCGCTAAGAGTTTGAAATGTATTCAACAGATGATAGCATCTACAAATTTGTAAATGAGTTCTAAGTACAGGACAAAAGTTGGACAAAAGCATCTAAGGATTTCAGATGGAA
>CAYXVE010000048.1:0-41551 GCA_964468435.1 uncultured Bacteroidia bacterium | reverse complement strand
GATGAAATAATTGGAAGGCCTCCCCCAAAATCAGACTTTTCTGTCAGACACTAAACTATCCAGAGAGGATTGATACCCTCATGGGATTACTGGCTCTAACCTTGGCATGGGTCGTTAAGGTTGGAGAAATGATTACCCAAGGAGGGAGGCTCATCCCAATCAAAAAACACGGTAGAAAAGCTTACAGTATTTTCAAATAGGGCTTAGATGAGATCAGAACTGACTTACTGAATAACAAACCCATAGATGAATTTGTCAAACTTTTGTCCTGTACATAGAATCATCTGTCCCTCCCGTCAATCCTGTCTATATCCTGGTCCCCGCACTACCCGCCCCGGCGTCGCACCCGTGTGCTCCCCATCCTTCAGCACCTGGATGCCATTCACGAAGACCTGCTCCATGCCCGTAGCATACTGATGCGGCTCCTCAAAGGTCGCGTGATCCTGGATCGTCGCTGGGTCGAAGACCACTACATCGGCATAGTAACCTGATTGGAGGAGGCCACGCTTAGGGATGCGCAGTTTTAAGGCCGATAGATGGGTTAGCTTGAAAATGGCCTCTTCCAGCGGTAGCACTTGCTCTTCACGCACATATTTGCCCAGCAGACGGGCAAAATTGCCATAAGCCCGCGGATGGGGATTAGCATTCAGGAAGTTGCCCTCGGGCGCCATCGATCCAGCATCCGAGCAAAAGCTCATATAGGGAAGCTTCAGCTGCTTTTTCACATTTTCCTCACGCATCAGAAAATACACCGCTCCCACCCTGCTACCATCCTGAATGACCAGCTCAATCGCAGCTTCTTCCTTGCTCATGCCCATCATCTCCGCGACTTCGGTAAGGGTTTTTCCTGTATATTGTCGCAAATCTTTGTTACGAAAACTGTTTAGGATCACTTTATCGGCTCCTACGTACAGGTTCTCCCAGTCATCCGGATCACTTTTCATCTCTACGATGACCCTGGCGCGGATTTGCGGATCTTGTAGGCGTGTTCTCCATGCCTCGTATCCCCCTTCCTGCACCCATGGGGGCATAGCTGCATCCAGTCCAGTCGCACCGGCAATGTAGTTGTACATATTAGTCGTGATCTCAAGGCCTGCCGCACGGGCAGCGTCAATCTTCGCGATCGCCAGATCCAGCTTGTGGTGATTGTTGCGGCCTGCGGCTTTGAGGTGGTAGACCTCCGCGCGGATGTCTGCCTCATCAGCGATGCGAATTAGCTCATCCAGCGCTTCGAGGAGACGATTGCCCTCGCTGCGCAAGTGGGAAATATACATCCCATCGTATTGGGAGGCTACCTTACTCAGTTCGATCAGTTCTTCTGTACTGGCAAAAAAGGCAGGAGCATAGATCAAGGATGAGCCGACTCCCAGTGCCCCTTCTTGCATCGCTTCTTCAGCTAGAGCTTTCATGGTTTCCAGCTCTTCTGGAGTAGGCGCACGATCTTCATATCCGATCTGGTGAACTCTGAGAGTCGTTGCCCCTACAAAAGAAGCGATATTGCAGGAAACGCCTTTTTCTTCCAGAAATTTCAGATATTCACCCAGCGTGGTCCAGCTAATGTCTATTCCATCTTCTGCCAGATTTTCTGCATATTGTGCTTTCATCTCATCACTTAAGGGCCCCATGGAGGAGCCTTCACCAAATATTTCTAGGGTAACGCCCTGGCGTATATCGCTCTGTGAGCGTCCATCTTGAATTAGGGACTCAGTAGCCCAACTGAGCATGTTGATAAATCCGGGGCTGACAGCCTTGCCAGTAGCGTCGATGTTGACGTTGCCCAGTAGCGATTTTGCCGGGCCGGCATAAGCAATAGTATCTGCGTTGATACCGATACTTCCGGCATAAGGCCCAGAACCACTTCCGTCGTAGATCATCCCATTTAAGATGACTACATCATAAGTAGAAGTTGGAGTACATGATCCAAAGAAAACTGCAATACTTGCAATGAAAATTAGTTTATACAGATGTTTTGTGCTCATTGAGGTGATAATCAAAATGAAATACCGTGCTACTTGCCATATGTAGAGGGTAAGATAAGTAAATACCAAATAAAAGGCGAATATGACAGTATTACCCTAAACTTTGACGGGTGAGTCTTTCCCTGCTTGAGACATAGCAGGTTAGTGCTAATTTTCACCTTGTATAGAATGTTTCTGCTACAGGAAAGAAATGCAAGATAATCGTTCGTGGGATTTTTATTTTTGTACACTCGCCGGGAAACCTGCTTCAGTAAAGCTAAATCTATCATTGATTGATGATCTCCCAATGGTGGCTCATTCCCAGTTAGTATATGTATTTGTCAGATTGAACAACCCCGATCGTGAAGGAAGGGTACACCCAGATGAAGTCGAGGAGATCAAGGAAATAGAGGAAGATATTGTTAGGTTGATGACGATGGATATGAATGGGTTATTCACAGTAAGGTGTACGGGAAATGGTAAGAGGTCCCTGTATTTTTATCTTCCGCCACATCCCGATATTACAGACCTGATCAAAACTTGCATGTATGCTCATCCTGGTTATACCTATAGTATGGGAGAATTGAAAGACAGCGACTGGCGCTTTTTTCGCTCGCATCTACACCCACAACTCATCCGGGGAGTATCAAAGTCTCAGGAAACATATCTACAGCTTAGCGAAAATACAGCCTTTCCACAGGAAATAGAGCATCATCTGCGCTTTCCATCCATCGAGGACCGAGATGTATTTATACACAAGATCAGCAATGATCAGTTTGCCATCTCTAAAGAAAAATTCTCAGCCACTGAACAGTATTATCCCTACGAACTCACCATATCCCGCCTGGAATACAATCATTTGCCCAATATTCAGAAAATTGCCGACTACCTCACGGATGTGGTCAGAAGAAGTAATGGTGTCTATCAAAACTGGACTCGTTTGAACATCAAATTAGAATAGTCATCCTTGGATCAATTGTCCAGCCACTTAAGGGCCATATCTTTGTTTCGAAATACCTTGATTTGATAACCCGCCATGTAGCACATGGCTTCGAGATGGTTATATGAATGATCGTCCTTGTCAGCCAGGATAGCGACTTTGAGCAGTCGGTCAAAGTTGATCACGTCCAGATCTGTATTGGCAAAGACAAATTTTTCATTAGCTGAACTAATACACTTAACGCCATTGGTATCAACTAACAACCCTTTCACATTCCTTTCTCGGGCAATGTCCATGATCTCTTTCGCACATTGCTTATATTCTCCTTTGTTTAGGGGTTTACGAAAGGCAATGCTAGCATACTTTTTGCCCCTACCTACAAAAACAAAAAAAGACTTCATACTTTACCTCATCAGGTCAATCAGAGCAAAAGCTTTGTTTAATATATAGATACTTTTTGTACCTAAAACTTAAGATATATGCTTGTTTGTTAACATTACCAAGAAGTTATAAAAATATATTTTATCCTCAAATAAAACTTGCCGCCTGAAAGTTAAACTCCATTTTTAGCTAAAATGGCTTGATTAGACTAACAAAAATAGCTTCGTTTATACGTCTGTACATACAGGAATGAATTCTTTATGCAACGTTGAACCGGGAAGAGATTATTCAAAGTAAATTAGATATTAATATAATCGGATATTATAGTGTAAGAGATATTTTTGATAAATAACACTGAATTAAAGGGTGTTTATTACATGATAATGTGATTTTTGCGCATTACTTTTCTTGTTTTGAGAAATATTCGTATCATTAAAACATGTAATAGCCAGCCCCATGAAGTGTATCAAGTATTTAGCTGTCTGCATTTATCTGTTAAATGCTGCTTTAGTCTTTGCTTTTGAAAATCCTCTTGATATCGATAGCCTAAAGGCTATCACATCAGAGCAAAAAAGGCGTACAGGTTCTGATCTCAATATGGCAAACCTGTACTTGTCGCTGTCAGATGCTTATGAAAGGCATGAGTATTATGACTCTGCCATGATTTATTGCCAGTCTGCCCTCAAATGGGTTGGACATGATTCTGTTTTCTATCGCATACACGCAAGGCTGGGATTTCTGCATTACCGCTTGGGAGATCTCGGGCTTGGGTTGAGACATTGTCTGCTTGCTGAGGAAAAATCTATCCCTCATATGGATCACAAAGTCAGATCTCGGAATCTTTACAATATTGCGCATCTGTATGCGTCCATGGGTAAATATGAATCTGCACTAGAAGGATTCTACCGTGCGTTGAATGATTGTGCTGAGGCAGATGATTCCATAGGGATAGCCAATGTGTATCGTGGATTGGCTTTGCTACACTGGAAAACTGAAAACTACCAGGAAGCGCTACAGTATAGTAAAACTGTCTACCCGTCTGTTCCAAAAGCTTAGTGTAGGCCCTCAGTTGTATATGGGACTCTCGCACATCGCCTCCTCTTTCTCCAGGCTCAATCAACTGGACTCAGCACTCTTGTATGCACGTAAAGCATTGGCTCATTCACGTAGTATTGATTATGAGCACGGAGATTCCTTTTCTCAAGGGCTGATCGGTGTGATCCTGCATAAGCAAGGTCTATCTGACTCTGCTAACTATTACTACCACAATAGTCTTAGGTACTTCTACCGGGTTTCATCACTCGCTCACATCATCCAATTTAACCAAAAGATAGCAACCCTTCTACATGAAAAAGGAAATACTCAGGCAGCTGTAGATACTTTGGAGAAAATGCTAACCCTCGCTGTAAATATGAATGCATATCCCGTACAGGTTGAACTGCATGATTCACTGGCTGTGTATCATGGCAAGCTCGGTGATCTCGCTCATGCTCAAAAGCATCAAGCACTTGCGTTAGCTACCAGGGATAGTATCGAGCAGGAAAATCTCTCTCAGAAAATGAAAGTACTTCAGCAAAAATATGAATGGAAAACATTCAATAGCGCTGATGTTACCCTCCAAAATGGTTCATCCCATCTAGTCCCTTCCATATGGGATATAGGGATACCTGCAAACTAGCTACAAATAGCTATGTTGCATAATCCCACAGGTGAGCCAGATCCCTGAGAGCTTTAATGGATGGATGACTTTCATGGCTGTAATCACAGCATTTATCTTGAATGGAAAGCTTAATACACCTTCATCCAGTCTATATCCAACTGGAAAGGACCTTCTTGCTTTTTGGAGATAAGAAAACCTAGCTGGCGAATCATACCTGGATCAGGAGGGCCTATATTTTCCAAAATTCTACCCCGGTAAACCGGTTGGAATGCTTCAAATACAAATTCAAGTTCGATCCATTCACCGGGTTGGGTCTCGAATTCCTGCTTGTAATTGACCCCATCGAAGCTGGTATCGGTCTTCAGCCTGATCTGATAGGTTTTACTATCTCCTTTCACCCTGATCCTCATCCCTTTATGCCCACCCAGTTTATAATCCCGGGGACTAGTGCGTGTAGAAGCAAAACCTCCATTATTTTCCAGTGAGACATATCCTGAAAAGGTCATGATACCTGGTTGTTCGATAAATACCTTGCTCTTGGACATACCGCCCATGACTCCATCATTGATGATGCGCCAATCAGCAACCTCCTGTAGGTCTTCAAAATCATATAATACTTTGATGGTTTCCTGCATGTGGATAAAGATAATAAGAAATACAAGGATTAAACCGCTATCCCCCAAACACGTTTTTGATACTATGAATAATCAAATAGCGCTTATAACCAGTTCCAACAGGGAGATCGGGCTCGAATGTATCTGGTAACTGCACCAGAAAGGATATCAAACGATTCTCACCAGTAGGAATCGCACTGATGGACAAAAAGCCCAGTCTCAACTCAATCAATACAGCGATCACTTATGTTACCATCATCTGGGCTGCATTACGACCCAAGAACGGTCCTGTAGGAAAATTTTTACGCGATAAGCTTCTAGATAAGAAACAAATTTTTCTAAAAACCTTTTACAGGAATTCGCGTGTTTCTATGAGATTCCTATATTAGTAGTCGTTACATAAAATTGCGTCAGGAACAAGGAGATGGAAGCGAATATTATAGAATTAGCAAACGGTCTGCGAGTTATTTACAAGTATATCCCATACACCCGGACCGTACATTGTGGGTATGTGATCAATACAGGGGGAAGAGACGATCAGGGAGAGGAAACCGGGATGGCTCACTTTATTGAGCACATGGTGTTCAAAGGAACTTATCGCAGAACTTATTACGATATCCTCAACTATCTTGATTCACTCGGAGGCGATCTCAATGCTTACACGACCAAAGAAAAAACCTGCCTCTTTGCTTCTTTGAGTGCAGAATTTTTTGAACGCGCAACGGATCTTCTCACCGATATCACCTTTTTCTCTACTTTCCCGCTGGAAGAGATCGAAAAGGAACAGGGAGTAATATCTGAAGAGATCGATATGTACCGCGATACACCGGATGAAGCTATTTTTGAAGACTTCGACGAACTAGTATTTCCCGGTCATGGGTTGGGTGAGCCCATATTGGGTACCAAAGATAGTATCCGGAGATTTACCCAACCCAAAGTTGTACGTCATATTCGAAATCAGTACACACGGGAAAACGTAGTTTTTTCTATTGTGGGAAATGTCAGCCGGTCAGAGGTAGATTGGGTGATTGATAAATACATCAAACCGCTGGAAATACCTACAGGAAATCCTCAACGCACCAGCCCTAATGGATTCAATACAGCATGGGAACAGATTGAAATTCCTACACATCAGGCACATGAAATTCTGGGTGGCAGAGCTTTTGGAATTCACAGTAAAAGCTACCTCCCTTTTCAATTGCTCAACAATTTTTTGGGAGGTCCTGCTATGAATTCCATCCTGAATCTCAATATACGCGAACAGTATGGGTTGACCTACAATATCAGTTCCTTTTACAATCCCTTTCAGGATAGCGGCATTTGGGGAATCTATTATGCCTGTGAGCCTGGTAATCTGAATCAGATCAGAGAGCTGGTATTCAAGGAACTGAATGAACTAGCCAGGGAAGCATTTGATCCGGTGAGATTAAGTCAGGCCAAGCGGCAGATGACAGGTCAATTGACCTTGAGTCATGAAAATCTGCTTACTCAGATGCTTACCATGGCCAAGGATTTGCTCGATCACGGGCGGATCATTTCCTTTGCTGAGGTGATAGACAATATTAATCAGATTGCATCTTCAGAAATATTGGAGGCAGCACAGCAAGCATGGGAAACGCCTGGCTTGACACAGATCACGTACCAAAAAGCGGTGTAGACATATGGTTTCGCTTTCAGATCAGATCATCGAATATTCGGAGGGAATCACCACTGATGAGCCGGAATTGTTGTATCAACTGAGACGCGAAACACATCTCAAGACGCTCTATCCCCGTATGCTGTCAGGCCCCTATCAAGGACGTTTGCTATCACTGGTCTCACACATCAAGGGTCCAGGCCACATTCTGGAGATAGGTACGTTTACGGGCTATAGTTGTATCTGTATGGCAGAGGGACTCGCTCCCGGAGGCAAAATCTCCACTATAGAGCTTGACCCAGAGTTGGCCTATATTATTGAACCTGCCCTGGAAAGAGCGGGTATCAAGGATAAGGTAGACTTATACTTTGGAAAGGCCCTGGAAATCTTGCCTAAGATTAAAGGCACTTTTGACATGGTTTTCATTGATGCGGACAAACAAAATTACGTAACTTACTATAATCAAATTTTGCCCCGTGTCGAAGCAAATGGTATCATCCTTGCTGATAATGTATTGTGGTATGGAAAAGTGATGAGTGAGGAATACCAGGACAAAGAAACTGTAGGATTGCGTAACTTCAATGATTTTGTATCTAAGGACAATCGTGTAGAGAAAGTACTACTGCCTGTTCGAGACGGTTTGATGGTGATTCGTAAAAAGGGTTAAAATTATGCGTAAATTATTTCTTGGATTCATGTTATGTGTGCTGGCCAGCCAACTCTCAGCACAACCCCGGGTTCCCAGTACTTTTATGTTTTGTGGCATCGAGGTAACCCTGTCAAGAGGTGCCAGAGAGCGTATTCAGTCTCATGTGAATAAGATTTATGAGAATCCTGTGTACCTGAAGAGAATGGTCGCACGGGCAAAGATGTATTTTCCCTATATCGAAGAAGCATTCAGAGATGTAAGGGTGCCTCCAGATCTCAAGTATCTCAGTATCCAGGAAAGTGCTCTAAAACCCAACGCAGTATCGATGTCCAATGCCGTAGGCTTCTGGCAATTCAAGGAAGGTTCTGCCAAAGAGACAGGGTTAATCGTGGATAGATATGTAGACGAACGCAAACATATCTACCGCGCTTCTATTGGCTCAGCCAAATATTTTGCTCGTGCCAATGGTGATTTCAACAACTGGCTATATGCGATCATCAGCTATTATGAAGGCCCCACTGGTGCAGTACCTTTTACCGATCCAGCCTACTATGGACGTAAGAAAATGACCATAAATGACGATTTTCACTGGTACGCACTGAAGGCTATTGCTCATAAGATCGCCTACCAGCCTGCATTGGAAGAGGACGTCAACGTCAATTACTACCTGATGCCCTTCGCTACTAATGGCCATCGTACATGGCGGGAGGTCATCGAAGCGCACAACTTGTCTGAAGATAGCTTTTTTGAATACAATAAGTGGATCAACGATACAAGGCGTATTCCTGATGGAAGGGATTTTACATATTATATCCCAGTGCCTGTAGCACAGTATCTTGGACATGTCGAAGATCCGGGTAAACAGTTGAAGATCGCAATGACTTCTGCTGAAGCTCAACTTCTACCCAGTAGTGATCTCAATGTACTGTCCGGGCAGCCTGAGCCTGACACTTCTACACTTCCTCAGGCCTCTCAGAGTCAACATGAAGAAATACAGCTTACCCCACCGGCCAAGAGTCAAACATCAGAAAAATACCCCGGTGCAAGCTTTGTCGCACAGCCAGTTACCCAACTGCCTCGTGAGGCTTATGCCATATTTAATATCGAAGATGATCTTCACCATCAATCCGTGTATACGGTGTATGATGGTATCAATTCCTTCGAACGCTTCAGCGGTCAGCATCTGATCTTCTCAGATAAACTCTTGAAATGGAACCGACTAGAACATACAAGCCAGCTCGATCCTCCACAGGTTATTTATCTGGGGCCGTTGAGTAATGCCCAATTTCACGTCGTAGAAAAAGGAGAGACCCTCCCTAATATTGCCCGCAAACACGATGTATCTGTAGGGAAAATACTCCGGAAAAACCGGATGGATAAAGATGATATGACGATCTATATCGGTCAGAAACTCTATCTGCAAAAGAAAAAGCCCAAAGGGGAGAAGCTCATTATCCTCAGAATTACTCCGCAAGAAGAAGAATCTGAAATGGTTGCTGAAGAAACGCCATATACAGAATCTGCCACGTACCCCCAAAAGGATACAGCCAATGTTTATACGGTTGCTCAGGAAGAATCCTCTTATACCGGATTTCAGCAGGAAGAGGAAGTGATCCATGAGATGCCCAAACCCAGTCGTCCTCCAATACAAGAATTTACCTCGCGCTGGATTGAGCATACTGTTTTACAGGGAGAAACCCTTTGGAGCATATCCAAACGCTACAGAACCAAAGTAGATATCATCAAGCGTATCAATCAGATGGATACTACCGATCTCTATATCGGTCAGGTACTCAGGATTATGGCTAATGAAGAGGTAGTCAGAGGAGTGGAGAAAGACAAGTGAATGCTAACGATAAGTCATGCTTTTCTTAATGGAGCCTGCAACTCCTGATACCAGACCTTCAGATAACCTATCAGTTCATGTAGATCCGGGCTATGTCCCAGCGCAATATAAGCCCCAGAATTAGCCATGCCCAATAGGAGACAAGCTTCCTTAATTTAATATCCTTCTGTCTGCCTAAATGTGTTGATCTCAGGTCTGATACCTCCATATTTTTCAATTGCTGCATCCATGATGGCCCGTGTTGCGGATGCGCCTATTCTTGTTACACCTAGATCACGCACTTTTAGTGCGTCTTCAAGGGTACGGACCCCACCTGCGGCTTTTACCTGTACTTCTGGGATGCTATGCTTGCGCATGAGCTTGAGGTCGTGTTCTGTCGCGCCTTTGTAGCCATATTTCCCATCGGGGCCTTTGACCATCCCATATCCTGTGGAGGTCTTTACAAATCCAACCCTCAGCTCGCTACATATCTCACACAGGCGAATTTTGAATTTATCTTCAGGCAAGAAATCATTTTCAAAGATTACTTTTAGGACTGCATCGTGCTGATGGGTCATGTTTAATACTGCAGCAATTTCCTGCTGTATGTAGTCCCAGTCTTCGCCTAGTACCCGTCCAATATTGACGACCATATCTATTTCTACAGCACCATCTTTACAAGCCTGCTCGGTCTCAGCTACTTTGATCGTGATCGTGCTGTTCCCCTGGGGAAATCCGATAACAGTTCCTACCATCACATCTGAACCTTTAAGCCACTCCACGGCCTGTGATACTGCGTAAGGTTTGATACATACGGAAGCTACATCGTACTGATGGGCCAGCTCGCAGCCTGCTTTGAGATCCTTATCTGTCATAGTGGGATGAAGCAGTGAGTGATCGATCATTTTGGCAATTTCTTTAATCATGTCCATGATTCATAGGTTTATGTTAGGTGATGCCACCGCGATTCGCGATGGCTTTGTAGGATCGCTTCACAGAGTTGAACTTCCTTGTGCCCTTCAGCAAAAGTGGGATACATCGCTTGTTCTGCAGGGGTTTTGTGAATAATAGCATCATAAAATGCCCGGAAACATTGTTTAAAGGAATCCGGGAAACCCTCATTATGTCCGCCGGGATAATTAATAAAATGCGCAGCCTGAGCGTCTACCAAACCAGGGTCTTTCAGCAAGATTTCACTGGGTTGATCGCGGTGCCCAATAAATAGTTCGTTGGGGCGCTCGCTATTCCATGCCAGAGATCCCTTAGATCCAGCGATCTCGTATTGCAGACAGTTTTTCCTTCCGGCAGTAACCTGGGATACCCATAATGAGCCTTTGATCCCATTCTTAAATCGAAATAAAATACTCCCTCCATCTTCTGTATCAATGTCGATAGGCTCAAGTTTATCTTCGGATAGTGTTTTACCTGAAAAAGTCTGTACTTCATCACGGGGGCGTTTCCGGACAGGGTGTACCGTATGCAGGTCTGCAAAAACCGATGCTATTTCCAATCCCGTGATAGAGGTGAGTAGGTCCATCCAGTGTGTTCCAATATCGGCGATTGCTCGTAATGGCCCTCCCTGATTGGCAAGTACACGCCAGTTGTAGTCGGTCTCATACATGAGCCAGTCCTGTACATAGCTGCCCCTGACTGTAAAAAGGCTACCTATTTTTTCGGAATAGATACGTCGGCGGGCTTCGACGTTGAGCGGATAAAAGCGAATATTATAACAAACTCCTGCAACCAAACCAGTTGACTGGGCGAGTTCTACCAACTGAGCAGATTCTTTCGCACTCATCGCCAAAGGCTTTTCACACATCACATGCTTGCCGGCCTCAAGTGTCTTCTTTGCCATTTCAAAATGCAATACATTGGGCACAGCCAGGTGAACAACCTGAACTTCTTTGTCTGCGAGAATTTCTTCAAAAGATTCGTAAGCTTTTTCCAGTCCTAAAACTTCCTGCGCATGCTCAGATTTTTCCTTACTACTTCCTAAGATTCCCTTAACCTTTACTGCTAGTCTTTTGAGGGCTTCTGTGTGTACCGGACCGATAAATCCTGTACCGGCAACTGCAGCGGTGATGTGGTGATACATGTAGTTTTTTTATTTAGAGACAGAAACTGTGCGCTTTTTTTCACTGAACTCAAAATAAGAAAAATACAAGGTTAAACCAGTGGAAATAACTAAGTAAGCGACAACAAGCGGGGTGGCTCCAGGGATGTAGCTATCGATGGCATACCATCCATCCATGCGAAAAATCAGAAAGATCCCAAACAAAAGTTTGACAATCTCTGCTCCCACAGCCAGCTTATGCTTATCCATCAGCGCAGTATAGGCAAAAATTGACACCATCAGAAAGACACAGTACAGTACTACATCTACAAACTGAAAATCAGCGATACTTACGAGGATGTAGTACATCAGCAGGTTATGGATGGCCAATTGTACCCAGGACCAGGCCTGAAGGAATACGGAGACTTTAGGATCGTATTTGGGACGGTTGTATACGTCGTCTACAAGGTATACAGGATATTTTTTCTTCACATCAGCCGGCCTCCATCCTGTAGGCATAAACCAGATCCGGACTTTATCCCACCAGTTGCGAGTGCGCCAGGCATCCTGGGCCAGTTGCCAAGCATGCATGAAGTTGATCAGGATCGGATTCCAGGTCCCAGCGGGCTTCTTCGTGCCATATACGGGAGGCACAGCCTCCAGTTCGGGCTGAAAGGTACCAAACAGCTTATCCCAGATGATAAATATCTCCGAGTAGTTTTTATCAATATATTCGGGATTGATAGCATGATGCACCCGGTGATGTGAAGGCGTAACAATGATATGTTCCAGAAATCCCATTTTGTTGATCAGGCGAGTATGATACCAAAATTGCACAAACAGGTGGAGGGGTGCAACAACGGCCACAACATTGGCAGGGATACCGATGATGGCAAGCGGTATATACAGGAAAAAATATACACTTACAATGGCTGAGATGGTCTGGCGCAGTGCACAGGATAAGTTAAACTCTTCACTACTGTGATGCACAATATGCCGATTCCAAAAGATGTTGATCTCGTGGTTGAAGCGATGCGACCAGTAGCCAGCAAAATCCAGCCCGATGAAGCAAATCACATATAGCCAAAGCGTAGACTGGATTTCAAACAGCGCAACATGACTTACCATCCACTCATAGCTGATAATAACTACCGAAAGACCCAATATATTCTTCAGGGTATTGGTCATGCCTGAACTCAGGCTTGAAATGACGTCCATAGGACGATTAATCTTCATACCCTTCCTCTTTGCAATGAGAGATTCCAGGATGATCAGTAGTATAAATCCTGGAATAGCATAGCTTAGTACCCTTGCGTAAGTTTCCATAAGCGTTATGTTATTTAATACCTAAAATACTCAAAATAGCGGTAAATTTAAAACCCGTTGGGCCGTATCCTTTTGCGGTCCAACGGGGGGGTATTTATTAAACAGCTTGACAGGAGGTACAGACAAAATATTTATTACTGCCGGGTAAACCTACTTGTGCCCCGGTCGCCAAAGCCATTGGACCAGGTAAGCGTAAAGGTCTGTGCACAGGTGTTGAGCTCACCTTCGCCATTGATGAAGTCCTGCCCAAGCTCAGTAAATACGACATCAGGTTGGTCTTTGACCAAAACAGTATTTCCATCGACTGTAAACTGGCCGGGATTATCCGAACGGCTGAAGCAGTTTTTGTAAACACCTCCCGTGAGATCTGAGATCTCATAGGTATTTTCGTCGATTTGTGTAATCGCAACCGTATTGGTGATCGTCCCGCAATTAGCGGGATTAACGTCTGTCGTGGAAACAGAAAACGTACCTGTAAGCCAGTCTATAGGACATTCATCCTCCAGGATAGTAATCGTGAATTGCTTGCGGTCTTCGTCCTCTCGTCCTACGCCAATCCCTTCAGTAGCAGATGTGATCGTAAGTACCAGCGTAGTGGTATCTCCCTCAAATACTGCATTATCCAAAAGCTCCAGGTTGAATGTCACTTCACTGGTATTGGGTGAGATAGTCACAGAGCGGTCTACACTCAAGCGATAATTTACACCTTCCTGAGCATTGCCGCTCGTCTCAAATCCTACGTTGATGGGATTAGCATTGTGTGGACCTACTAGCTGTACTACGATAGGAATCGTTATATTCCCTTCTGTAACAGTCGTATCTGACACAGAAAATTGAACCTTGGGAGCAAAATCAAAGGTATTATCAAAATCATTGCAGGATATCAGCGTAATAAAAAGTAATCCTATCCAAAGCAGATGATAGTTTTTCATTGGAATTAATTTACTGATGAGTTAGCGTATCATAATATTGTACAAGTTGGACCAGGTCTTCATCCTTTTTCAACTTCAATTTCTCTTGCTTGATATATGTCTTGAGCTGAGCTTCCTGATCATTCATAACCGCAATCACTTCCTTTTTCTTACCAGGGTCGAATGCTATAGGTAACTCATGATCAGGGGTTGCTAAAAAATAATGCGTAGACCTGAAAAATTTCTGTATTTCCTTTGCAGTACTGCTACTGCTGCCATATCCTCCAGCATTGTTTTCCATTTTCCTCACATCCACTTCCTCCCATCTGATCAGGTTAATATTTCCATGATATAAGATTTGAACAATTTTTTCTTCAGGCTGCCCTGGAAGTTGGTAACGCCGTATTTCGAGTTCTTCACCGCTTTCCATACGTATAGTGGCAGATATTAGCGCTGCAGGTGAGAGGATATATTCTTTTTGATCAATACGTACGATAATCTGGTTGGCATATAAATCTACATTCATATCTACCTGCTGAATCTGTTTACCCTGATTGGTTTTTACATTTCCCATTCCCCAGATTTTAAGTAAGTAGGGATCACCTTGAAATTCAGCATATTTATTATTGAATGTCAGTTCCTGATTCAGCGCATTAGGATCGACGATATCTATTACAGACTGATAACTATCCGTCTGGGTTTGAGTATGAGCCGGTATTTTCACTGACATTAAAAGTCCCAACATAGCCAGATTCCATATGCTTCTTAGTCTTTTCATCTTAGTATCCTTCAGTTTGTCGCATACTGGGATTAGCGTTTAATTCAGTTTGAGGGATGGGAAAAGCTGTGAGATGACTAGTATATGGTACGCTACAATTTCTTTCATTGGGAAGATTACATTCCTGGCGTGCCAGATCCCGTTCATTCCGGAATATATCAAAAGAGCGATGGCCTTCAAAAGCAAGCTCTCTTCTTCTTTCTATCAGTACTTCATCCAGTACGCGGTCATTAGGGGGAGTAATATTACCGATTCCTGCTCGTGCACGTATCCTGTTTAGGTCTGTCAGCGCTCCTGAGAAGTCTCCCAGTTTAGCTCTTGCTTCAGCGCGATTTAAGACTACTTCTGAGAGTCTCAGGATTCTGGGACTAGTAAGCCCTGGAAAGTTTTGTCTTCCGGGAAACTTGTAGATATACTGGTCGCCACGAATCGTACGTATCAATCTCCCTCTGACATCATTTGAACTGTACAGATCTAGAATATCCTGGGTAGGTCTCAGGTCGCCATATCCCTCATCCATATATATCAATCCCAGATCATCCGCACCATTACTTTCCACATTCAGTACTCTGATCAGGAAAATGTCTTCGATCAACCTGCCTATACCGGGATCGGTAAATACCTCTGAGTTCCAGTAGCTCAGGTAAGATCCATTGGTGACCAGTTGATAGTCCGAGTTGATCACTTGTGTAGCAGCTTGTTCCGCATTTGCATAATCCTGTTTGTAAAGATATACGCGAGACAACAGTGCCCGGGCAGCGATTTCAGATGCAAAAAACGGAGGTACCCATGCTTCATTAGGATCGCTGATAGCTTCGGATGCCTCTATACAGCGATTGAGATCCTGTATGATCTGATCGTATACTTCCGCTAGCGTATTCCTGGGAGGGGTAGCGATCTTGGTTTCCAGAACGATAGGTACTCCCAGTTGGCTTCCATTGCCTTTGGGCCAGGGCTGCGAGAAGGTACGCACCAGATCATGATACACTAGCGCACGCATGAAGTAACCCTGTACGAGCAGGTTGTTTCGCTCATCTGCTCTGGCATCGGGGATATTATCCACATTGTTCAGCACGTTGTTGACACGTGCAATGATATTATAGGCAACACTCCAGAATCCACCCTGTGTGCTGTTGGCATTCAGGATATAGCGGTTTTCGTTGATGAAACGTCCCGAGTTATCGAGTACGACCAGCACATTGTCGCTGGCTGCTTCGGGAATGACATAATAGTCACGGCCATAATACACGAGTGAGCGGAGGGCACTATAGGCACCTCGTATAGCTGTTTCCAGGCTTTTGACATCTGATAATGCTTCACTGGTAGGCAAAGACTGTTCCGGCTCAAGATCCAATTCTTCTTCACATCCCGTACTGATTAGGATGAAGAGGGATAAGAGTAAGATCTTTATATGATTCATGCTAAGATTCATTGAGTAATTCCTGTTATTTAAAATCCAACATCAAGCCCCAGGGTATATGACTTACCAGTAGGGTATCGATAAAATTCCGTACCTACCTCAGACAGTTCAGGGTCCCAGCCAGGGTAATCTGTGTAGGTCCATATGTTCTGACCTTGTGCGTACAATCTGGCACTTCTCAGCTTGACTGTCTGTAGCCAGGTTGCCGGGAAATTATAGGCAAGTACCAGATTTCTGAGACGTACATAAGACCCGTCAAAGAGATACCGGGTGGAGTTATTGTTAGCTAAATTGTTACCTCCGAATCTTGCTTCAGGTCTGTCTGAGATATCTCCGGGTTGTCGCCAACGGTCAGCAATAAAGACAGGATGATTTTCTCCAAAATTTGTACCGTCACTGTCCAGATAAAATCTTGTCCCATCATATACTTCATGCCCCTGTGTGAAATAAAAGAAAGCCGAAAGGGTGAAGTTGCGGAAGCTTAGATTATTGGTAAAGCCACCGAGGAAGGTAGGTTCAGCATTGCCGATGAGCTGTTCAGGAGCTGAATTCCAGTCTCCGGTTACCCCTCCTTCACCATCTGCCCAGAGTGGAGTTCCGTCTGCAGGATTAACACCTGCCCATTGGCGAAGATACCATGCACGTACAGGCTCTCCAACACGCCAGATCTGTATGCCATTGGGTATTTCTGTCGTATCTGCCAGTTCGAGAATCTCATTTCTGTTGAAGGATATATTGAAATCAATATTCCATCTCAGTGGTCCCTGAGTAAGTAATTGTGCATTGATTGTCGCTTCAATTCCCTCATTTCTCATCCGTCCCAGATTTTGTAGCGATGAAGTAAACCCGCTGGTAGCAGATAGCGGTCTATTGAGTAGCATATCTTTAGAGACACGCTGATAAACTTCTATGGTACCCCCGATCCTGTCATTAAACAGCCCAAAGTCCAGACCGATATTCAAGGACTCATTGCGTTCCCAGGTCAGATCAGGATTTGGCACCTGTGTGGGAGCACTACCCGGTTGTCCATCATAAGAGGAGCCAAAACTATAAAGTTCGAGTGAGTTGAAGTTCCCGATTTCAGCATTACCGCTGGTTCCGTAGCTAGCGCGGATTTTAAGGTTCGACAGATAATCAATATCCTGCATAAATGCTTCTTCAGACAATCTCCATGAGCCTCCTACAGAGTAAAAAGTTCCCCAGCGATTATTGGCACCAAAACGGGATGAAGCATCACGGCGAATACTTGCCGTGAAATAATATTTATTATTGAGATTGTAGTTGAGTTGTGAAAAGTAGGAAACGAAAGAATAGCTCGATCCAGTACCTCCTACATTTAGGGGGGTAGCAGCAGAACTCAGGTTTTTCAACCTTCCATCTGCAAATCCTTGTCCCTGTGCAAAGAATCGTTCAGTATCGTTGAACTGGTATTCAAACCCCGCTACTCCATCGAAAGCATGGACTTCACCCAGGGTGAAGTTTCCCGTAAGCAGAGTTTGTGAAGTAATGGTATTGCTGGGGGTAAATACATCTGTGGCCACCCCATTGAAGCGGAGACCATCAGGTGTTGTGGGGTCAGTATAGGTTTTTTCCTCCACATTAATCATATCTACAGCTATCTTTTGCTGTATGCGTAGATTATTAAAGATGTTGTAGCCGATTGAGAAATTACCCAGTATCCGGAGGTTATTGTTGAAGCGTGTATTAAGCTGGGAAGTACGTACAAAATTGTCTCTTACAAATGATTCGTAATTGATGACCTCGGGATCATCATTGGGGATACGCCCTACCAAAAGCGCTCCTGTTTCTGGGTTTTTGTAACGTGTCCAGGGGGCATTACTAAGGGCACCCTGAAGTGGACTGGCAAAAAAGGCTCCATCCAATGCATTGGTCTGATCTGTGTAGGAAATGTTTAGGTTTAGCGAGAAATCGATTCTTTCGTTGGCCTGGTGGTCCAAGTTGGTGCGTACAGAGTAGCGTTCGAAATCACTCTCGATGAGGATACCTTCCTGCAGGAAGTAGTTGCCCGATATGAAGAAACGGGTCTTGGGCGATCCGCCTGAGGCGGAGAATTCTAGCATGTTCTGAAGGCCGTTTCTGAAGGCGAGGTCTACCCAGTCTGTATTGACATTGGCCAGAGATAGTGGCCTTACCTCGTCGATTTCGGTTTCCGAAAATCCCCCTGCCCGCAGTACCTCACGATCATACTCCAGCATTTGCTGAGCATCCATCATCTCGAAATTTCCCAGATTAGGTGTTGTAAATCCACTTTGCAAACGCACCTGAAACTTGGTATCTCCTTCTCTTCCTCGTTTGGTATTGATGACCACTACGCCATTAGCACCTCGTGCTCCATAGAGGGATACTGCCGTAGCATCTTTCAGGATATTGACTGATTCTATGTCATTGGGATTGATATTAGATAGAACATCATTAGTACCCGTGGCTACAAAATCACCGTTTTCGACAATAATACCGTCCACAACATACAGAGGTCCTCTGCCAGCATTGAGCGATCCTGTCCCACGGATGCGTATACTCTGTGCTGCACCGGGCTGTCCAGAGCTACCCGTAGAAAGTACACCAGGTGCTTGCCCCTGTATGATCTGATTGATATCTGGAAGGGGAATATTTTCAATCTTTTCCTGACCCACTACTGCTACCGAACTGATAGACCGGGATCTGGATTGCTTCGTATATCCCAATACCACAACCTCTTCCAGGATTAAATCATCAGGTGCCAATGCTGCATTGATTGTAGTTCTGCCATTAATCGGTACTTCCTGTATCACTCTTCCCACAAAGGAGAATGTTAACACTTCACCATATGAAGGAATATCCAGAATGTATCGTCCATCATTATCTGACAGCATACCAATGGTTGTACCTTTGACCCTCACGGTTGCTCCGGAAAGAGGATTACCCGTTTCCGCTTCTGTAACAATCCCTGAAACTGTTATCTGCGACCATATAGATGAAATACAGCATGTAAGCAGTAGCAACAGGGGTATATATTTTTTCATGTATAAATAAACTTATTATTTAACCATTATCAACGTTCGTGTGTAGAAATTAGCTGCTTTATCGACTTGAGGGTAAATATTTTTCTATAAAATTAACCCACTTAATCTCGCTACGTACAAAGACTGAAACAGTAAATACCCGAAAATTGTTGAAACCTTTTGTTAGTATCATGACATACCCGCTACGAAATCATTTACTTTCTCTCTTCACATAACTCAATCAATACGCCACCACTATCTTTGGGATGTATAAAACAAATCCATTTGTTGTCAGCACCTTGCTGGGGTCTCTCGTTTAGCAATATATACCCTTCCCGCTTTAGCCTTTCCATTTCAGCCTGAATATCTTCAACTTCAAAGGCTATGTGATGCAAGCCCTCACCGCGCCTGGCAATAAACTTTGCAATGGCAGACTCTTCGTCTTTCGACTCCAAAAGTTCTATTTTAGAAGAACCTGTTTGGAAGAAGCTCACATTTACTGCTTCTGACTCCACTGTTTCATGCTTATAAGGACCCAATCCTAGTATAGTCGTATACAAACGATCAGCAGTCTCCAGTTCTTTTACAGCTATACCGATATGTTCAAGTTTCATCTTACCACAATTAATAACGGAAATTTAAATCGCATGTAAGTAATCAGCCATGACCTGACCATTTAACTTCAAATATATTTATATTTGAATTGTTTAACTATAAAATATGCGAATTCATCGCGAGGGATTGTTGATTATTCCCATCTCACTCATCTTGATAGGCATGCTCGTTGTACTGGGATTTTTCGTCTCAGATGGGTTGGGATATCTGCTGCTGGTAGCTGGAATCATATTGAGTGGCTTTATCGTTCAGTTTTTTAGAAATCCTGTAATAGATATACCTGCTAATCCACAAGCGATTTTGTCTCCATGTGATGGAAAAGTGGTAGTTATAGAAGAGGTGGAGGATCAGATTTATTTTCAGGACAAACGAATGCAGATCAGCATTTTCATGTCTCCTTTGGATGTACATGTCAATCGCAATCCTGTAAGTGGGCACATTGTGTTTTACCAATATTATCCAGGTAAGTATCTGATGGCATTTAATCCCAAATCATCCTCGCTGAATGAACAAAACTACATTGTTGCAAGACATGATCTGGGTGAGCTTGCTTTTAAACAAATCGCAGGATTTATGGCCAGAAGGATCAAATGCTACGTTAGTGAAGGAGATGTGCTCAAACAAGGTGAGGAGTTTGGATTTATTCGATTTGGCTCTAGGGTCGATTTGTTATTGCCATTGGATGCAGAGATATCCGTCAGACTGGGTGACAAAGTACGTGCAGGCCAAAGCATAATCGGGAGTTGGAGCACCAGTAAATAGGTGGGGGTTGGCATATGAATAAGGATCAAGCTGATAAGCCAGATACAAACTAATAAAATAATTATGCCGCAGATTAGTGCAGGGCTACTCATGTACCATATAATAGATGGAGTATTGGAAATTTTCTTGGGACATCCTGGAGGTCCTTTTTATCAAAATAAAGATGATGGACATTGGAGTATCCCCAAGGGTTTAGTGGATCAGGATGAAGATATAGAATTGGCTGCTAAACGGGAGTTTGAAGAAGAAACAGGGATAAAAGTACAGGCAAAAGATTTGATTGAGTTAGGTAAAGTAAGGTACAAAAATGGCAAACAGCTCTACGTATGGGCTTTTGAGGGGGAATGGGAAGAAAAGTGGGGAATACAGAGCAACACTTTCCAACTGGAGTGGCCACCCAAATCAGGAAATATCAGGGAATTTCCAGAGCTAGACCGTGCAGGATGGTTTCATCTGACTGCTGCTCGGAATAAAATTCTGCCCGTACAATGGCCTTTGGTCGAGCATTTGATGGAGAAATTAGGAATTTCTCAAACAGATTGATCTTCTGGATTACTATCTGGTTCACCGTCATCTCCTGAAACCGGTATATCTCGTACTTCACCTTCGTGCTCAGGGTCAAACTTGGTGCGATTTCCCCATACAAGGTAGATGATCGTACCTGCAACAGGTAGGAAGATGACCAGTAAGATCCATACGACTTTCATATTCTTATCATCAAATTCACTTTTGATGATATCTACCAAGGCCCTGATCCAAAGAATAAAGCCAGCAAGGAAAAGTAACGATTTGAACGGCATGTATCGTTGGTGTTAATTGTTTTATTAATGCTATACGCTCGTTGTACTGTTAAAGATTAGTGATTTGGGATAAAGTTGGATTCTTGGGGTAGAAAACTTGTAAAATCTTGATTATGATTAACCTTTCATGGTTTGTTCAGATCTCTTTTACATCAGGACAATCCGTCGCAATCAGCGTCTACCATATTCCTTCATGATTTCCAGCACTTTCTGGACAGGTAATCCATGTATCTTCCCGGCGTGAAAGTCTGTAGAAGCAAACATAGAATTAATGATAGCTTCTTCGGTGGCTTCGATGGTTGCGAGGAATAATGGTGACATCTGACTGTTGAAGAGGTATTCTGCGGGTTTGGTTGGAGCGACTGGATTATATGGAATGCTCAATTCCTCGGCGGTAGAGAATGCAATTACATAATCACCACTTCCATTGGAGGCAATGCCTCCCGTACGGGCAAGGCCCATAATGGCCCGTTTGGCTATGCGCTTGAGATTCCTGGCGTCAACAGGCGCATCCGTAGCCAAGATGATCATACAGGAGCCATCTCCGCGATCTTCGAGTTGGTTGCTCATGTAGTACTGACCCAGTTCTTCTCCGACGGGAACCCCGTCTATTTGCAGTATTCCTCCAAAATTGGATTGAACGAGGACTCCGACTGTATATCCCCCTGATGACTCAGGTAATACACGGGATGAGGTCCCGATCCCACCTTTGAAACCAAAGCACATAGTACCTGCGCCCGCACCTACAGAACCCTCAGCCACTGGGCTGGATGTTGCTGCTTCAATGGCTTGTATGACGTGTTCAGGCTTCACATGTCTGCCTCGTATGTTATTGAGGTAGCCATCGTTGGTTTCTCCCACAATGGGATTGACAGATCTGACTTTCTCATTTCCAGGCAGACTTAATATATAATCGACTAGGCCACGGGCAGCATCTGCAACACTCAGCGTATTAGTGAGGATGACCGGAGTCTCGATATTACCCAACTCCTCCACCTGACCGTAGCCCATTAGTTTACCAAAACCATTACCAATATATATGGCGGCCGGAACTTTGTTTTGGAAAATATTCCCCTGATGCGGGAGTACTGCTGTCACACCTGTCCGGATATTCTTTTTCTCATTTATTAAGGTAAAATGCCCCACACTCACTCCCGCTACATCGGTAATAGCGTTGAGGGGCCCGGTGGGAAGTACACCAAACGTTATTCCCATTTCTCGAGGGCGCTGGTTTTGTGCTCCGGCAGACAGGAATATACAAACTGTCAAACACATGACACACATAAAAGGCTTTCTGCACGTATGGAAATCGAATAAGCACATAAATAGTGTAGTCGAAGGAAATACAAGATTTATTCGACAACTTACATAAATTTAATGGGAGTGCCATGCTTAGGATAAAGTTATACACAACTGTTCTAGTTTACCTGATATTATTTCAGATTCATTCAAAAGCCCAGCTCTCTATCGGGGTAAGAGCTGGATGGAATACCTCATCATTCTATATCCCCGCAGAGCGAGTCTTCATAGAGCATAGCACAGGCTTTGAACTGGCAATACCTGTAGAGTACCGGCTCAATGAGTGGATTACTATACAATCCGAACTAAATTATATCCGAAAAGGAGCATCTTTTTCCCGTCCTTCACCCGTGAGTACTCCAGTTGGTAGGGGACTGCTTCGTGCCAAAGACGGGAACATACAACTTGATTATTTTCAGGTCCCCTTACTCGCTAGGTTTTCACCTGAATTCGATCATTGGGGTTTCAGTACATTTATGGGACCTTTCATAGGATTTTTTGCAGGAGGTAATATCGACCAAACCTTTGGAGAGCTTTCCGAAGATATACTTCCCGAAAATACAAATCTTTCAGGTGGCAAGTCTGCAGATATAAGACCGCTGGAGCTTGGGGTAACGCTTGGTGCCTCTTTTTACTATATTCCTCAAACCCGTAGGATTACGCTTGAGCGAAGACCCGCATTTTCCTTTGATGTTAGGTATCACTGGGGATTGACCGATATTGATGCTCAGCGTACTTTTGGTAATGTCAAAAACAGGTCTTTTGTCATTTCCATGGGATATATCATTCCCATTGGAAAGCGTAGGGGTATTTATTAGACCTTATTCTGGAAAAACCGAGTCTGGAACTACTCTCCAATGCAGGGCTTTGAAGTGTTTATCATGCCATATGCAGGATATATCCTACTTAACGATAGCCTACTATCTATCCTTCACCTAACGGCTGCCCGGGTATAGCCGCTAATATCTCCATGAATTTTTTGGATACTTTTTCACCCTCGACCTGGTAGTTTTCTACAGATCTCCATGTAGGAAAAAGCCTTTAGGATACACGTTTGGGAATAAACCACGCACGTCTGTCAAACGTATCATAATTCGAAAACAATAAAAATTCCCTTTTGTCGTAACAATGATAGTGACTTTCGTTTTTAAATGCCGTCAACAATTCATATGAAATTGAATAAAACAACGACAATTTTTACTAAAAAATTACATATGAAATTTATGCTTCACTCACATTATTTTTTATCACTACCAAGGGTACTTTCTTCACCTGGAAGACCACCCATGGAGATCAACTTTACCGATACCGATCAAACGGAAAGAGATTTCATTGATCGTCTATTATGTGCAGTTTAGGTGTAAAAAACGTTCAATCATCGAAGGGTCGATCAATTTTTCTCAAATTATATGTAATTATGTAACATGAGATTGCTTAAGGAGATAGAAAATAGTATGAGCTGTAAGATATCGAGCATTAATAGATCAACATTTAAAAATTTAATACGTATATTTAATATAGTAATAAAAATTTTGCAAAAAGTATTAAACAAAAAAAATATAAAACTATAAATATAGCAACCCATATCAATATGAATCGTTTTAGCACATCAATATTAACCCTTTGCTTGACCATGATAATTGCTACCGGCTATGCACAAATATCAGTGGGCATCCGGGGAGGAATAACTAGAGCTTCTATACCTGTCAAATCCTATGGTGGAGAAGTTGATAACACACTGAATCCTACTTTTTCAATACCTGTAGAGATCAGACTGCGCAAAATTGCTGTGATTCAACCTGAGCTGAACTTTTTTCAGAAGAGCGCAAGGATCACCCAGAAAACATCTTCTATCACCACAGAAGGTGAGAAGACCAGTAGTTTCATGAACTGCAGATATAAATTGAATTACGCACACATGCCTGTGCTACTGAAACTGTCTCCCATTCATAAGAAAGTGAATTTTTCAGTGTTTATGGGACCCAATCTGGGTGTGGCGATTAATGGTACAGAAGAAACACTATATGAAACTGCTACCTCTGAGGGGGCATGGGCTTACGTCGAATCCAGAAAAGTTGATGTAGGTGTTGATGGATCAGAATTTGACCGGATTGAAGTAGGGATGATCTTCGGTGGAGGTATTCAATATCAACTCAATCGCTCCAAGTTAGTGCTTGATGTCCGCCATCAAGTAGGTCTTGGACATGATGTTAATCCTAATAACGAAGGTAATATATCCAATCAAGGTACTTCTATCAGCTTCGGATATATGTTTGAACTACGTTAAATCAAATGATAAGGGTTGCTAAAGCATTTTCATAAAAAGGGTTAGTTTATTTAAGGTCTGAAAAGTTGAAAGAGGAAGTTTACAAACTTCCTCTTTTTTTTGGGTATTACTGCAGTTCCTGCTGTATGACCTGCTCACCTCGAGTATCTCCAGTTAGTTGTTTGAGCGTATCAGCAAGTTGTCTTGCTTCCTGTAGTTTCCCTTTTCTGGTAAGATATTGAATAGACATGAATACAGCACTCAGAGCAGGTTCATCAGGTTGAAGTTGTCTTCCTGTGCGAACCACCATGCTTATGTCATCTAGTCCCTCTGCTGAGAGAATAGATATGATTTCCAGTAATTGTGTTTCCATTCCAGCAGTCTGATAAATGCGCGTCAGTAGCGCCCAGTCACTATAGGAATAAGCTATGCTTTGATCCGGGATATGATCCATCATAAAGCTGATAATATCATCTATATCTTGTTGAAGTGATCTTATCTGGCGTTTGTTTGCTTCGATACTTTCCGTTAGCTCTTCAGAATGTATTTTCGGTGCATCTAAAAGTGCTGATGCTGTTTCCAACTGGATTAAGAGTTGATTGAATGTTTCGTTATCGAGCTGGTCGCTGGCCGCTTCTATGACTTGCGTATTTTCCTGTATCAGCCTATATAATGAATCCTTGCGGGATGCTGGAGATGCTGATGCTAATCTCAATACTTTATTGCGGGCTTCAATTTTCTGAATACTATTGGCATAAGACATCGCAAGACGGTAAAAAGAATTTTGATAGCTGGCGCCGATAATCACAGCCCGAATGTGTTCATCAAAATAGACATCAGGATTGTCCAGGCCTGTATATTTGAAGGTTTCTGTAAGGTGCTGGTACATGATCTTTTGTCCTACCCAGCCCATGTACATATCATTGGGAGTATCAATGGAAGCCTTTACTGGTACTACACGGTAGGCCAGACCTTCCAGTCGGAAGTAATCCTCCAATCCCACATAAGATGCCGGATCCATCATGCTTGCGAAATATATGGGGCGTTTCCAGCCATCCTGAGCTACGTTCATAAGGATATTCATGATGATCAGATCTTTACGTAATATGTAAGGATTTTTCTGGCTCCCCCGTGCCTGAAATTCCCACTTCATCGTATCAGCAGCCCATGAGGCTTGTTCTGTAGTTAGTAGGCCTTCTTCGACCAATGCTTCCTGATCGATGGGAATCTCCACAGTCCTGGATGGAAATCCCCTGATAACCAATCCTTTCTCTCCCATATAATCTATACGAGGTACTGTGATCGGTAACGGTAGTGCACCGTTGTGAGGGACTTTCATCTGGTCTATGTACCAGTCTGATATGAGTAACTCCAGGTTTACTACACGTACATCAGTACGCACTCCCTCTACCTCCTGTATATACCACAACGGAAAGGTATCATTATCTCCTCCCGTGAATAGTATGGCATTAGGTTCACAGGTATTTAGCAAGTTGTAGGCAAATTCCCGGTCTATATATCTCCCTTTCCGCGTGTGATCATCCCAATTTTCTATCCCCATCAACAAGGGGCCTAACAGACATATTCCACCGCTTATGTAAGGAGCATATCTTTTGATATAACGATAGAGCCACTCAGTAAAAAATATGACTCCCATTCCTATCCAGATACAAAAGGTCTGAAAGGAACCCGCAAATGAATAATCCCGTTCTCGGGGCTGTGCGGGCCATTGATTGAGATATACGACAATAGCCACCCCGGTAAATATGAATAACATACCAATAACCAGCGAATCATGCTTGCGATGAAATGAATGCCATATCAGCCCCAGAAGGCCGAGAAATAGTGGAATGAAGTAATAATGATTTTTCGCTTTATTGTCGCGGTTGATCATACGTACGGATGCAGGTTCCAGTCCTGATTCCCAACTATCATTCTGTATATCACTGGCTCTACCCACAAAATTCCACAGGAAATATCTCCAGTACATATGGCCCAGTTGATAATCTAGGAAAAAATAAAAATCCTCAGCCCGTGTAGGATTGTCATCTCTGGGGTCATTTAGGTTTTCCCCTTTATCAGATACGTAATTATAGTACCCAAATGGGCCTGCCCGGTACCTTCCTGTCTCATACATCCTCGGAAACAACACCTGATCTCCGGGTCGATAGATATATTCCGTTTTTTCGACATCTTCAACATAACGTCTTTTATCATCAAGCGTCATGTACCTCATTTCGCCCGCTTTGAAATCGATTACCTGTCCATTGTACATAGGACCATGGAGAAGAGGCCTGTCTCCATACTGCTCCCGGCGCATATAAGATAGAAAACTCAATAGATCTTCAGGATTGTTCATATCTATTGGAGGATTGGCATTGGAGCGTACGAAAATGACTGCGTAGGATGAAAATCCAATCAAAATGACTGTGAAACAGAGAACAACCGTGTTGAGGGCTACTTTCCGGGTTCTATGAGAGTAAACTAATAAACCCACAATAGTCGCGATTACTAATCCAGCAAAAATGAGAGATCCGGTACCTTTGGGCATTCCTAGTCCGGTAGGATTGGTACCCTCGCGGCTAATAGTACCGGTAAATAATTTTTCAAATTGCCATGCGATACTGAAGCTATATTGCAGAAATCCGTATTGAATGATCAGTAGTGCGAGTATTGATAGTGCGAGTGAAAAGAATAAACCTCGCCAGCTAAATTCGTATTTTCGGAAATAATACATAAGTGCCAGAGCGGGAATTGTCAGGAGATTGAGTAAATGTACGCCGAGAGATAATCCCATGACATATGCAATGAGGATAATCCATTTTAGGTGATTCGGCTGGTCAGCCCTTGCCGACCACTTGACCATCAGCCATACGACGATGGCAGTAAAAAATGAGCTCATCGCATATACTTCCGCCTCTACCGCATTCCACCAAATAGAATCCGCAAAAGTACAGCTCATACCAGCGACGATTCCCGCTAAGACAAGGGTGATGATTTTTGTATTTTCAGGAAAAGGTGAATCTTTTAAGCCTTTTCTGGCAAAAGCCATCGCAATCCAGCATGTAAACATTGAGGTAAATGCTCCCGAGAACACACTCATCAGGTTGACCATATAGGCAATCTCTCCTGTCTGATTAAATGCGAGCATGGAAAATAGCCTCCCCAGAAGGAGGAAAAAGGGAGCTCCTGGGGGGTGAGTGACTTCTAGTTCATTGGAACAGGCAATGAATTCGCCACAGTCCCAAAAACTGGCAGTAGGAGCTACAGTCAGTAGGTACACGATCAAAGCAAAAAGAAATACAGACCATCCTGTTAGATTATTGATTTTCCTATAGCTCATAAAAAGGGGATTATGCTTTAGCAGGTAACCCATGTACAAAGTGGGGTTAGATGTATCCTCTATTCAAAATTCTAAGTTAAACCAATATCAGGTATCAAATACCAAATTGCAAAAAAATACCCGGCCCTCTGGGGGAGGGACCGAGCTTAAGTAAATAGCTGCACAAGTAACTCTATATCCTATCGTTTAGCGATTTTCATCGATTTTACCTGGTTAGCGGCAGTAACTTTGATGATGTACATACCCGATGCCAGCTCAGAAACGTCAATTTTCACGGGTTCCTGCGTATTGTAAGCCTTTTGGTGAAATACCTGCTTACCCGAAACGCTGAAGATCTGCACAACTGCCTGTTCGGCAGGAGGATTACCCATAGCTAGATAGAATTCCTGATCAAATGGTTTGGGATAACAATTGATCGCAAACTCTCTGTGAACTTCTGAGGGCATGGAAAGCCTGGCATTTTGCAGTGAACTCTGCGCGGCAGTGCCTTCGGGTGTATTCAACTGCTGCGTACCCTCCCAAGGCAAAAGCCATTTGCCATCAATGGGTCTTTCCAGCGTTTCATCTGGCTTGAGCCATCCTACAGCCAGGTGGTCCATCCAGCGACTTTCTTTCATGAGTGCCTCTACATAGTATTTCTGCCCCTTCTCAAGTCTGATGGGACGGGATTTCTGCCGATCTGGATACTTGGTCCATTCTCCCGGCATAGTCCAGGCAGGAACTTCTGCAATTTTGACCTTGTTGAGTGGATCATCATCGGTACTGAGCCACAGCTCTCCACTGTCATCAGCCGCGATGTAGAATATGTATTCGCCTGTCATAGGAGGACAAATATATCCACGAACCCTTGCTCCAAAGTAATCCCTCATATTACGAGGAGCTTCAAATCTGGTGAGCATCTGAGTCTCTTCTGGAGGGGTATCTACAGGAATCTGCATGACACTGACTCCACTCAGGTTATTCCATCCTTCCCAAAGAATCTGACCTGTATTTTCGCAGGAAACATCAGGCTGATTTTCATTGGGATTTTCAGGATCTGTAGCTACTGCCTGGATGATTCCCGGAGAATCAAATACCAGGTAGCCTACATCTTCAAAGATGTGGTACATCTCCTGATCACGGGACTGCTCTTCCTGTACAAACATGTTTACACGGTTATCCAGGAGACCGTCATATCTCAAAGCTGCTGTATTGGAACCTCCATAGGTCTGCATATCTGAGATAAATACTGGATCTGCTCCATAGGTCTGTGAAAACTTGAGGTTGTACCAGTCGTGGTTAACCACCTTCCCTGTGCTTCCTGCTTCAAACTTGAATCCAGTCGTCTGACTTCCTGGTTCAATAGCTATCCAGCTAAGTAGTTCTCTTTCATGTCGCTGATCTGCTCCTTCTTCTTCTTGCAGTCTTACCCGGAAACCGTTCTGATTGATACCAAACTGACGCGAGATAGCTGGCTCTGTCCCATTTACGGCAATGCACTGGGTAAGTACAATCGGAGTCGTTTCAAACGTTCCTGGGAATTTGATCGCTTTCCAGTTGTGATCTACATTGGCCATATTTCCAGCCATCAGTTTCAAACCATCTCCGATTTCATGCTCACCAGCCTCAATGACCATATAGGATACGGTCTCTTCAGGATGATCTCCATTGAGGTATGCCCACTGTGTAACTTGAAATTCAAAACTGTTTCTCTGAATATTTCTCACGATAGGAATACATGGCTTGCGGTTATTAAAACTGATGGGGGACATGACGACCACGGGGTTTTCATAGGTACGCTGAAGTTCAACCGTGTGCCAGGTATCACGATCAGGTTGAGCAACGATCATGTTACCTACTTCACCGATGAATTCAACAGGATTGGGATTCTCATTGTCTACGCGACAATTATATAATGTGGGATCTACGACTAGATTGGGTGAAACGAGAGCCAGTTTTTCTCCGGTATATTCATCAAGTTTAGCAGCCTTGAGGGCATTTTCATCTGATCCTAACCAATCCTGAATCAATGATCCAAAAACCTGACGATAGTCATGCTGCAGGTTCTTAGGAGCGCCTCCCTGAAGTTCTGTGAGATCCACGTTAGTTCCTAATACACCTGGATTTACGCCAGCCCCAAAGATAAACATGGGGCTAATAGTTCCATGGTCTGTTCCTAAATTATCATTTTGCTCAGCTTTTCGTCCAAACTCCGAGAATGTTGAAGCGAGTACTCTATCAGCTATTCCCATGGCTCTAAGATCGTCCATGAAAGCTTTGACAGACTGTGAAAAGTGCTGAAGTCTCTCAGCATGCTTGCCAGTTGTAGGATTATTTCTTTCTACCTGATCTACATGGGTATCGAAGCCACCAAATTCCACCAGAAATACCTTTGTACGACTACCACCATTTAACAGTCGTGCCACTGTTTTCAACTGATTGGCCAGGTCAAAGTCGGGATAGGTTACCATATTGGTCCCATTGTCAAAAACAGTTGTAATTCGCTCCGCATACTGGCTAGTATTCAACTGAGCATTTGCGATGAACTTGATTTCTGCCCCGTATTCCGAATTGGGAATATTCTGAGGAGGAGGCCCACCGATCTCTGAAATTAGAGAATAAAATCCTGAAGGATTCTGGCCCGTTAGGTTGATAGCTACAGCGTGCTCCTGAGGGGTGTGAAATCCTAATGAAGGCATACGATCTCCCAATTGAATACCCAGTGGGTCAGGGAAATAGGCTGTAGGGCCGCTCAAGGCTTCCGGATAGGAGTTTTCCATGAAGCGTGCCATCCATCCACTGTCCAAATTAAAATTTTCAGGCTGCCCGTCCCCACCCCTAAGTATCAAGTCTGTAGACTTGAAGTGGGAACGGTTGTGCTGGGTATAACCCGTTGCCTGCACGATATTGACCCATCCATCGTCGTATAGGGACTTGATATCTTTCATGATAGGATGCAGACCTACCTGATCCGCTGCAGCTAACGTATTATCCAGGGTGATTAGACGGTTTCCACCCGTACGAGGAATTCGTATGTTGGGACGCAGATTGGCATATCTATCATAGTCGTTAAGCGGAATCACGGTATTAATTCCGTCATTTCCACCACTCATCTGTATGATGACGAGCACGCGTTCGCTGATGGTCGAGCAATCCAGCGCCATGACCATGTCTTCTGTTGCAAAGGTGCGAATAGGGATGGCATTGAGTAATAAGGGGGCGGCTGCCATCGGGCCAGATATTTTAAAGAAATCTCTACGATTCATTTTTCTCCAATATTAATAGTTGAGTAAAGCCAGATAGGGAATGTTCCCGCTAAGCTACTAGAAAAGTTGATACTCAGGTGAATACATAATTGCAGTAATCAGATTCGACAAAGGAATTTTTACATCTGAATCATCTTCCGACTCGATATATTTCTGCCATTCAAAAAACCAGTTTTTGTCGCTTAGTCCATTTAGAAATATTTCATTCAGAAAATAATCATAGCGTTGCTGATCAGGACTTTCACACAATAAGTAGTCCAAGAATGTTCTCACTACAGAATCGGCATCTTCAGGAGTGAGGAAGTAACCAGAATTCCTGACAAAGTCTACAATGTCAAGTTGTCCGATTCCTAGGTCACCACCCGATATTACTCTTCTTCCCTTCAACAACATCTCGGGAAGTTTGTAGCGGGTTATAATGGAGTTAGCGCTAAACCAGTTTCTGCCAAAATCAGGTTCCTGATAATATGCAGGATAACCCGCCACAGATGGAGGTCTGAAAATGCTGAAGCCTGCACGGTCGAAAATGATATCCTGAACAGATCTGCGATAGAACTTATCGTAATGATTTTTCGGATCATTCTGAGGATCAGGAATAGCTAATTCGAAGAAATTGATCGAATGTAGGAAAAGATCCATTGGGGACTTGATAAGACTACCCAGAATTTCATCAGTAGGATCACCGTCATCTTCATCGAAAAAATGTTGACTTAAAAAGAGTTGTTCCAAAGTAGGTCTTAATTCATATTGGTTGTTGATAAGAGTTTGGGCTAGCGGATTAATGATATCGTTTTCTATTTCCTGAGTGATATTTTTACCCACAAAAAAGCGATAGAGTTTGCGGCAGATAAATCTTGCAGTCTCAGCCTGATTGAAGACCATGTCTACAAAATCACCTAATTCGCGAAATGCGTCACTTTCTTCTTTTGCACCTACAATGACCTGTTGTCCAAAAGCTTCACTAAAGACTTTGTCTTCCGTATCATGACGATTAAAGCGAATTCTACCTGTAGATAGGTTCGTGTCAGGGTCAATATTATCTCCACGATTCTCAGAATCGGTAAATCCTGTCAGCACTCTTGCTGCCTGCTGAATATCATACTCAGTGTAATTGGTATAATTACCCTCACCGATTTGTGGTCCTTTTCCAATGGTGAAAAGTTCCAGAAATTCCCGGGCATAGTTTTCATTGGGATTGTATTTGTTGTTCAACCGGTTATCCAGATACAACAACATGAGCTTATCCAGGGTGATTTTCAGGGATAAGGTTTTGATATTTCCCAATGAATACAATTTCAACAATGCCAGGTGATCAAACAATTCCTTAGAATTACCGTCGTTCTCCCATGAGGTAGAGAAATTGGTATGTAAGAAGAAAATCATCTTGTGGTTGACGGTAGGGTCTCTGCGAGCCTCCTCCAACCACCAGCTACATACAAATCGCCTGAGATTAAACTCTCCGGTATCCGTATCTTTGCCAGTATTGATCCAGCCAAACCCTGTCTCAGGGTCAATGGGCTCCGGTACTACCGGATCTGGTACAGGTCTCAGTATGTCTGAAACCGCTTGAGCAGCCGTCATGTCTGCAAAGGCATTAATACGGGAAATCGAAGAATTGTAGGTGGTCCTGCGTAAAAAATGTGCGGCCAACCTTCGTCCCAATGTTCCTGTCTTAGGTGCTAATGATGCCATTAAAGTCGTATTTTATGTTAAAAGACATATTCACAGTTTTCTCTCTGTGGTTTAAAACAATGATCCTCAGTGAAAATTGGCGCTAGGATACTTATGTTTATTACTTCATAGAAAAGTTTAATATTCCATGAATAATTAAATCCTGAAGTTGGCGAAAAATCACTAGCCGGCTGTGGATATGGTTGAGATATAGCAGCATACCATAACTGACCATTTATGATGGTACAATATTATAGATAATCATTTTTGCACACAATACAATGTTATTAATAATGCATTTAAGATAACTATTTATGAAAAGGAAGTTTTGGTCAAATAATATCCCTTTATTTATTATTAATTCTTACATGATTGATCGTTTTCATGCTACATTGAACTCACGAATAAAAACGCTATTATACACGCACAAGATGTATAATAGACGATTGGGTTTGTTTAGGTTGGGATTACTTTGTGTCGATCGGGCAAACAAAAGCTCAAAATACCCAATGGCCTAACAATCCTGTTTTTCGTAATTCTTGCTGTAAGACTATCGCTTTTGGGCGTGCAATTCTCCCCAGATTTCCACAGGTACCGTTGATCAGGACTTTTTATATCTACTTTTAGACCAATTATCATGGGTATCTGCTACAGTACTGTTTGGATCAGTTTCTGAAACTGCGAGTAGTCATGTTACGGATGGAGAAAGGATTCAAGGCATACATATACCATGATGGGCAGCCGTCTTTTCTCTGGTAGTGGCAATCAGAGAGTACTTACTGTATTGAAAATAAAAAAGATCATCCATGATACTGAGTATTTATTCTTCTTATTCTTGGGTTTGTGATTAGGCCCTCCATATGACCTAAAACGCACTTGACGAATTTTTTTCGGCTGCCATGTCTTTTATCATTAAGGTTAAATAAATAGTTGAAAAATGAACCTATTATTTTCTAAATGGGAATTTGGAAAAACAAGCACTAGCGTTTCACCCAAATCGCGCTACCTTCACCTCTTCAGGGATATTCACAGGCTTACCCAGTAACTTTTCCACCATGAGCCTGGACCCATAAGGTCCTTGTAGCACGCCTTTGGTGCCTAGTCCGCTAAATATATGTACGTATGAGAGATCAGGATGTGTCCCCAGGATCATGCGCCGATTGGGGGTGGTAGGACGAATGCCAGCTACATGGTCCAGCACCTTAAAAGGTACCTTAAGGGCTTTTTTCAGATGAAACTCGATCTCCTCACGTCCTTCGGGCGTAGGATCGGGATGGTCAAAATCTTTTTGATAGGTAGAGCCTACCAGATATTGTTGGTGGGTCATTGGTATTAGGTAGACCTTACGAGAGAGAACAAAAGGAAACTCTACATCCGGAATCTCTATGTGAAGTATTTCGCCCTTATTGGGAATGATGCTTACCTGGGGGAAGTAGGGGTTATCAGCGCCTGCAAATCCTTCGCAGAATACGATGTCATCAAAATGGATTTTACCCAGATCCGTATTTAGGATACGTTCCTGAATATCCAATTGGTCGTAGGTTACCCTTTGCGGGATATACTCCATGCCATAGCGACGGATCAAAAGCTGCTGCATGCCTAGCAGGAAATTTGTTGTATCCAGCCAGCCACAGGGCTTAATAAAGATGCCTCCGTGTTCATTGTGTAGGATTTCTGGCAACAGCGGCTCTTCCTGAAAGTCTACCAGATGCGCATATTCTGGATCACCGACTCTACCAGTCCATTTATTGTATTCGGCAATCTCCTTAAAAGGCCGATAGATAGGGGAATAGTGGAGAAAAGTACTGAGAGGTTGAAAGGGTAGAAGCTGAAAATAGGCTTTGATCTCATCGAGCAACTTATCTGCCATCCAGGATTTGGCACCGAATCGGCCAGTGATGACGTTAAACAGGCCAGCAGCTACCCTAGATGCACTGTAGGGAAGGCGGTCGTCTATGAGTGTTACTTTCTGCCCTGCAAGTATCAGACGAGATGTCAGAAAGGTTCCTGCCAAACCTCCTCCCCAAATGAGGTAATGTTTGTTCATACCTCAAAATTAAGAGAAAAGAAGGTCTAGCAGCAATGATATTTGTGATTATTTAATGGGCCTTCCTAATACTACCAGACCCAGAGGAACTAGTGTCCAGGTAATCGGGATTGCCTATATACCTTATATTTCCTGAACCAGAGACTGATACCTTCAGACTTTTTTGCGCCACCACATCTGCATTTCCCGATCCACTGATGCTGATGGTTGTTTTTTCGCATTTCAGGTCAAATGCATCATAATCCCCTGATCCACTAATGTGAAGTTCCTGAGAACCTACACTTCCTACCAGTCGGATGTCAGATGAGCCTGAAATATGTACATCCAGTTCTTCAGCATTCAGGTCATCCAATGTAATATTACCCGATCCACTGCAACCAATTTTGAACCGGTCTGCATCAATGTGGCCATCTCCATAGATATCTGAAGATCCTGAACTCTGTAAACCCTGGAGATTCCGGTAAGTTATATAGATTTTTCCCTTCACGTTACCTCCCCATCTGATTCTGTTTTGACGGTAAATTTTGAGCTTTCTACCACTCACTTCTGTGCGAATCTCACTGGGATCTATACCCCTTACCTCAATCCTCACGGACTCGTTGTTGCCGCGCTCGAGATATACGTCCAGGCTTCCACTGACACTGACTTCGTCAAAACTACTTACATTGCGTGTATCTACTTGCTGTGCAGATACATACACCTGAGAAATTGCCAGAAAAAAACTGAAGATGAAGAAGATTTGTCCTTTCATGCTTATGTTGGTTTTGGGTTACTGTTCTAAAGACCGTAATATTAAGACAGAGTTGTAACACACTACTATTTACTTAGAAAAAAAATTATGGAACGAAGATCATTTATTAAAAAAGCATCTGCTACTACCATGGTGGCAGTTGGGATGGCTGGAGCCTCTCAGGCAAGAGCTTCTGCAGCAGACACCGAGTACTATGAACTAAGAACTTACACCCTGAAATTTGGAACCAGCCGGCGGCCCCTGGATGAATATCTGGAAAAAGCACTCATTCCTGCGTTGAAGCGACAGGGAGTAGTCAGTATCGGTGTTTTTGAAGAGATCGCAATCCCTCAACCTGCTGTTGTCTATGTACTGATCCCCTATCCTTCAGCAGAACATTTTATCAATTCAGATCAAAAATTGGTAGAGGATGGAGCCTATCAGCAGGCAAAAGGATCATACGATGAAGTACCTCAGGCTATTTACTCACGCTTCGATACGTATCTTCTCAAAGCTTTTTCAGGTATTCCACAGATGAAGATGCCTGGAAGTGAGACTGAATTATTTGAACTGAGAATTTATGAAAGCTATAGTGAGGATGCTGCTAGCAGAAAGGTAAAAATGTTCAACGAAGGTGAACTGGATATCTTCTACAAGACTGGACTTAATCCCGTATTCTTTGGCTCATGCATAGCTGGGAAAAATATGCCTCATCTAACTTACATGCTACACTTCAAGGATATGGAAGAACGAGATGCCAACTGGCAGAAGTTTTCCGATCACCCAGACTGGAAGAAAATGAGCAGCATGGAGGAGTATGCAAATACCGTGTCGCATATTATCCGCAAGTTTTTGAAGCGAAGTTCATATTCGCAGATTTAAAGACTAAATCAGACGCTGATTAGACGGATCATATTGATGTGCAGTGCGTTTGGACAGACAAACGAGCAGTACCAGTCTAATGAATCAGTCTAGTCTGCGTCCCTATCAGATAAAAGAACTTTTCCACCTTGTAGCTTTTCTATTGCCCAGTCGTCTCCCGGTTGATATGAGCCTACTCACGGACTTTCAACAACGCGTACTGCCAGTTCGAGACAAATTGTACCGCTTTGCCCTGCGGATGCTGGGGAGCGATGAAAATCGACAGGCCAGCGATCAGGTCAACAACCTGACAGATCTGAGGAGCATATCTACCGACGAAGAAAAAGGGATGATCAATCCTGCAGATATTCGGAGGATCAAACGTGAGATTACTCACTCAGATTATGAAGAACTCATAGTGATCTATAATTATCCCTCAACAGTACGGTTGATGGCATTGGAAAAAAGAGACGTGATACGGGAGCTTGTGCTATTTGCCGACGAACCAGGTAAATTTACGCTCATCAATTTCAAAGGAAAGATTAATCTTAGACACATGGGAGAGGCCGGACACAACATTCAGGTTAAGGGTAAAAATTACTGGAAGGAGTTGGCTTCGAAGTAGAAATGGTGTGCCTTGGGCTACGTGAATAAATTAAGGGAAGAAGTTTCAAACATCAACTTCCTCCCATTTATTTTCAATAAATAGCAGAGTCTGGTCCCAGTGGAAGAGGAGGATTGGGTCCATGGGGTCTGTTTTTTCTTGGCCTCTTTCTCCTTTTTCGCTCTTTTAATTTTTCGATTTGTTCATCTGTAAGATAGGGTTGGATATCTTTTCTCATACTGTCAATCTGATTCCGGATAGCATCGCGATGTTCTTCCAGTGCCTGGTAGTGCTTCTCCAGGATCGGTCGGAGTGTTTTTTGTTGAGTTTCTGTCGCTTCCAGGATTTCAACATGGTGGCGTATGAAGCCCTCTTTGCGTGCTACTCGGGTGAATCGATCTACACGTTGTTTGAAAAAATATCCTGATGCGAAAATGCCCAGTCCAAAGCCGATAACTAAAGTTAATAGCAGGATTATGATGGGCTTTATGGGAGAGTTCATATCTTTTGTATTGTAGTCATATGCTTATTTAATGTCGATGTCAAAGGTATTGTATTGTGCCAAGACATCTTCCTGATAGAGATCGGAAATGCCAGTCATCGCTTCAAGGCTAATCGATCCCTCTGAGAGCCAGGTTACTATTAGCAACAGTATCAATACAGCTAAACCCGGTAACGCTACCTGTCTGAAAGCTACAATCCATCCGTTTCCCCGAGATTGTGTCCCCTTTTCCATCTGCTCAATACGGTTCATCACTTTCCCAGCAAAAAAGGGATCAAAATGGTATTTCACATCCCCTAATTCTTGCCGGATACGTTCCAGTTCTACTTTTTCCTGGCGAAGATTTTCAGCAGTGTGAAGTCCTTCATCCAGGCGTTTCTGCTCTGCCAGAGTTAGTGATTGATCCAGGGACTGTAGTAATAATTGATATAATTCTTTATTCATGACTCCCATTTTGTTAATATTTCCTTCATTTTTTTTTGCGCCCGTGCCAAACGTGATAGTACAGTACCTTCCGGAATGTTCAGTATCTGAGCGGTCTCCTGTGTATTATATCCTTCAATGAGTCTGAGTATAATCACACTTTTGAAACCAGGTGCAAGCTGCTGAAGCGCCTGGTGTACCCATTCTTTGATATCCCGCTTGTAAAGGGACTCCCCCTCGTCTGATATTTCGGGCATTGATTGTTCTTTTCTCTGTTCTAGTCCCAGCAACTGTCTGCGTTTTCTTTTTTTCAACGCATTTAGCGAAAGATTGATTGCTATACGTGTCAAATAGGTACTGAGGGCTGCGTTTCCTTCAAATTGGTCAATTTTTTTATAAAACCGGATGAATACCTCTTGACCCACATCTTCTGCCTCTGGGCAGTCGCCTAGCATACCTTTTACGGTCTGGGCTACCCGGTTTTCATAGCGTTTTACCAACGTCCTGAAAGCCTCTGTATTACCTTCCCGTACCTGTTCTATTAAATGCTCATCACGCTGCACTGTCGCTGTTGTCACCTTTTATTTTTCTGGTTAGACAACGTAAAAATGCATTTTATTCCCTTTTGCATCGTATTTTATTGCGTAAGTTTACCATATGAAAGTGTTACTTGTTGGGGGAGGTGGCAGAGAGCATGCCCTCGCCTGGAAAATCAGTCAATCACCACGATGCGAAGCATTATTTATCGCTCCTGGAAATGCTGGAACCGCTCAGGTTGGCACTAATGTAGATATCAGTCCTACAGATTTTGCTGCGATGGAGCATCTGATCGCTCAGGAAAATATCGACATGGTTGTAGTAGGCCCCGAGCAGCCACTGGTGGTCGGTATTGCCGATTACTTTGAAGCCCAAGGCATTCAGGTGATTGGCCCTAATAAAGCTGCAGCCCAACTGGAGGGAAGCAAAGCCTTCTCCAAGTATTTTATGGAAAAGTATCATATCCCTACTGCTAAGTACAAAACATTTGAAGATCACCAGATAGATGAGGCTTTCAATTATCTTCGCAACCATTCACTTCCCGTGGTGGTCAAGGCTAGTGGACTGGCTGCTGGTAAAGGGGTATTGATTTGTGAAACCCAAGATGAAGCCGTAAAAGCTGTAAAGGATATGTTATCGGGTGAAGCCTTTGGCAACTCCGGCAAAACCGTAATCATTGAGGAATTTTTGCAGGGCGTGGAGGCATCCATCTTTATACTGACAGATGGCAAAGATTATTTACTACTTCCAACAGCCAAGGATTACAAACGCGTAGGAGAAGGAGATACAGGATTAAATACAGGTGGTATGGGCGCGGTTTCTCCTGCCCCTTTTATCGATTTAGAAATGACAGCACTCATTGAGAAAACGATCGTCCAACCTACGCTGGAAGGGTTGCAAAATGAGAGGCTAAGGTACCGGGGATTCATATTTATAGGACTGAAGATCGAAGATAAAGTCCCCTATGTACTGGAATACAATGCTCGTATGGGCGATCCAGAGACACAAGTTATTATTCCCAGACTAAATAATGACCTGCTGGATCTGCTGGAAGCCACTACAAACGGTACACTCAAAGCGCAACAGTTGGATATTGATCCACAGATATGTGCGACTGTAGTACTGGTGAGTGGAGGCTACCCCGGTCCTTATGAGAAGGGAATGGAAATCACCGGTCTCAAAAAAGTGGAAAACTCCTGGGCATTTCACGCAGGCACCATTGCAGAAGGAGAGCAGGTGCTTACTAATGGAGGCAGGGTTGTGTCTATCAGCTCATTAGGTGCAAATATCGAACAGGCAGTTCACCAGTCCCTCACTAATGCAGTCAACATTTACTTCGAAGGTCAATATTATCGGACAGATATAGGAAAGGACCTGTTGGACTATTAGAGTAAGGACCAGAGCCATAGGTTAACCTGTGATTGGAGTTGATCCTGTAAAGGAATATCACACGAATCTTATTACTCTATTTACTTGAAAAATACTGCAAGTAGGCTGTGCATTTCCGTTGTTGATCTCATTCCCATTCAAATGTTGCAATCACTGGGTAATGATCGGAGATACGATCCGTATGGTAACTGTGTTCTATCGTTGCCATCTGGCACTGCTGCGACAGCCATGGGCTTGCAAGGATATAGTCAATACGGCGATGCGTGTTCTTGAGTACATTGATGTCACCATAGTAGTACTTACCTACCACCACAGGTGCGGGAAAGCTATATCTGTCTGGGATAGCCATTTTGCGATGACAGATATCTATAGATGGAATAGCGAGAAAGGTCGATATAACGCTGTAGTCAAATTCACCGTCTCTCAGGTTGTTATGCTGTTTATTATTTACATCACTTTCCCGTGTTACCTTCAGGAGTGTACTGTTGAGTGCATCACGGTCGGCATCCATGGGAGAATGTGCATTGAAATCTCCCAAAATGAGAAATTTTTCACGATCAGTAGCCTGGACTTTCTGAGAAATAATTTCTGCTTCTCGCATGCGGATCGCGAAATCGGCCGGGCTGAGGTGCACCACAAAAAAATCTATATCATATGTTTTTACGTGAAGCATTCCATGCCACATCTCTTCCCTGACTTTTTCAACCAGTTGGATAGGTTTCCGAGAAGTGATCCCCACAGGATATCCATCCTCCTTGAGGATGATGGTGTAAGGATGGCCCCATTTTTCGGCGTCTTCCTGTAGTTGCTCGGCTGTATAGCTTCTCAATTCCTGTAAAGCCATTACATCAGCATTTTGTTTCTGAGCCCACTCGATAAATAATGCATGGCGAGCAGTATCTATTCCATCATCAAAGCCGTTCCAGATATTGTAAGCGATAACTTTGAGAGATTGAGGCTGGGCATGTACAAATGATGTTAGCATATACAATAAACCTATCAAGGCTATGACCATATAAGTTTTACGAAAGAAAAGCCTGATAGAATGGCGGGAGTGAGAAATCAGAATTATCATACTCAGGAAATTAGGGTATTGATCTCAAAAGAGTGAACTCATCGTATAGATACTCTTTTCATTTTACTTTAATATTAACAAACGTAACGTAGGTATATATCTGTGTATTGTAGTGATGAGAGAGGCTGTGCCTAATATACATGACTTATAATCAAACACCACATTGTGATAAAGAGATATGTCGATGACTCCCTGCACGGTATTATAAGATGGATTTTGTAAAAGAAGA
>CAYXVE010000047.1:0-42556 GCA_964468435.1 uncultured Bacteroidia bacterium | reverse complement strand
TTTGATAGAAAGTGCCATCCTGGCAAGACCCGCACTAATATCCTGTGCGATCTGCACGCCGATGACACCCGCTTCATAATGCTTCACATTCCCATCGGGAAGAGTAATTTGAATTTTCTCAGGCATAAGATTCTACTTGTACGCAATTTAATGCCAAATCTACTGATAAGACCTGCTAATACAAAGCTTTGTCAAACGGATTTTATATCATGGGCAGGATACGTATTATACCAGAGAATTCCCCGGTTGTCAAATTTTGCGTAGATTTGAGTTATGGGAAACTATATTGTATCAGCCAGAAAGTACAGACCTTCCAATTTCCAGTCTGTAGTGGGTCAATCTCATATTACACATACCCTGCGAAGTGCTATCCTTCTGGATCAGCTCGCACACGCTTTTCTGTTTTCAGGCCCCAGAGGGGTAGGTAAAACAACCTGTGCCAGAATCCTGGCTAAGGCTATCAATTGCGACCAACTCACCCCTGAGGGTGAACCCTGTAATGTCTGTGAGTCCTGCCAGTCTTACAACCAGGGTAAAAGTATGAACATACACGAACTAGACGCTGCCTCCAACAACAGCGTGGATGACATACGCAACCTGATCGAACAAACACGATATGTACCCCCTTCCGGAAAAAAGAGTGTCTATATCATAGATGAGGTGCATATGCTTTCTCAACAGGCATTCAATGCCTTTCTCAAAACCCTGGAAGAACCCCCTGCCCATGTACTGTTTATTCTAGCTACCACAGAAAAGCATAAAATATTACCCACGATCCTGTCGCGTTGTCAAAAATTTGATTTCAAACGCATCAAAGTGGATGATATCGCAGATCATCTCTCCTTTATCTCGAAAGAAGAAGGCATAGATTATGAATATGCTGCTCTACAGCAGATCGCTTTAAAAGCCGACGGAGCGCTCAGAGATGCGCTAAGCCTTTATGATCAACTGGTCAGTTTTACTCAGAAAAAACTCACCTTTTCATCAGTTCTGGAAAACCTCAACATCCTCGATTACGATTACTATTTCGAGGCGGTAAAGCAGATGCTGGCCGGAGATCACACTTCACTGCTCATCTTGCTCAATGATATCATAGACAAAGGATTTGAAGCTAAAGATGTGTTAAGTGGATTGTATGAGCATATGCGAAATTTACTGGTCAGCCAGCAGCCCAAAACCGTTCAGCTTCTCGAAGTTTCTGAGAAGATCCGCGAGCAGTACCTACAGCAAAGCCAACTTATTCCTGCAAGTTGGCTCCTCAATGCCTTCAACCTAACCGCAGAAGCAGAAGAACAACTTCGCTATGCACAACATCCACGGCTTCTGGTGGAACTGACTCTTATCAAACTCGCTCATCTGGCTGAGGCCATAGACCTGACAGCTGAGTGGGTGGGCGATGAAGCAGAAGTCAAAAAAAAAAGCCGCGTATAGCTGAATCGCATGAGCATGGTACTGAACAAAGCGTCAATACTCCCACATCAGCAGATTCTAAGGGTACTCAGATAGTAGCTTCTGAGACTGTGGATTCTTCTGTTAATCTACCTCGCAAGAAAAAAATTAAAAGTCCGGAGTTTAAAATTACAGAGGACCTGAATGCTTTCCACGAAATGATAAGTCAGGAAGCTGAAACACAGCCGAGTGATGATGATACATCTATAGAAACCGCCCAGCCCGTATACAATCCCGAAATTCAAGTGGACAGGGATCAATTTATGGCTTATCTCCAGGAATACATCCAACAGATGCAGCAACAAAACAAGATGAACCTTGCCACAGCACTTGCCCAAGCAGATCACATCCTGGATCACAATAAGTGGATCTGTAAAGCCAACAATGAATTGCAAAAAAAACTCATCGATCAGGATAAAGAAGTCCTGGCTTTGTTAAGGAGAAAGCTCAGGACACCTGGACTATTTCTCGAACTTAGCATATCCCAAAATATCAAAAAAACCACTGATCATCAGCCATATACACCAGAAGAAAAGCTCCAAGCGATGATGGAAAAGAATCCTGCGTTGAAAAAACTCCAAAAATTATTTAACACGCGAATTATCTATAAGTAAAGGATTTATCATCAAAACAACTTTTCGGTATTGCCTTTTTATCTGAAAAGTACTTTCTTTGTAATTAATTATAGAAAAGATTCTATTAAATGTCTCTTTCATAGGAAAATAGTTCCCTGAACATAGTGGAAAACTGCGATACCTGGATAAGGTATATACTGGTAAATGCCTAAACGATTAAGTTTATATCACGTATAAGTTTTTCAGGGAAAATATTGTTTTAGTATGTACTATTTAAGTTATAATTCGTAAATTATGCACAGTTTTATTTTAGTTAAATAAAATCCATTCCTTAACAACAAACACTATGTCAAATCAAAATCAGGAACTAAAAGTGGATAGACTGGAGCGATTAGAGCAAAGTCTGTTTCAATTGACTGATGTGATCCAAAGGCATCAGGAGCTGGTTCAGAAGAAGTTTAGCGTGTCATCTGTTGAGATCGACATACTGAGACTTCTCCAGCAGGAAGGCGATAAGAAAATGAAAGACATTGGAGAAAAGGTGAAAGTAAAACTCAGTAACCTAACCAACATTGTCGATCGCCTTGAAAATCAAAAACTGGTAAAGCGTGTAAATTCCAAGACTGACCGAAGGTCGATCTATGTACACATTTCTTCCAAAGGAGAAAAATTGTTGGAATCTTACTCTGATTACCTGAGAGATTTATCAACTCGTATGAAGCAAGTCATTCAGGATGATCAATTCGGAATCCTTGTTGACGGTCTGGAGAAGATATCTCAAGTTTCTTTACCTAGCTATTAACCTACTCTTGTTACACTAATTCTGGAATTCAGCGGATCTTACCTGTTATCTGGCATCAAGATCCGCTTTTTCTTTGAACATACTCACACCTTTTTCATACAACGATCGCCAATACCCCTCATCTAGCCTGTCTATTCTTACTCCTTTACTCGTTGTTGAATGAATAAAATAAATCGCTCCTCCCTTGATTTCAGTTACCATACCCACATGATTTATTCTGGATGAACCCTTGGTTTTAAAAAAAACCATATTTCCCACTGAAAGCTCATCTATAGATACTGTCTGCCCCATTCTGGCTTGCAACGCAGATGAATGAGGAAGGCTCTCTCCCACTTCTCCAAATGCAACACACATCAGCCCCGAACAATCTATTCCCTTCCTGCTCATACCACCATACCTGTAAGGTGCTCCCAGATAAGATCTGGCTGTTTTGAGTAATTTGCCCGTATAATCAGAAGGAGTTGCTTTAGGAATGGGAGAGGAGGTCGGCCTGACTTTTTTTACAGGTCGATTAACCTCAAACTCAGGGTTCTCAGGCCTATTTACGGTTTCATCCTGTTGTCTGTCCTTGATCAGGTAGGAATATTTTTCATACCCCTTAGGTGAACACCCCCCCAAAAATCCCATAAGTATACATACCAAAGCAAAATGAACACATGCAAAGTTTTTCATAACATTGACCATTTGCATTTGTAAGGGCAATTACCATTCCAAATAAATCCCCATGAAAGAAATAAGCCAAAAATAAACTATTAATTTTTATAAAAATAATTATTTATGTATTTTACAATAACTCACGAGCAGGGTCCCAGTAGCATCGATCAAAGTGTATTACACGCATGTTTTCAATCTCAATACCTTCTTGTTGCAGCAATACATCCATCGGACGATCATCTGGAAAATGATGCCTCCCGGTAAGCATACCTTCACGGTTGACCACGCGATGTGCCGGTACATCTGGAAAATCCATTCCCTGTTTCAACGCATATCCCACCATACGTGCAGATTTATGGGCACCGAGATACATGGCGATAGCGCCATATGAAGTAACCCTACCGCGAGGAATTAATTTAACCACTTCATAAACATCCTCGAAAAATGTTGATTTCAATTGTCTGTTACTTTTGGGCAGGATCTCGATGCCTGGGTTTAAAGTAAGGTACCAGCCGGTCTATCAATACCAGTCCTACGATGCTTACCAGTGAAGAGATCAATCCAGTAGCAAGCAAGATGATCCATCTAATGGGTTTGGATTTACGGTCAGCTGGAAGTGCCTTCTCAGGTGTGATGATGGTGCTGTATTCTACCATGGACATACGCTCGAGGTTATTAATCTTTTTTCTGTTTTCCTTAAGTTCTAGTGTCAATTCTTCATGAATCAGCTCAAGCTGTTTGATCTTATCGAGACCATTGCGAAACTGCTCCAGATTAATTATTGAACCTGAGTTATTTCTCGTCAACATAGCTATCTGACTTTCAAGCGCAGATATACGTGTCTGAAGTTCTCTGACTTTCATGCTGTTGACATTTTGTTCTCTAGCTGCTTCCAGCTCTACTCTGGCAGAACTCCATTCACCTTGTTTGGTCAATAGCTCCTTCAGAATGGCCTCTGTCTGCCGTTCAATATGGTAGACATTGTACACCCCTCTGATGGCCGTGATGCTGTCCCTATAGGTATCCACCTTCTGACTCAAGTAATCTTCCCCTTCCTTTAATGCCTTCAATACCCCTTCCTTGTTTTGAGTGATCATTTTCCTTACCGAATAATCGATGCGATCAATCAGCAGATTGACAATAGCAGCCGCACGTTCTGGATCGTGGTCGAAGGCTTCAATCTGTAGTCCGTCACCTGCAACCCGCAGGGTCGTAACATTACCGTTAAAATTTAGAAGTGCATAGTGCCTGGGAGATACTCCGCTGTCCTTATCAATCCTGTAAGCTTTCCACAAATCCAATGAATCAATTATGTAGAGTTGAAGCTCCTCTGAGTTAGCAATATTATCCAATCGCTCAACCCCTTTAGAATCTCCAAACAAATAAATCAATGGATCTTCTGCAAAAACATTATCGAGATCAAAACGCTCAGGATTAGTCGGATAGATAATCGCACTGGAGCGAAACTCCGGAGGATAAAAAAATGGCATGGTCAGAATGATCGACAACAGACAAGCTATCCCCACAACAATAATAACGTATGCGGCATACTTTCGAATTAAATTTACCAAATAAAACAAATCAAAACGCTCATCTTCACTTTCTTCGAATTTCATATATTTACTTTTACGATCCATCCTACTGTACAAAAGCTAATGATAAAATAATTTTAAATTTCAATATATAAAATATATATTTGTTATATAATATTTAAAACTTATATGGGCTAATATTCATTATATTCAAATGAGCAACAAAGTACTCCAGCTTTCGTTAGATCAACTGGCAATCGCCACGCGTAGACCTGTGTGCATACTCTCACATCCACGTTCTGGCACCCACCTTGCCATCGATTTCATCCGTCGCCATTTCCCGCAGACGACCAGATGGAAATTACCACTTCAGGATTCACGCACATTGATCCTAGATGCAGGTCAAATATGGAAAAAAGAAACCACATTCGAAAAGGCATTCCAGCGACTTAGAGATATCCCCTACCCAATCGTTAAAATGCATGGCTTCGACTACGATCTACTCATGGATGAGCATCGCGACTGGATTACCTGGCTCCATGAAGAAGCATACTTGTTTTATATCGTCAGAAATGTCAGAGATATGTTTTGCTCTTATCACGAATACATGAAAGTATTTTGGGAACCTGCTCATGTTCCGATGAAAGATTTTATCCGTCAGTACGAGGTACATGCAAACGATCCGTTTACCAGTAGGGTGAAATATTGGTCTGATGAAGTTGCCAGATGGGTGCATAAGCCTAATGCACACGTGTTCAAATATGAAGACTTGCTTTCACAGCCCTTAGAGCAGCTCCACAGAATATCTGACATCCTGGGATTAGCTCCCACCATCAGTAAACCCTTGCTTCCTCCCAAAGTGCAAAAGCGCTGGCATGACTATTTCAACCGCTATATCTGTATATTTCCTGCTACAACGTCGGTTGTTATTCACACCAGAACACCTCTCTGGCAGGAAGTTTTCGATCAAGAAGACCTGGATTTTATAAAATATGAAGCTCGGGAGGCCCTGGAATTACTGAATTATGAGATTTAAATACCGGTAGCTTGATTTCCAGGAAACCCGTATCTTGCTTAAGTTATGAGGCAACTGGTAGAAATCAAAGTATTACCACAGGAATTCGAAAGCATCCATATCAGGGGAGTAATATGCAGAAAACTCAACATTTCCAGTGAGGAGCTTACCCACTTTGAGATAGAGCGAAAGTCTGTAGATGCGCGAACAGCACCTGTACATTTCAGGCTAAGAGTCCAGACTTGGATCAACGAAGCCCATCATCAGACACCTTCCTATCATTTTGCCCAGCGTAATGTCTCAGAATCTCCTGAAATACACATCGTGGGACTAGGACCTGCAGGACTATTTGCCGCATTGAAATGCATAGAACTGGGATATAAGCCTATCCTTTTTGAAAGGGGAAAATGTGTACGGGAACGCAGAAGAGATCTGGCACTACTTACCCGCAATGGGATCGTGAATCCCAACAGTAATTACTGCTTTGGGGAGGGAGGAGCAGGCACGTTTTCAGATGGAAAGCTTTACACGCGCTCTACCAAACGGGGAAATATCCATGATATATATCAGCAGCTGGTACACTTCGGTGCAAGCCCCGAAATACTCATGGATGCTCATCCCCATATTGGTACCAACAAACTTCCAGGCATTATTGAAAATATGCGCACTTACATACAGGAATGTGGAGGTGAAATCCATTTTAACAGCAGACTTACAGATATACACATCGAACAGAATAGCATAAAAGCTGTCATCATCAATGATGAGCAGGTAATTCCCGTATCCTGCCTGATACTGGCTACCGGGCATTCTGCCCGGGATATCTTCCGGCTTTTGCATGCAAAAGGTGTGATGCTGGAGGCAAAACCCATTGCCTTAGGAGTCAGAGTAGAGCATCCCCAGCAGCTAATAGATGAGATACAATATCATCAACCTCCACCCAGGCATCCCAATCTGCCCGCAGCTGCTTACAAATGGGTGAGACAAGTTAAAGAAAGAGGTGTATACTCATTTTGTATGTGTCCAGGAGGAATCATCTGTCCAGCAGCTACACAGCAGAACGAAATTGTAGTCAATGGTTGGTCTCCATCCAAACGCAATACCCGTTTTGCCAACTCAGGTATCGTTGTACAGATAAACTTTGAAGATGTTCCCGGATATCATCCGGATGATCCGCTTTCTATCCTCACCTGGCAGGAACAGATTGAGCATCAAGCCTATCAGGCAGGCGGTGGTAGCCAGGTTGCCCCTGCCCAGCGGATAACAGATTTTATTCAAAAAAGGCTTTCAACCAATTTGCCTGAATGTTCATATATTCCCGGCCTGAAATCTGTACCCCTCGATGAATTTTTACCCCCAGGCATCATTCACAGACTCAGAAAAGGGTTTCAGGCTACAGGTAAAAAACTCAGGGGCTATCTCACAGATGAAGCTGTGTTGGTAGCAGTAGAATCCCGGACATCCTCACCCGTGCGTATACCCAGAGATCAACAAACCCTTATGCATCCTCAGATTCACGGCCTGATGCCCTGCGGTGAAGGTGCTGGATATGCAGGTGGCATAGTATCCGCAGCACTAGATGGCATACGTTGTGCACAAGCAAGTATAAGGCTTGTTGCCTGGCTGTAAATTTTGTTAAGCAAAAATATATGTTTACTTTCGTTTGTATAATTCCACCTGCTCTTTTGTTTATTTTTCCACAGGGTATTCACTACTACTCGATCAACATCAATTTCAACTAACACCCGGCAATGCGGAAAAAACATTCATCACATGACTTTAAATCTCTATTGTATGAAGTGATTTTCGAAGCTGATACCCGCGCAGGGAAGAATTTTGATGTGATCCTCCTGATCCTGATTTTACTCAGCCTGATCGTGGTAATGCTTGAAACCGTACCTTCTGTTCAGGATCGCTATGCCAACAAGCTATATATAGCTGAATGGGTGATCACAGGACTATTTATTGTAGAATATCTGGTCAGAATTTATTGCTCACCTAACCGTAGCAAATATTTATTCAGTTTCTACGGATGGGTGGATTTATTTTCTATTCTTCCGACTTTTATCGGTCTTTTATTCACTGGCACACAGTACCTGATCACCATACGTGCCCTCAGACTTCTCAGGGTATTTCGTATCCTTAAGCTTTCCACTTATCTGATTGAATCTCAGGTACTCGTAAGTGCATTGAAATCCAGCAGGCATAAGATTACCGTGTTTCTGGCAACGGTATTGATCATCATCAGTATCGTAGGATCAGCTATGTATCTGATTGAAGGAGGCCAGGATAGTAGTTTTAATAGTATCCCGATCAGTATATATTGGGCTATTGTGACTGTGACTACCGTTGGCTATGGAGATATCACCCCAACTACTCCATTGGGTCAATTTATTTCTGCAATCCTGATGATACTGGGCTACGCGATACTAGCAGTACCCACGGGCATCGTATCGGTAGAACTCGCTTATGCCACTCAGCAACAAAAGTATATGACACCTAAGGAATGCCCACACTGCAATCCGTCGGATCACGACATTGACGCTGCTTATTGTAAATTTTGCGGATCTAAAATCTAGTATGTAAATATAAATCTTTAACTCATTAATCAAATCTTATGTGTGGTATTGTTGGTTATATCGGATACCGAGAAGCTTATCCAGTGATCTTAAAAGGTCTCAAAAGACTTGAGTATCGAGGATATGATAGTGCCGGTATTGCCTTGCTCGAAAACAACAAACTTACCATTAGAAAAAAGTCTGGAAAAGTCGCTGATCTGGAGGCTTTCAATCAGCAACTACCCATGAAGGGACATGTAGGGATGGGACACACCCGCTGGGCTACTCACGGTGAACCCAACGACATCAATGCACACCCACATGCTTCCTCCAATGGAAAACTGGCAATCATTCACAATGGCATCATTGAAAATTATAATGCCCTAAAAAAAGAACTTGAGAACAAAGGACATAAGTTTAGTAGCCATACGGATACGGAAGTCCTCATCCACTTTATCGAAGACATCTATGAACATCAGGGAAACCTGGAGGATGCTGTCAGAATCGCACTACAGCGTGTAGTGGGAGCCTATGGGCTGGTGATTCTCAATGAAGATGAACCCAACAAGCTCATTGCTGTTCGCAAAGGTAGTCCCCTGGTCATTGGCGTCGGTGAAGGAGAGTACCTCCTAGCTTCGGATGCAAGTCCCATCATCGAGTATACCAAAAAAGTCGTGTATCTCAATGACAATGACATTGCTGTGATCGAAGACGGCGAACTGACCATCCGGGATATGTCTTACATTCCCCAGACTCCTTATATTCATACGCTTGATATGGAATTGGAGGCCATCGAAAAAGGGGGATATGAGCATTTCATGCTTAAAGAAATCTTCGAGCAGCCCAGCTCTGTCAAAGACTGCCTCCGAGGAAGGCTCAACCTGGATAAAGGAGAGTTGATCCTGGGAGGAATACACAACTATGCAAACTACCTCTACAATGCAGAACGCATTGTCATCCTGGGTTGTGGTACTTCATTTTATGCAGGGATGGTCGCAGAATATTTTTTCGAAGAAGTATGTCGTATACCCGTAGAAGTGGAATATGCTTCAGAATTCCGGTATCGAAACCCCATCATCCGGCCATATGATGCAGTCATAGCGATCTCGCAGTCTGGTGAAACTGCAGATACCCTCGTGGCGCTGGAATTGGCTAAAGAAAAGGGAGCTCATGTCTTTGGGGTTTGTAATGTTGTAGGATCTTCGATTGCACGCACCACTCACGAGGGTGTATACACTCACGCGGGTCCCGAGATCGGAGTAGCCAGCACCAAAGCCTTTACAGCTCAACTGACCGTATTGTCTATGATTGCCCTGAAAACAGGAAAGGCCCGTAACAGTATTGATGAAGAAAGATATCAGCATCTTCTCAAAGAACTCGCTGAAATTCCCGCTAAGATCAAAAAGTGCCTGTCACTGAATGATCAAATCATCGAAATCGCAGAGCAATATAAAGATGCACGTAATTTTCTCTATCTAGGCCGGGGATATAATTATCCCGTTGCCATGGAGGGGGCACTAAAACTGAAAGAGATATCCTACATTCATGCAGAAGGCTATCCAGCAGCAGAGATGAAGCATGGCCCAATCGCCCTTATCGATGAAGAAATGCCCGTGGTAGTGATCGCAACAAAAGATAGTGCCTACGAAAAAGTGGTTTCCAATATACAGGAAGTCAAATCGCGTAAAGGGAAGGTAATAGCCATTGTAACTGAGGGGGACCTTACAATCAAGGAAATGGTAGATCACACCGTTGAAATTCCACAATGCGATGAAGTCTTTATTCCAATGCTTTCTGTCATACCTTTGCAAATCTTGGCTTATCATATCGGTGTGATGAAAGGTTGCAATGTAGATCAGCCTAGAAATCTGGCAAAATCTGTAACGGTTGAGTAATTGTGATATATCAGCCTTGCCCGAAAGAGCGTTTGGGCTAAAAAGGCAACTTGATTCTAAGCTATATGAACAAGATCATCAAAAAACCTTTGCATTATATAGGGTATGATTTCATCGTACCTCCATATTTACCAGATGGTAAAAATGAATATTACCTGCGGGATGCACAGATCAGTCAGAAAAGTACCTTCAGGGAACTTACAGCACACGAAATTGAGGTGCTGGTCAAAAATGAAAACCAGGCTGACAACTGGAATAATATCTTTGTGAGTGAAAAGTTTGATCCCAGGCTGGTAAAAAACTGCCGTTTTCACGGGATGATACGTATTGGAGCACTTGAAAGCTATTATTTGGAATATCACGAGCTACAACTTCCCGTAGGGCTTTACAATAGCACAATCGTAGCATGCGATATAGGGGACAATGTCGTGATCATGAATGTGGATTACCTCGCACACTACCAGATCGGCAATGAAGTTATCCTATTCAATATCAATGAAATGCATACGACAAACCATGCCAAATTTGGCAATGGCATCGTCAAGGAAGGCGAGGATGAATCGGTCAGGATATGGCTGGAACTGGCAAATGAAAATGGGGGTCGGAAAATCATACCCTTTGACGGAATTACCCCAGCAGATGCCTACATGTGGGTAAAATTCCGGGATGATCCGATCCTCCTGGATCGTTTCAAGGAAATGACTGAGCAACAATTTGATGCCAAAAGGGGACATTATGGCACAGTAGGCGACAGAACGGTAATCAAAAACACCAGAATCCTCAAGGATGTCAAAATCGGTAGCGATGCATACATCAAAGGGGGGAATAAACTCAAGAACCTCACTATCAACAGTTGTCAGGAGGCGCCTTCGCAGATCGGCGAAGGCGTAGAGATGGTCAATGGTATCATGAACTACGGCAGCCGTGCTTTTTATGGCGCCAAAGCTGTGAGATTTATCATGGGTGAAAATACCTGCCTGAAATACGGAGCCCGCCTGATCAACTCCTATTTGGGCGATAATTCCACAATTTCTTGCTGCGAGGTATTGAATTCCTTAATCTTTCCTGCTCACGAACAACATCATAACAACTCATTCCTTTGTGCTGCCATTGTAATGGGGCAAAGCAATATTGCTGCGGGTGCAACACTGGGTTCCAATCACAATTCAAGGGGTGCCGATGGAGAAATGGTAGCTGGAAGGGGATTCTGGCCTGCCTTGTGCGTCAACTTGAAACACAACAGTCGCTTTGCCTCTTATGTCCTCATTGCCAAAGGATCTTATCCTTCAGAGTTACACATTCCGTTTCCTTTTGCCTTGATCTCCAACAATGAACACGAAAATGCTTTGCAGATCATGCCAGCTTACTGGATGATGTACAACATGTATGCGCTGACCCGTAACTCCTGGAAATATGGTGTCAGAGATAAACGCATCCTGAGACAACAGGATATCATCTTCGACTATCTTGCACCTGATACTATCGGGGAAATGTTTGATGCGATGAAATTGCTCGAAATAGCGATTGCAAAAGCATATATCAAAGCGTATCCTTCAGAGAATCACAAGAAGCCGGACGAACTCAGAGCATTGGGCAAGTATCTGATTTCCCATAAGCCTGCCGAAGTGGATCAGTTGGATATCACAGGAGATCAGTACGAGGCATCCAGACGACATACAAAAATCCTCAAAGCACGTAAGGGATATGAATGCTACCGGGAAATGATACATTTTTACAGTGTAAAAACCCTGATAGATTACGCTGTCAAACAGGGCCTTCAGAGTTGGGAAACTATTAGACAACATGTTCCCTTCTCTCCTCGAGGTAAGTGGTTTAATCTCGGAGGCTTACTGATCCCCCAACATGAGCTTGAACAGCTCAAAACCCGAATTAGAGAACGTAGCATCAATTCCTGGAATGAACTGCATGAGCAGTATCACAACATATATCAATCATATCCTCAGCATAATGCGAGTTACGCATTGGCGAGCCTTGCTGAATTGCATGCGTGTGAACTACACTCCGTTACGGAGGATAACTGGCAACAATGGCTGGAAGACTGCATTGCTATTCAGCAAAAGATTGAACGACGAACACTTGACAGCAGAAACAAAGATTATCAGAATCCTTTCCGCAAACTTACCTATGATTCAGAGGCAGAAATGGAGGCTGTCCTGGGGAAAGTAGCGAATAACAGTTTCATACACCAGGTAAAGTCGTTTTCTGATAGCTTTATTCAGTGTATCCAACAGTTTCAAGGTACCCTGCAAGGATAATAAAGCATTTAGATACTTTGAAACATTCACGTTACCATCTTCAACCTGAGTGAGCCGGAATCCATTTACTTACAAAAAGTCGTATGAAACAAGCTTATGATCTAATAATGAAATTATTTTTATTGATTAGTATTTAGGTTTCGTTATAAGATTTATATTTTTACATAACATATTGGGTGAGTCAAGTTGCCAGTCCAAGGGACTTCATCTGACAGATCATTTTTTTACTAACCCCCCTAGCCTACCAGCAGCCCGCAACGGATGGCCCCCGTTACAAACGAGCGCCACTTGGAGTAATGTTACCATTTAAATTGCCGATCCACCTGCCTATGGGCAGCTGACCTTGTGTATCGGGCTTTCTGATATAAGGTATGCAGGATGGGGAATGTTGGGTAGATTTCTCAAGCCTGCCCTTTTAAAAGGCTTGAGAATTGGGTCAAGGCGGGCAGTAAATAAACATCCTGTGTTCAACAGGCTGCATTTATGTGTGCCTAAATATAGCTCACTACTCAATTCAAGTATTTCGTGCTACTTAAAAATGCATGAAGCATTTTTTGAACATTATATCAAGAAAAGAGCGGAAGCCAACTCTTGAGACTTCCTCTTTTCATATTCCGTATATCTATTCATCCGGATTTCTCAAAATAATTTTCCTTTACGTCAAACCGCAAGCATGTACATTAAACAAGCATTAATTTGTGTACAAACTAAATATTTCTTATATAAGGTATAGTTAACAATTAGTTAATTTGAATATCTAGCAAATAATAGAGATATTTATTAAAAAGTTTCAACAGAAACTAAATCTCAACAAATATGAAAGAATTACTGTCAGAAAATCTAGAACAGGATTACGGTTCAAACCCAACTTCAGTCAGAGACACCAACCAGTACAAGATAGAATATGTACGCGGTTTTGTAGAAAAATGGGACGAGCTAATTGATTGGGAAGCGCGCTCCAAGGGCGAGGGAGAATTTTTTATTCAGGAATTAAGACGCAGAAATAAAATGAAGGTGCTCGATGCCGCTACGGGTACAGGATATCACTCTATCCAGCTACTCAATGCGGGATTTGAGGTTGCCAGTGCCGATGGTAGTCCTAACATGCTGGCAAAAGCCTTCGACAACGGCTTAAAATATGGACACGTACTCCGTACCATTCAGGCTGACTGGAGATGGCTCAATAGGAGTGTTTATGGCCGCTACGATGCTGTGATCTGTCTTGGAAATTCCTTTACGCATCTTTTCTCGGAAAATGATCGCCGGAAAACCCTGGCAGAATTTTATTCTGCACTTCGCCACGATGGCATCCTGATCATCGATCAGCGAAACTATGATTCTATTCTTGACAATGGCTTTTCTACCAAGCACACCTATTACTACGCTGGCGAACAGGTCAAAGCAGAACCTGAACACGTAGATGAAGGATTGACACGTTTCAGATATGAGTTCCCAGATCAGTCTGTTTTTCACCTCAATATGTATCCACTGCGTGCCAACTATGTGCGAAGACTCCTCAAAGAAGTAGGTTTTCAAAAAGTTACTACCTATGGTGATTTCCAGGAAACACACAAAGCCGGTGAGCCGGATTTTCTAATTCATATCGCTGAAAAAACCTACGTAGAAGAAGATCAAGAATTATAACCGAAACCCTTGCAAACATGACAAATAAAGAAAATCTGGTAGATATTACCCAGGAGTATTACGATAGTGTAGATGCTGATAATTTTTATTATCAGGTATGGGGAGGTGAGGATATACATATCGGTATTTACCTCCCAGGAGATACCATTTCGATGGCCAGTCAGCGTACTGTAGCCAACATGGCCGATATAATCCAGGGACTCAACAAAGATCACAGGGTGCTGGACATTGGTGCCGGATATGGCGGGGCAGCCCGCTATCTGGCTTCCCAGTATCAATGCAAAGTAGACTGTCTGAATTTGAGTCAGGTAGAAAATGACCGCAATGAGGAAAAGAATAAAACCCTGGGATTGGATTCCCTCATTTCTGTAGTTACCGGAAATTTTGAAAATCTTCCTTTCGAAGATAACCAATATAATATTGTCTGGTGCGAAGATGCGATTCTTCACAGTGATCAGAAACGAAAAGTATTTGAAGAAGTTGATCGCGTGCTGAAACCTGGAGGTCAGTTTATCTTCTCTGATCCCATGCAAAGTGATGGCTGTCCCGATGATGTGCTCGAACCCGTATTAAAGAGAATTCACCTGCGGGAAATGGGCTCTGTTAAGCTATACAGGGAATTTGCCCGTGAGCTCGGTTGGGAAGAAATCGATATAAAGGAAATGCCGGAACAACTGGTGAATCACTACAGCAATGTACTGCAGAAACTCGAAGAGAAATACGAGGACCTGAAGCGTACCTGTAGCGAAGAATACCTGACTAATATGAAAAAAGGTCTCAATCATTGGATTGAGGCTGGCAGGAAAGACTATCTGAATTGGGGATTTTTACACTTTAGAAAGAAGTAAATCCTATCAGTGCTAAAATCTGCAGGAGGAAGTCACGAGCGTTGACTTTCTCTTTTTATGCTTCTACATGACCCACGACAATATACATTATACTTCCTCCGGCAGTTACGAATTGTTCTGTCTTGAGTTGTTCTAGCAAATACATGCGATAAAGCTGCAATCGCTGCCAATACATGTCAAAGTCATCTTTGGCACCTCCACCTGCGATATAATATCTCAGATTTTCATCATAATTAAATATCGCATCGCCATCTTCTATCCAGGTAATCAGCTGTGTCACCCTCAACCGCATTTCGCGGGTTTCATAGGGTGGGATAATTGACATAGCCTTGTCCGATAACCATACCTTTAACTCACTAAGACCTGCTTTCAGAAATAAGTCAGGCAAAACATCTCCTAGGGAACTGAATCCCTCCCCTAGCAATTTCTTCCCTTTTTCAATCCTCAATCTCATCTCTACCAGTTCCATAACATCCGCTATCGCGTAATCTGTCTCCCGGTAGTGATCAAACATCAGGCTTCCCACCAGATTATTGGGTTCAAATGCGATAACTGTACCACCAGGGCGGGTAATGCGTTTCATCTCGCGAATAGCTGCCAGTGGACTTTCCAAATGGATCAGCAAGGTCTGACATACCGACATATCTACACTGTCATCCTCCAGCGGGATCTCATAAGCATCGCCACGCATGAAATGAAATTCTACTGATCTATCACCCATTTTTTTGGCTGCATACCTTCTGGCGGACTTGATGTATTTTTCCTCTTGATCTATCCCCCAAACCCTGGCTCCTTCAGGTAAATATTTACTCAACCTGAAAGCCATCATTCCTTTTCCGCAACCGATGTCAATCAAATCCATTGCATGCTCCAAATCAAGTCTCCCTGCCAGCAGATCCAGATAATCCTCATTCCACCAGTGCTCCCTGGACTCTACGAGCAATGCTTCTGAATGTGCTTTAGGCTTTGTTTGTTTGCGATTCAAACTATCTCCTGTTTATTCTGACTTATCTTAAAGGGACAACCGCGTTTACACACATCTATTCATCCCTGCATTTACCTTTCAAGATACATATACGAATCTTTAGGGGAGAATCCAATTTCTTCTAGCAGGCCTTCTTCTACCTGTGAATCTTCCATAGAAAACCACAGATTCCCCGCACAGATCTTCATGGCATTGGACAGCATGTCCAACTGCTGCTGACGGTTGAGATCGCTCGTGAAAGTAGCAAAATGCATGATGTTATGCTCTGAACTGCTATCAGCTTCCGACTGGACGACCAGCACGCCACTGATATAATCTTCCTGATCCAGGGCCAGCAGTATAAAATTTCCAGAAGTATGGGAAGCGTAAAAAATTTGTCTCAAACAATCACAAATCTGTGAATAGGATGATGATCCCTGTGGTGAATGATTGACGATAAATTCAGCAATATCCTCCACTGGATATTGAAGGTTGACACCTGTCCAGCGATTGAGAATCATCTGTTTTATCATACACATCAAAAGTTTAATTTACAGTTTTCTGAGGGCTTCCACCAGACTCAACTGTTCCTCTTTGGGCTTTTCAACGAGTAAAGGAATATGTTGATCCTGGCGGCTGAGTTTCACGGCCACACTTCCCATCAGAAAGGCAGCAGCATTTGTTCTTCCTTTAGATCCGATAATGATCATGTCTACATCCAAAGATAATGCATGAGAGTAAATATGTGAAGCAATACCCTCCCCATCATCAATGTGATAAGAGCAAGGGACATCTTCCTCAGACAGATTGGGATCGATTTTTTGCAAAAATTTTTTATAGGATTTCCTGGCCTGGTCTATGATCCTTTTGCTGAACTTTTCAGCCTCTCTGACCACGGGAAAATAGGAACTAGGTAATCTGTATACATGTAGTGCGAAGACGGTTGCCTGAGCTTCCTTGGCTAGCTTCAGCGCCCTTCTCATGGCATTTTGGGAATGGCTGGAAAAATCAACTGGTACGAGAATACGCCTGAGCGATGCCTTGGTCACCTCCGGTATAAACAATACTGCAGCATGGCTCAAGCGCACGATTTTACCTGAGAATATACCCGTACCTCTAAAGCTGGATTTTTTGCCCAGCAAGACGAGATCTATTTCATTTTTTTCAGCCCATTCGAGGATAGACAGCGTAGCATCTCCACGATGAATGTGAATCTTTGTCTCTACCTCTGGCGAAATATCTCCAGCCTGATCGATGGTAGATTTTATTTCCTCTCTGATAAGCTGCTCCAAGGGAACCTCAGGATCGGGAAGGAGCTGGGTAATCTCATCAGATTCGGGATCTACCTCAATAGCATGCATGAAATGTATATGAGTAAATGGGAAAATTTTGGATAAAAAACTGACATAGCGGATCAGGATGGGATCCATTTTGGTCAAATCAAGTGCTACAAGTATGTTTTTCATGAATAATGTATTTATTCCTTAGTCTGCTTGCTGGTTGATCTTCTACTAAATAAATCGTTGATCACCTTCTCATAGGATTTTCTGTCTCTCACCTTTTCCAGTTCTTCCAGTTCGGCATATTCGCGTTGGAGTCCCTGATAAAGACTATAGCACATGATAAGCAGTACAAAGGCAAATGGTAATCCTGTAGTAATCGCGGCTGTCTGTAATGCTGCCAATCCACCCCCCAGCAGTAGTACCGCTGCGACAGCTCCCTCTGCATTTGCCCAGAAGATGCGTTGCCCCACAGGTGCATCTAGCTTACCTCCTGCTGTGATGCTATCTACTACCAGAGAACCCGAATCTGAAGAGGTAACAAAGAAGCTTGTAACCAATAACACTCCAATTAATGAACTGATAAATGAAAGAGGAAAAGATTCAAGCATTACAAATAATGCAGTAGCAACGTTTTCCTCCACAGCTGAAGTGATATCTCCCAGTCCATTGAGTTCCAGATACAACGCTGATCCGCCGAAGGCTGACAACCAAAAGAAAGTCAGTAAAGAAGGTACGATCAGTACGCCTAAAACAAATTCCTTAACTGTTCTTCCCTTGGATATACGGGCGATAAACATCCCTACAAATGGCGACCATGAAATCCACCATGCCCAATAGAATACCGTCCAGCCATTTTGCCAGTCCGTCTGGCTGTAGGACTCTGTCCAGAAGCTCAGCCTGATTAGATTCTGTACATAGTAGCCTACATTTTGTATAAAAGAATCAAAAATGAACAAAGTGGGACCTACTAAAACCATGAAAAGTAAAAATAGTCCTGCAAGACGTATGTTCAGTTCGCTTAACACCTTTACACCTTTGTCTATGCCCAAAACTACTGAAACTGTTGCCATCAAGGTAATGATGATGATCAATATCACCTGTGTAATGACATTATCGGGAAGAGCAAAAAGGTGATTGAGTCCAGCGCTTACCTGCTGTACTCCCAGACCGAGAGAAGTGGCCAGGCCAAAAAGGGTCGCAACTACCGCCAACACATCGATGATATTGCCTATGGGGCCATGTATGCGGTTTCCCAACAAAGGATAAAATACAGAGCGAATGGTCAGGGGAAGCTTTCGGTTAAATGAAAAAAAAGCAAGCGCCATACCTACCAGTGCATAAATACCCCAAGCATGCAATCCCCAATGCAGGTAAGTAAATGCATTGGCATTTCTGGCTGCATCGGCATTATCAGGAAGTCCTGTAGGGGGATCGTGATAATGATTAATCGGCTCTGCTACACTCCAGAACAAAATACCTATTCCCATACCTGCACTAAACAACATCGCAAACCATGCACCTGTACTAAACTCAGGGCGTGCATCTTTTCCACCAAGTCTGATAGAACCGTATTTACTAAAAGCCAGATACAACATAAATACGAGAAAAATATTGACTACCAGTACAAAGAACCATCCTGCGTAATCTGAAATTGCAGTCTGAATCTGGTTGAATACTTTGGACATAGGTTCTCCCACGACCAGCGTAACAACGATAAACAGAACGATCAATATTCCAGAAGGCCAGAAAACCGGACCATGTATATCAAAATATCTTTTGATGCCCTTTCTTTCCGGCTCTTTTCCATTGAGGGGATTGCTATTCATAACATGATATCTTTTAATGAAAAGGTGCAACTGGCCCTGGCCAGTTGCGCCTGATATTCAATACTTGTTTCTTTGATTCATAAATACTGCACGAATAACATAACAGCATTTACGATTAAATCAAGTTTTTTTATCTAAATAGTTCATCTAAACCTGCCAACTTTATGGAAGCTTCCACCAGGAAGCACTATTGATATTATCGCCACCTATGGCAGCAGCAGCCGCCTGATAATTTTGCTGGTTCAAGCTCTGTTCTTCGCCTGGATACAGAAAGCGGTTAGGTATCAGGTCCTGATTTGTATTTCCCTCTGGCGACTTCAATGCTGGAAGTCCGGTACGCTTGAAGTCGAAAAAAGCCTCCATGCCCACAAAAAACAGCGAGATCCACTTCTGATCGGCGATCCTTGCCAGACGTTCGGTCGCGCTTCCCAGATCCACGGATTCCTGATTGTAGTATGCATCAAACGCTTCAACTGTTACGTTTTCCCATTCTACTTCATAATACTCCATGGAACTACGTATGCCCTCACGATAGTAGTCTTCTGCAGTCTGTGGTGCACTTACCATTCCTTTTTCTACAGCCTCTGCCAGGATAAAGTTCAGCTCTGAGTAAGTCATGATCAGACCTTCAGGCTCCTTATCCGTAGGATTGTTCTGAAAATATCTGAACCCCAGCAATGACTTTTCGCCCTGGCTTTTTGCATTCAGATCGCCATTTTCCAATCCCACATATTGGGGATTATCTGTACCTATGGTGGAGGAAGTAGGACGGGCATACTCCATCAATCTTGGATCGTTAAGTTCCAATAGCTTATCTGTCAGCGTTTTACTGATGTTTACAGCTGCAAAATCCCCGGCTTTGATCGTGATGAGCGGAAAACGGTTGGGGGATACATTGAGATAATTCAATGCAGCATTATGTGCATTTCCTTCCATGAGCATCTCATTATCGATGATCTGCTGCATTTGTGCAGACACATCTGCCTTGTCTGAGATACGCATCAGTAAACGTAGTCGAAGCGAGTTACCGAAGCGCTTCCATAATTCTATGTCTCCATTGAACAGGATATCCCCACCCACGATGGAAGCATTGGGATCTAATAGCTGGTTAGCTCTTTCAAGGCTTGTCAACAAACCTTCAGGACCTGTGTAAATATCCTCCTGTGAGTCATAGGCTGGAAAAAAATTGTTGTCAGACTTAGCTTCGATAGCCTGAAGGTAAGGAATATCTTCATAGGTATCAGTAAGTATGCTGAAAATCCAGGATTTCCAGATCAATGCAATCCCTTCATAATTGGGATTACCCGTTTCTACGCCTATCTGACGAATATTCTCCGCATCTCTCAGTACGTTGTAGAGACCAAACCAGGTATCTGGTAGCGGCCCCCAATCATACTTATCAATTTCTACCCGGAGGCTTTTTGCTGTATGCTGAGCAATGACAGTACCAGCGAGAAAACTCTCATTGACGACCGTGTTAACTGCGTCTCTGATCACACCTGGTAAGATGAGGTCTGCCCCAACTGTTTCAGGTTGATTGGGATTGATGTTGATCTCTTCGAGCTCGCGATCCTCGCAAGCGGTAAAGAGAAACAAGCCCCATAAAACGATATATGATATAAATGTATGTTTTGTCATGATTTGTTTTAGATTAATCCTTAATAACTAGTATTAAGTATAATTACAGTCCGATACCCAGGTCTATACCATAACTTCTTACGGAAGGAAGATTATTGTCTTCAAATCCTGGTATAGCGCGGTTGTTTCGTATGGCAAATGCCTCTGGGTCAATCGTAGGCACACTGGTGAACAACAAGAGATTTCTTCCAACCAGCGAAATCCTCGCAGACTGAAATCCTATTTTTTCAAGAAGTTCATCGGGTAGCTGATAAGTAAGTTTCACTTCTCTCAGCTTGACATAAGTTGCATCAAATGTACCTGATTCGATATTGTGTCTGCGGAAATCACTACCGTAATATTTCAGATAATAGGCTCTGGTATCTACAGGGACATCGTTGGACACATATTCAGGATTTCCTTCTGTCCCGATGTTTTTCACGCCAGGTCCGATGAATCCCGGACCGGTAGCCTGCTCCCAAAGATAATTTCCATTTTCATCTGCTGCAGGTTCTCCATTGTCATAGGGTAGCGGCTCCTGTGTGATGCGTCCAATGGTCGCATTAGGTAAGCGGTCGTCGTCTTCGTTGGTGATTGTACCACCAGCATTCAACATGGTGTGCAGACGACTGAAGATTTTACCTCCAAATCGGCCATCAAACAGGAATCCCAAGCTAAAGTTTCTCCAAGTAAGTGTATTATATATTCCTGCAATAAAATCTGGCTGGTAGGTTCCCGCTGATACCCTGTTGGTAGTTTCCTGAGGCAATCCGTTTTCGTGGATGATCTGACCTTCAAAAGGTCCGGATTCTACTCGCTGAAAACCAAGTCCTACTAATTGACCTACAGGCTCTCCTACTCTGGCTTCAAAAGACAATCCCTGTGTATCAAAGTCACCAGGATACATACTCGATACAATCTGATAATTTTCAATTCCTTCTGCCAGTTCTACCACCTCACTTCTATTGCGGGAGAAATTGAAGACTACATCCCAATTTAATCCCACTCTGGATCTTGGTAGGATCGCTGCTTTTAGCACAGCCTCAAATCCTCTATTCCGTATTTCACCAGCATTGAGTAACCTAGATCTATATCCACTAGTCTGTGCAATAGGTACATTAAGAATTTGGTCTTTACTTCTGATGTCGTAATAGGTTGCATCAAACTGTATTCTACCTTTAAAGAATTTCAGATCAGCACCAATTTCATAGGTATTGACAGATTCGGGCCTCAGGTCTCTGTTGGCCAGGTCTGGATCTTCCAATGCTACAGCCTGCGCTCCCCAGGAATTTCCAAATAGGAAGTTGTTAAGGACATTGTAAGGATCTGTATCTCCACCCACATTGGCGTATCCCATACGTAGTTTGGCAAAAGATAAGGCTCCTCCGCCGAACCCAAACATATCTGAAAGTACCAGACTCAAAGATGCAGATGGATAGAAATAAGAATTGTTGTCTGCAGGAAGGGTACTTGACCAGTCGTTACGACCTGTAACATCCAGAAATGCATAACCACGATATGCAAGCCTAGCCACCCCAAATACACTGTTGATCTGCTTCTCTTGGGTAAAGTCATCAACCAGGATATTACCTCTGGCATTGGCCAGATTGTATACACCGGGGATCGTCAATCCGTCTACTCCAGTATTGCTTCGCAGGATCTGACTTTCTTGCCACATCCGATTACCTCCTACAGATACTTCCACAGTCAGGTCATTTTCGCCGAGGTTTTCTGGTGTTTCGCTCTGATATGTGATGAATAGTTCACTATTGTTTTCTAGAAAAGACAATTCATCTTCGCGATAGCTACCAAACGGCAGGGTACGGGTAGACCATGCCCTGCGGAACTGACGACTCTGATCTCTTACATCCCCACCAGAGCGGAAACGGATTCCCAGATGATCATTCATCTGGTAATTTACAGAAATGGTACCGATCAGGCGGCGTCCCTGAAAGCTATTGGTATTTTCATTGACCAGGAAATAGGGATTGTTGGTCCACAAGTTTTCGTGATTGCGCTGAGCGCGATCTTCTTGCCCGGGAAGCCAGTAATCCTCTAGCTTGCTGATCCCCAGATGGCGGGGATACCACAACCATCCATACATGATCGAAGAAGTCTCATCATATCCGGCATTGGGAACGTTGTCAGAATCACTGTCTATATACGTCAACTGACCTTCTACGGTGATTTTATCGGCAATATTAGCTCCACCAGCAATGTAGAATGTATTTCGGGTAAGGTCTGAATTGGGTACAGTACCTTCCTGATATAAATTAGTGTATGAAAGACGTAAGTGAAAATCCTCTGTACTTCTGTTCAAGGCGATGTTATTAGTCAACGCATATCCTGTTTGGTAGAAATTTTTGTAATTGTCCGGCGCTGGTGTAAAAGGTACAGGCTCACCATCAGAACCAAATTGTCTTATCAGCCTGTCGTCCATCGGAGGCCCCCAACTTTCACCAAATGCCTCATAAGTATTACCGGAGTATTCATTCCCCGCAATCCAGTCTCTTTTTCCAAGGTTTCCTCCACCAAATTCATTCTGCCAGTTGGGCTGCCTCAACAGGGAGGAAAACATCGTATTGGAATTGAGCGAAATCCCCCATCCGGAGGTGTTCTCACCCGTTTTGGTAGTTACGAGAATAACACCGTTGGATGCTCTGGTGCCGTACAAGGCTGCAGCAGTAGGCCCTTTTAGCACATTGATAGATTCAATGTCATAGGAATTTAGCACACTTGCTGCATTTCCAAAGTCAATGGTAGAAGAACCATTAAGACCATCTCCCGGACTGTCCAGTCCGTTGGTTATTGGCATGCCGTTTACAATAAAGAGTGGCTGATTCGTACCTGAAAGTGAGCTTTGACCTCTAATATTGATATTTGAGGATCCTGTTATCCCCGAAGAGCTACCGGTGATATTTACGCCGGCTACTTTTCCCGCCAACGAATTGATAAAATTGGTTTCACGGGCTTGGGTTAATTCATCTCCCTGAACCTGCTGGATGGCAAATCCCACAGCCTTCTTTTCTTTTCTTACTCCGAGAGCAGTGATGACGACTTCATCTGTTTCAACACTTTCTGTCTCAAGGATAATGTTATAAGTATCATCATCTCCCAGTTTAATGGTCTTGGATAAATAACCCAGATAAGATACCTCTAACGCTTCTGCCTCAGCAGGTACTGACAATTCAAAGGCACCATCCTGATCCGTCAATACCCCTATATTTATATCCTGAACCTTTACGCTTGCACCGATCAGAGGATCTCCATCGGCATTGACTGTTCCTGTTATCCTTCTTTCCTGTGCATACAATCCTTGGATTCCGGTGGATAACACAAGACTTATTAATAAAAAGTGGACAATTTTATCCGGTAAAAAATTTCTCATAAGATTCTATCAATTTATAGATGCTTGTAGATAATAAAATTTAATATAGTTTCTATACAAACTAAATTTATCTTCTTAACCACCAATCGATTCTGTTGTTTGAAAAAAATAATTGAATTTAAGTGCAAGTATCATCGAAACACGATTCCTTACACTATTATTTTTCTAAAATTGTATATTCTAAGTGTGTTGATCTAGGCGTAAAAGTACCATCACTTGCTGGCAAAAATCAAATATTTTGTCAGTTAGTTCGTGTAAGAACAATTTTCATGTAAAAATAAGTGGCAGGATATAAGCAAAGGGACATATTTAGATACATGCTAACACAGCCCGTAGATCACCTGATGGATATTTGCTACCCTCTTCATATCGGACAGCGGGTAGTGAAGGGTTTTTGGGATCAACTTAAAGTAGGACTTATATTTCAAGATACTATCGGTTCCTAGAATTCATCGTTACTGTCGCTGTGCTCTGCGATATTGTCTGTGATAGTGAGCATGGGAGCTGCATCCATATCTTCCAGTTCTAAAATATCAGTTATAAGCATTAGTCCCTCTTTCACTTTATTTCGTTCATTATCAGAAAGCTTTGAAATCCTTTTATCAAGTTTTTCGTGAAATAACATAGGCGATGCTTCGATCAGCTTCGCGCCTACTGCCGTAAGCGTTATATACGTCATCCGTTTATCTTCGCGTTTGGGTAGCCTAGCTACATACCCTTTTTTTTCGAGGCGGCTAACAATTCCGGAAATCGTGCTGGGATTGAGATTTAACGCTTCTGAAAGTGATTTAGTAGTTGCCTGATGATTATCGCGTTTACTCAGATATATAAGACATAAAAGCTGAGGTATACTGATCCCAAATTTTTTCTGGATGCGTTTGGATTCCAGATTTAGCGCACGAATGATTTTTCTTAATTCTGTCAGGATCTCTTCCGAATTCATATTAGTAATATTACGACAATCCACTAACATAACAACGCAACAACAATGTTGTCAGATACTTTTTCAGAAATGTGTATTTCTTGACCATTTTCAAAGCGTATTTGCAGTGAATTGTCAAAAGGTATCCGCTTGATGATACTCAGGTCATTACCGATGGCGATACCTGTTGCATCGAGATATTTCAAAAATTCTGAAGAATCATCCATAACCCTGATGATTCTCAGCATCTGATTGATATTGGCTTTGGATAGCAGGAGCTGTGAGCGAGTAGATACTTCGCCATGTTTGTCTGGTATAGGATCGCCATGGGGATCTATTTCAGGATAATCCAGATAAGCATCCAATCGCTCAATAAGCGCTGGCGACTGTATATGTTCAAGCTGCTCTGCCAGCTCGTGCACTTCATCCCAATTAAACTGCAGTTTTTCAACGAGGAAGACCTCCCACAGCCTGTGGCGACGGATGATCATCAATGCTTTATTCAGGCCGTTTTCTGTTAGCGATACACCCTTGTACTTTACATAATTGATCAATGACTTCTTTGCGAGTCGTTTCAACATATCTGTCACCGAAGAATCCTTGGACTGTAGTTCCTGGGCAAGGGTACGAGTAGATACCAGCTCCGCCTTGCGGGACAGACTGTATATGTTTTTCAGGTAATTTTCTTCTGCTTGACTCAATTGACTCATACAAAAAAGATAAAAATAAAAAACGAAAATACACCTCCTTTCAATTTCAGTTGTATCAATTCTCCCCTGTATACTCAAATTAAATAACCTTATAATAATTTAACTATAAAACTCAACTTCAAAACAAGGTTTGGAAATTTACTAACTACCAAAACACCTTAAAAATATAATTTTACTTTAGTCATACCTAAATATTAGTTTTATTTTTCCTAAATTTGCAGATCATATTAGCGATACATATATATGATTAAACTAACTCAAACGTATATTGTATATGCACTAATTGCCCTATTCTTTGGAAGCTGTAAGCATGATTCAAAGGAAAAAGGTACTGATAAACCACTCATTGTAACAACCACAGGTATGATCGCGGATGCTGTCTCTGTTATTGCAGATACGGCAGTTGAAGTAGTGGGACTTATGGGTCCCGGGGTCGACCCACACCTGTATAAGGCTACTCAAAACGATCTCAGATTACTCAGAAATGCTGATATCATCTTTTACAATGGATTGCATTTGGAAGGTAAAATGGCTGAGATTCTCGAAAAACTGGGAAGGCAAAAACCTGTATACCCCATATCGGAACTGATTGCTGGAGAAAGTCTCATTTTATCCGATCATGCAACCGGAACATATGACCCTCATATCTGGTTTGATGTGTCACTATGGCAGAAAGTGGTGTCCTATATAGCGGATAAATTATCAGAACACATGCCTAAGCAGGAATCGATATTCCGTGATCACAGCAGCACGTATAACGATACATTATCAAAGTTACATGCGTGGGTCGGGACAGAGATTCAACAAATCCCAGATTCACAAAGGATTATGATCACAGCGCATGATGCCTTTGAATATTTCGGAAAAGCTTATGAGGTGGAAGTAATAGGTCTACAAGGAATATCCACTGTAGCGGAATTTGGACTCAAAGACGTAAAGAATATGGTAGATCTGATCGTGGACAGGAAACTCAGGTCGGTATTTGTGGAAACCTCTGTACCTTCCAAGTCGCTGGAGGCTGTTGTGGCGGGTTGTCGGCAAAGGGGACATGAGGTAAGTATTGGCGGCACATTGTATTCAGATGCTATGGGAGAGGCGGGGACACCAGAGGGCACCTATACTGGAATGGTGAGCTCCAATGTAAGAACCATTGTAACAGGGCTAAAATAAAAGCGGCCCCCGGGGAGGGGGCCTTGCTTCCTTAGTACCTTAATAATTAGCTGCACATCCTATTACAAAGGTAATATCATCAATGATACGATATGTGCAAATTTCGAACTATAATGTGTAAATTTGAATATTTTAATAATTGTATATAATAAATTTGTATCCGATAATAACCCAAAATTAGAATATGTCGTCAAATAATATATACAAAAATCATCAACCCGTATTGGAACTCCACAACCTTACAGTTTCCTATCAGAGTAAACCGGCTCTTTGGAATGTGGACATTGAGCTATCGGGCAATCATTTAGTTGGAGTGATAGGCCCAAATGGTTCGGGTAAGACCACCATGCTCAAAGCTATCATGGGACTTATTGAACCTAATAGTGGATATGTCAAACTCTTTGGCAGATCTCTAGATGAATCGAGATCGAGAATTGCCTACGTACCTCAACGGGGAAGTGTAGACTGGGATTTTCCCATCGATGTATTTGAAACCGTACTCATGGGGCGATATAGCCCCAGAAATCTATTTTCCAGACCTTCAAAAGCGGATAAAGCAATCGCTATGGAGGCTATCAAAAAAGTAAAACTCGATCCCTTTGTACACAGACAGATATCCCAGCTATCGGGTGGACAGCAACAAAGGGTGTTCATCGCCCGGGCACTTGCACAGCAAGCTGACCTGTACCTACTCGACGAACCCTTTGCCGGAGTAGACATTGCTACAGAAAATGCTATTGTAGAACTGCTACAGGAAATGAAAAATGCAGGAAAAACCATTCTGGTGGTTCACCATGACCTACAAACCGTCACCCACTACTTTGACTGGCTTATCATGCTCAATACACGTATGATTGCTGCTGGCCCTACAGCAGAGGTATTCAATCAGGATAATATCGAAAAAGCCTATGGTGGCAGACTAAGTATTTTGAGTGAGGTGATGAGTCTAGTAGAAAAAAAGAATTTGCCTGTACAAGAAAATAATTAATTTTTTCCTATTTATATGCGTAATATTTTTGATGCAGTATTTTTTAGTGATCCCAATGTTGGATGGGTATTGATGGGTATGGTCTTTATGTGTTCGGGAGCTGCGGTGGTCGGGGTATTTATGTACCTTCAAAAAAGAGCATTGATCGGGGATACCGTTTCTCATGCCATTCTCCCTGGGATCTGCCTGGCATTTATATTTACTCAAACCAAGGAGCCTTTATTTCTACTGACAGGCGCAACCCTGAGTGGGCTATTAGGACTATTTTCTGTCAACTATCTTACACGCCATACACACATAAAGCCCGATGCAGCACTGGCTATCGTACTGTCCGTATTCTACGGACTGGGAATCCTTTTACTGACCTTTATACAAAAATCCGGTAGTGCAGCACAATCAGGACTTGATAAATTTTTATTGGGAAAAGCGGCAGCACTGGTCAGGGAAGACGTTATCGTATTTGGGATATCCAGCCTTATCTTAATAACTACAGTCGTGATATGGTACAAACCTTTGAAAATCATCACTTTTGATCGAGATTTTGCTGCGACTAGCGGCATTCGCGTCAAATGGCTAGAAGGCATGCTGTACTTTCTCACAGTACTGGCGATAGCCATTGGCATACAAGCGATAGGAGTAGTACTCATGGCAGCCTTGCTCATAGCTCCAGCAGTTGCAGCCAGATACTGGACACACCAATTAAAATGGCTATTGCTGCTTGCTGTTGTATTCGCTGCAGTTTCGGGTATTACAGGCGCTTATATTTCATATTTAATCCCCAGAATGCCAACTGGACCCTGGGTAGTAGTCATCCTGTCGCTTTTCGCTTTCTTATCCCTCCTTTTTGGTACAGCCAAGGGTACTGCACTCAGATGGATAAGACAGATTGTATACAGGAGAAAGATGCTGAAAGAAAATATCCTGAAATGCCTTTACCAATTGGGAGAAAAAGATGGAAAATACCATACCTACCGGGACTTCCATGAAATCCACCAGCGTAGATATATCCCGGATTCGGATCTTCACCGAGGAGGCAGGATGTTGGCCCGCAAGGGTTATATTGAACAAAACAAGCAGGAAATGAAATTGACCCCGGAGGGACTCAAAGAGGGTGAACGCATTGTGAGAATACACCGCCTCTGGGAATTGTATCTCACTACCCATCTCAATCTGCCGGCAGATCATGTTCATGACAATGCCGAAGCGATTGAACATGTGATCACACCGGAAATCGAACTAGCACTCGAGGCATCGCTGGCATTTCCCGCCCGCGACCCTCATGCCTCACCGATTCCCTATTCTGTTAACCCCACTCAAAACAAACGAGAAGAATAATGGATGCCTTCTGGATCATACTCACCGGATCTCTAGTTGCATGTGCAGGGGCGTTGCTAGGGAGTTTTCTGTTGTTACGGAAAATGACCATGATTGGCGATGCCATATCCCATGCAGTGCTACCAGGTATAGTCATTGCTTATTTTATTGCACAAAGCCGTGCCACCTGGCCTATGCTCATCGGAGCGGCTGTCTTTGGTTTGCTTACCACCCTGATGATCGAATGGATTCACCAGAAAGCACGTCTTCAGTCCGATGCTGCGATCGGTCTCTCCTTTACCTTCATGTTTGCCATTGGGGTAATTCTGATATCCTTCTTTGCCGGCCAGGTAGATCTAGACCAGGACTGTGTATTATATGGCGAGATTGCTTATGTTCCACTCGAAGTATGGCTCATGGCTGATGGCACCAATATGGGGCCTACTACTGTGTGGTTATTATCAGGCCTGGTACTCATCATCCTGATATATCTCAGGATAGGATTCAGGGCGTTGACTATCACGAGTTTTGATCCGGTACATGCATCTGCACTTGGTATCTCTACAGCCTTCTGGCACTATTCACTTATGAGTATGGTATCACTTACGACCGTCTTTTCATTTGAATCTGTGGGTGCGATCCTTGTGGTAGGTTTTCTGGTTGTACCAGCCGCTGCAGCGTATCTGCTGACAGAAAAACTTCAGCAAATGTTGATATACGCCGTGCTGATAGGTATCGGATCTTCTATCGGTGGATATTTCCTGGCAGCATGGCTCAATAGCTCCATCGCCGGAGCCATGACTACTGTCATGGGATTATGTTTTTTAGGATGTCTGATTGTCTATAAACGAAAAAAAAGGATTGTTAAGTTATCGTAAGGACAGCTTTACCTGGTATAATTCCATCTTGCTAAATCCTCTGACCAGATTATTCTTTAGAGAGGGCAGGAGGGATTTTTGATCTCTAAATCTTTGATATTCTTTTTTTTCAGAAGACGAAAACGTAATCAGAATAATTAACTCGCTAGAATGCTGTTGAGAATGCATCATGAAAGATTCTAAAGACATAATCCCAAACCCCTGTAAGGTAGCCAGCAAATGATAATCATCGACATGGGCATATGAAAGATCCCCATGTACAAAGACAACAGAATGTCCTTTTTGCGCTTGTGATTCAAAATAATTTTCCATCCACCTCAATTCAGATGCATAAACAGACCTGGGACCGAAACGCATATTTTTACCTGAAAAATATTCATAATATCTGTAACCCATGTGCAGCGTTGCATATAGCAGAAATAGTATTCCTATTACCCGGACCATCATTCCAGTAATAATATTTGACTTGACATCTACTATAATCTTAGCAAACCACATGTGAAACAACAACATCACTGGAAGGTAATAACGACTTTCCTTGACATAAGTCCACAATTCTCCAGACCAGTTTTCCGGGCTATTAAATAGTGATAAACCCACTAGTAACCCTAATGTAAGCAGACTAATCAAGAGCGAAAGCTTATAAAGAATCTTCAATCGGCCAGTCTGTCTGGTAGCGTATAATATCACGAGCACTGCAACCATGAATGAGAGGATCCACATGAAAAACCTTATCACACCTGGTGATATATGTAGCCATGTTGCTAATCGTCCTGAATCTATATAGCAAAATGACTTAACGATGAAGGTATCTGTCATGAATAAATTTTCTGGAAACCAATAGTGACTGGACTCTTCCTGATTCAACAAGTTGAAATATGAACCCTGTGTTAGAAATTGCTGCACAACGTAAAGTGGGATGCACACTATCATTCCACCTGCCAAACTGAGGATAACACGCTTAATAATATGGTTTGAGATGGAAAATGACATATCCCTCCACCAAAATAAGAGTAAATGAAGAAAGGGAAAAAAAATGTAAACGTAGTAGGCATATCGCAGTGATGCAGCCAATCCTAATAATACCAGCGCGATGAATAAATTGCTAAACTTTGAGGCTTCTAAATATTTTCCCTACATAATCATCGCCCCAAAAAGTAATTGTACCGCTATCAAGTCAGTGGTACCAAGATATCCCCATGGTGCAAAGGATATACCCAGAAATAGCCCAGATATCCAACCTACACGAGATGTGTCGACATAAAACCTAATGCATCCCCAGTAACTCAGCCAGAGTCCTAGAATAGCTAAACAATGAACTATCTTTACACTTAATAACCAATCTGATAACACTGTGTTAACTCCATATATCAACAGGCTATAACCAGGTGGAAAATTGCCAGCTAGCCGGTAATGAACCCGGCTTAAGTCAGTTTCATCTACCGATTGAAAGCTTATACCATGGTTCTGAGCTATGTTATAAGCTACATGGGTTTGAAAATTCCTATCGTATTGTGGCGTGTAGAAAAAATAAGCGTGAACAATCTGCATACCTACTACCCAAAGGCTTACCCATATCATATATGAAGGAATGATATAGAAAGAATTTGATTTTTGCCTGATCTTATACTTCATATATAGAACCTACCATGTAATGAGCAACAATCACTGATAAATTTAATACATTTACTGAAAATTCGCATAGCTGTGAATGATAAGTGACATTTTGAAATACAATAAGAACTTGAAGCAGTCTTTATACCTGTATATTTGCATTGCTGTATTACTCGTTTCAGGTCTAGGAAGCCTGCTTATTCTGCATCCTTACCATGCTTTAGGAGGAGATTTTTCCCTATATATCTCTCAGGCAAAAGCCATCCTAGAAGGAACCAGCGAAGCTCTGTTTGAGGTTAATCGATACAGTATGAATAGCTCAGACATTATTTTGGGTCCTGACTTTTATCCTCCGGGGTATCCTTTAATATTAAGTATCATCTATTATTTTTCAGGATTAAATTTTCGACTACTCAAACTACCGGGAATCTTTTTTTTTCTGCTTACCATTTTTATCCTATTTAAGTATCTGCGCCCTCTGGATCTCACTTATTCGCTCAAATTACTCATACTTTTTCTTTTTGCCTTTAACCCCTTTATCATATCAGGAAGTCACCACATCATTGCAGACATCCCCTTTACATGTTTATGTCTGGGATTTATGTTTCAGCTAAGCTATCATTACCGCTTGAAACGGCCTATTACCACATATCTTAGCATAGGTATTGTGCTGAGTGCAGCTTGTCTCATACGCACAGCAGGATTAATACTCATTCCAACTTTGATCGGATATCACCTTTGTATTATATGGCGGAAAAGACCTTCAATTATAATCACTGAGGCCCTCACTCCCCCAATTTTTGTGCTCATTCCCGTGATCATCACCTTTTTTTTAAGCCGTTTACTTTATCCTTCAGTGGGGGGAGCGTATCTAGATTATTTTTCATTTATCCAACCTGACACCATTATGCGGCATATACAATACTACTCAAGGATAATCTTCTTGTATGCAGGTAATGCAGGATGGATCATATATGCTATAAGCTTGCCGTTAATCAGCTACGGTATATACATGAGTGGTCGGTCATTTATCCCAGAGCTGATATTTTGTGTACTTTATATTTCGATGCTGATTATCTGGCCATTCACAGATGGCTTGCGTTTTCTGTTTCCTGTTTTTCCATTTCTATTTTTGTTCTTTGCTGTTGGACTGAGAGATTTGGCGTACTCTCTGGGCAGTGGAAAACATCTATACTTTCTAAATAAAGGAATACAATATCTATTACTACCTGCTATAATATCAGTCTTTTTGTATTTCCTGTGTAGAAATGTCAACGATAACTTTGAGTTTACATTCGGCAATAAGCCTTCTCGTGAAATGTTTGCATTCATTGAGAAATACACATCGGTAAATGAACATATCGTATTTTCCAAACCCAGAGTGATGTATCTCTTTACTGGACGGACTTGCATTGCCTTGAGTGATCCAGAAACTATTCAAAGCTATCCAGCCTCTTTTTATGTCCACCTCAGGATTTCAGATCCACCAACTTCGCTAACAGAGGTTTATCGTAATAAGGAATATATCATTTATCGACTTATAAAGTGATGCCATTGATCAAAAAATATATTTTTGTTTCATGTTTGCTTGTTGCAATTGCTAGTCTCGGCTATCACCGCTATCATTACCGGGCCTTTTATCCCGACACAGCACTTCAGTTACAGTCCACTCACGTACTACAAGTGAAAGGGGAGCCTGGTTATTATCAAGTCAAACCTGAAAATCAATGGAAACTCCAATTCATTCCCCTGAAAGCCTTCCCTCCAGGATATGCCTACATCCTTTACGGAATGAACATGGTCTTCTCCGATCCACTCCTGGCAATTTTGTTGCTCGAACTTGCAGGGAATTTACTCTTTGTAATTTCCAGTCTCCTTATATTAGCTTTTTTTCATATAAAGGTCCAGACATGGGTCCTTTTCACAGCCTATTGTACAGTATCTATAACCTTATTACATCCACTTCCCGCTACAGATCTACTTACCCTAGGAGTATTTTCCATTTCAATATATATATTGGTGTCATCCATTCGTGAAGATATGAGGAATTTCAGCCCATTATTACTACTCTTTATTAGTGGGGGACTCCTGGGACTAACTGCATACCTTAAGTATTTGTATTTAGTTTTTCTTCTTGCTATTCCCCTAGCTTTATTCACATGGAGCTGGATTAAGAAAAATAAATATATTTTATTTCAATCGCTCGTTTTCAGCTTTCTACCCTTTTTCATACTCCTGTGTTCTCTGATTAGATGGTGGTTTATAGAAGGAGTACCTTACTTCCCCAAGCAGGTCAATGCTGCCTTTTATCCCTCTCACCTTCTTCACTTTGACGCTTTTCCCCTAAAATCTTTTATGTATTTCAATTTGAACATAGTTAATTCCATTAAGTCAATACTTTCAATACCAGATATAGCGATATCTGTAATCATCTCTTTAGGATCTTTGTGTGTACTAATGGTTTGTATTGCTTCTTGGTACAACTGGATGCTGAATGCATCAACTAAAAGATATAACTTCGCAGGTATTCTTTTCCCCTTTGTATTAGGAAGTAATATAGCCATACTAGTCTACTCATCACTGACAACTCCTCCCGAAACCGACTGGCTGAATTTCTGGACTTTTGTAATGGAGACCCGGTATTATGCTCCTTCACAGTGGGTGATACTAATTACTATATTGTGCGGATCAGTAAATCAATCAAGAAAATATCTTACACTAACCAGTAGAATGATTGTGTATACTTCGCTAACTATCTCGTTGACCTACTTACTACTCAGGACTACTGTACCCACGCTCAAAAATGATAAGCCATTATTTCCAGATTACGAATACCAGGAATTATACCACATTACTGACAGTATTATGCAATCCAGTCATAGACCTCTTATCTACACCACCAACGGAGTAAGAATCCCTGAAGCTGCTGGAGCGATATACATTGAAGTGGATTCGCTTAAAAATTCCATCCTGACCATCCAGGATACTTTTCAACTCATGATCGTGTGGGATAAGACTCAATCCGGAGAAAGATTATTAAACATTCTGGACCAAAATCAAACGTACCGTCTTGTACATAATCACCCTTATTGGTCTTTGTACATCAGAGAACTTTACCCTTAATCTAAATTTTCCCGTTCTTGCTTACGGGCTTGTTGAATAGCCATATCCCTCACAATCGCAGTAATAGTTTGTTCCTGTTGCTTCAACTTCGAATACAACAATATATATCCAAATGAAAAGGCAACAATTCCCACATACATCACTAAATCTGTACCCCTTCCTACACCTACCCGATTAGCTATGTAAGTAGTCGTATCGGGAAACAGCACAAAATATATCCCTGTACCAATCAGCATCAGAAATAACAAACGGGTAAGTGTACGACTTCTGATATACTTCCAGTACAAAAAAAGTAGCAATACCAACGTGGGAATCAGAAGTATCTGGATGAGTTTCATATCCATCTTTTGATAAGCAAATCAATTAAAATATTGATGATATTCCAGGAGGATTGCCCTTTTTTTTGTGAATAACTAGTATAACGTATCTGAGTGGGCACTTCCTTGACCCTGAGTTTTTCCCGCTTGATAAGCCTGAGGATCTCTGTAGCATGAGCCATTCGGTTTTCAGCTATTTGTATGCTACTGGCCGCTTCTCTGCTCATTGCACGAAAGCCATTGTGTGCATCCGTGAGCCAAACCCCAGTCAGTAAACCATTGAAAATCCTGGCCACCCTTAATATCAGATGTTTGTCCCAGGGTACGTCTTTGCTGTCTTCTGGTCTCAGGAATCTCGAACCCAATACTACATCAGCTTTTCCAACCAAAATAGGATCTATAAGGGTAGCTATCTCATCTGCTGAATGCTGTCCATCACCATCAAAGTGAACCACAATATCAGCTCCCTGATTTAGGGCAAATGTCACGCCAGTCTGTAAGGCAGCTCCCTGCCCCAGATTGACAATATGCCTGAGATAGTATACCAGAAATGCGTCTACAAGAGATTCCAGTGAAGGCTCAGAACCATCATCCACAACTACAATTTCATACTCATACTGTTGTAGGCTGTGTATTATACCCGGAATGACTGTATGCTCATTCAGGCAAGGTACTACAATGAAGATCCTTGGCCTAAGTTTTGACATATTTTACATCTTTGATATAATCCACAATCTCATCCGGAACCAATCCTTCAACCTTGCCCTGGTATTTGATAACTTCTCTAACTAGTGTGGACGAAATGTGTACATGAATCGGACGGCTGAAGATATATACGGTTTCTATATTGGGTGATAGGTGTTTGTTGATCAACTCAATGGGACGCTCATAACTCAGATCTGTATCGGACCTCAATCCGCGAAGCAAATACTTGGCACCCTGCTGTGCTGCGTAATCTACGGTTAAACCATCATAGGAACCCGTCACAACACGTTCATAGGGTTCAAAGCTTCTTCGAAGCATATCCAAGCGGTCTTCCAGGGAAAAAAAATATTTTTTATGACTATTTATACCAATCGCTACAATAATCTGATCAAAAAGGTCGCAACAACGTTCTACTATTTCTACATGACCTATGGTAATCGGATCAAAAGAGCCTGGAAACAATGCCTTTCTCATATATTTAACAATATTTTACTTTAAATTATAAAAATAATCGCTTTAACGATGTCCCGCGAAATAAATAACCCCCTTATCCTCTCAGATTTCCTGTATGAACTGCCTATAGAGCGCATAGCACAGTATCCGGTCTCCCCCCGGGATCATTCTCGATTGTTGTGCTACAACAAATGCGAAATTTCACATCATCGCTTTTACCAACTGCCCGATCTCCTTCCAAAAGGTAGCATGCTGGTCTTCAATCAAACCAAAGTCATTCCCGCCAGATTGTTTTTCCAGCGGGAGACCGGGGCGCGTATTGAAGTATTGCTCATCGAACCTCACAGGCCTCCTCTTCCAGCCCAGGCGTTACAAACTACGGATGCCTGCGTTTGGAAGTGTATGATTGGCAATAAAAAGAAATGGAAGGTGAGTGAAACCCTAACGCATTCCTGGAGTATAGAGGGCATATCCTGCAAACTAAATGCTACCTGGCTGGACCGTGAAGCCGATCTCATACAGTTTAGCTGGGAACCCGGCGACAGGAGTTTTGGTAGTCTCATCAATAGCATGGGTACTCCTCCCCTCCCCCCCTATCTCAAACGAGATCCGGTCGAGGAAGACAAGATTCGCTACCAAACGGTATATGCCAAAGAAGAAGGTGCTGTGGCAGCACCCACCGCTGGCCTCCATTTCACAGAAAAACTTATGGAAAAACTGGCGACTAAAAACATATCTCAAGTTTTTATTAACCTACACGTGGGTATCGGCACCTTTGCACCGATCAAAACCGAACAGGTAGAAAATCACGACATGCACAGCGAAAAACTTTCCATTTCGCTCGAAGTTCTCAGACAACTAACAGCCCGAAAAGCTCCCATTATTGCAGTGGGTACAACTTCGATGCGCCTGCTGGAAAGCCTGTATTGGTTGGGAGTAAAGGCATCACTCGATGTGATGCCTTTCGGACAGCAAAAGCCTTTCCTGTCTCAAAAAGAACCCTATCAGTATGCTACGGATACGAATATCGACCGGGATGCTGCCCTCCAGCACCTCATGGCATGGATGGAAGCCCATCAACTGGAGATCCTCCAGGGAAGTACTTCCCTGTATATTATGCCCGGATACAAGTTCCGGGTATGCGATGGGCTGATCACCAACTATCACCAGCCTGGATCTACCCTGATCCTGCTCGTAGCAGCCTTTACAGGAACAGACTGGCGAAAAATCTATCATGAAGCATTAAAAAATGACTACCGCTTTCTGAGTTACGGAGATAGTTCACTATTATTACCTTGAAGGAAAATTGTACCTAAATAATACAGGCACTATATTTGTTCTAATTCCGAATAAATACGCTTAACTAAATGGATATTTCGGTAGTAATACCGCTATTTAACGAAGAGGAATCGCTCCCTGAACTGATCAATTGGATAAACCAGGTGATGCAGGAAGATGGCTTTTCCTATGAGGTCATATTGGTAGACGATGGCAGTACTGACCGGTCCTGGGAGATCATCGAGGATCTACATATTAAGTATTCCCATGTAAAAGGGATCAAATTCCAGAAAAACTATGGTAAATCCGCAGCGCTCCACGTAGGCTTTCAGGCCACAAAAGGCGATGTGGTGATCACCATGGATGCTGATATGCAGGACAGTCCAGATGAAATTCCGGAGTTGTATCGCATGATCAAAGAGGAAAAATACGATTTGGTATCCGGATGGAAGAAGGAGCGTAAAGACCCTATCTCCAAGACCATTCCTTCTAAGTTTTTCAATTTTATTACGCGTATGGTATCAGGAATTCACAACCTGCACGATTTTAATTGTGGATTGAAATCCTACAGGAGTGATGTTGTCAAAAATATTGAGATTTTCGGTGAGATGCATCGCTATATACCTGTGATAGCTCGCTGGGAAGGATTCAGCAAGATCGGGGAGAAAGTTGTCTCCCACAGGGCTCGCAAATATGGCAAGACCAAATTTGGACTCAATCGATTTGTCAATGGATTTCTAGACCTGGTAACGATCACCTTTATACAGAAATATCTCAAGCGCCCTATGCACTTCTTTGGTCCTTGGGGAATACTGTTTGCACTTCTGGGCACGGTTGATCTAATCTATCTGCTGATCATCAAGCTTATGTTCAATGAAGGCCTTTCACACCGCATGCCTGCATTATTTTTTGGCGCGGTTACGCTAGTCGTGGGTGTATTGTTGTTTAGTACAGGTTTGCTAGCAGAAATGATCGGCAGAAATTCGGCCTATAGAAACCAGTACAAGGTTGTGCAGATCCTGGGAGAAACACTCACCGTAGAAAAAGATAATGTATCAAAATAGTGATCAATATCATTAAAACATAATAAATGAAATTTCATTTGGTTACCGGAGGCTGTGGATTTGTGGGGAGAAATATGGCGAAATACTTGCTCAGACATACAGGGGATACTGTGATCATCGTGGATGATCTCTCTGTGGGAATTCCTCCGCATACCTGGCTGAGAATAGAAGACCTTACAGGATCTTTGATCCCCAAACGAGTGCAGGACAATATAGAATGGTGGGGAAAGGACGAAAGGCTTATTTTCTGGAAGGGAGATGCACGGATATTTTTCCGAAATCTGATGGAAGATGCTGCATGGTTACAAAATGCCTATGGCATTTCGGTGAAAGTTTTTACAGATGTTTTTCATTTTGCGGCTATTGTGGGGGGGCGCGCCAAAATCGACGGCGATCCCATGATGGTCGCCCTGGACCTCTCGATTGATGCAGAATTTTTCTACTGGGCCGTACGCCACAAACCTGAGCGGGTACTGTTCCCCAGTTCCAGTGCGGCTTATCCAGTCAATCTACAGCAAGCGGGTAACTACGTAGCTCTCAGCGAAAAGGATATCAACTTCGGCGGGAACCTTGGACAACCCGATATGACCTATGGCTGGTCCAAGCTTACAGGTGAATACCTCGCCCGTATCGCGGCCCAGCATTACGGACTATCTGTAACCTGCGTGCGTCCATTTTCAGGTTATGGAGAAGATCAGGACTTATCGTATCCTATTCCAGCTATAGCAGCGAGGGCTGCACGAAAGGAAGATCCCTTTGAAGTATGGGGAACGGGCAAGCAGGGCAGAGATTTTGTCCATATTGATGACTGCATAGACTGTATGCTGTTTGCCATGACCAAAATCACCGATGGCCGAGCAGTGAATATTGGATCGGGAAAGATCACTACTTTCCTGGAGATCATCGAACTTTTTACAGAGTTTGCTGGGTATGAACCCAAGATCAAAAAATTGTTGGATAAGCCCGTAGGGGTTCATGCCCGCCACGCCAACATGGACTTCGTATTTAATGAGCTAGGTTGGAAGCCCAAAATTTCCCTCCGGGAAGGGATGAATCGCGTGTATGATCAGGCGGTGCAGAATATCAAAGAAACTGCAAGTTCGTAGAATGTATTAGCGGAAGCTGCAAACTATCCGACAGCCTAGGTAAAAAACGCATCGGAGCCTTCTGAGTTCTGCCTATAATTGTATTGCTTCTATCGTAATGAAATAGCACCTTTGTGATGTTAATGATGAAATCAATGATGAACGGTAAGCATATAGTAGTATGTATACTGCTCCTAGTGGGATGCATCGTACATGTATATGCACAGGAGGCAACACAGGAAGGTGAGAACCTTCCGGTAGACCGTATGGACAATGTTCGACTGGTATTCAGCCGAGGGTTTATTCTCAGCAATGTAGAAGGGGATGATCAGGCACCTGTGAATGGCAGTCTATCAGGATCTTTGTTTATCGGCGTTGGATTTAAGTTTAATTTGGCGAAGAATGTACTAGGCTTGCGTGTAGCACCCGGGGTAAACTGGTATAAGCTGAATTACCAGCAGGAAGATGAAAAAATATTTCCCACCGATACAGTGTTTGACATGGAAAAGCATCGATTTACTTATTTGGAGCTTCCTATAGGATTCTATCTCAACTTTTCCAAAGACGAAGATGGAGATCCCAAACTCTTTGCTGAGGCAGGAGGATTTCTGGGCTACAAGGTTGAAGGAGTATACAAACGGAAGTTTAACTTCAACGGACGTACTGCTAAACTCAAGCGATCCGATGTTCCGGATCTGGAAGATTGGCGCTATGGTCTGTACGCCCGGCTGGGCTACAAGCGATGGGCAGTCTATTATTCCTATCTGCTGAGCAACGTATTCAAGGCTTTCCCCACTGAAAATGGCACGAATGAGGTATCTGATTTGACGCTTCCGCCATCGATGGAGGTGGGGATTAGTTTTTTTCTGTAAACCCAAGCTTTATCTCAAATAGAAAGTATGCCCCTGGATATTCAAGTTATCCAAAATCTTACCGAAATAACTCCGGAAATGATCATGGGCAACTGATAGGGAATCTTTTCCCAACCCGGAAACAAGCAGATCGACCATTATGCTTACTGGTTAAATCTCGAAACTGTTGCAGAATAATATTTCAGGTTTTTGCTAACATTCCCTAAACAAAACCTTACCCTTAGCCTAAAACGGAATCTGTAGCTTCATACTGTTAAAAACTAACTCATATGAAGAAGAACTTACTCATTCTCGTTTTAGGGGTATTGTGTACCCTGGATACTGTCTGGGCCCAGATGAATGGCCCGGCAAAACATGTAATCCTGGTCTCTATAGACGGATTCCGTCCTGATTTTTACCTAGAGGACCGCTGGCCCACGCCCAACCTGAAAATGCTGGCTCAGGAAGGCGTCAAGGCCAGGGGACTACGTCCCGTGGTACCTTCTGTAACAGTACCTGATCATACAACGATGATCACTGGAGCACTTCCCATGCGTCATGGTATATTTCACAACCGCGGCTTCAACTTTGAAGGATGGCAGGGAATCCGGTATATGAAAGCCGAACAAATCCAGGTGCCTACCCTTTGGGAAGCCGTACAAAATGCTGGAGGAACCGTTGCGGCCCTCAGATGGCCTGTATCTATTGATGCACCTGTAGATTTTAACTTCCTCTCTGCTGCTTATCCCGATTATACTTTTCCGGAAGGTTTCCATCAGGAAATCGAAGATAACGTCACTGGCAAAATGGGAGATGGAGATAGAAAATCCGATTTTGATTACTACCGCACTGACCTTCAGGCAGCTGATATCACTGCTTACCTCATCAAAAAATATCAACCTACTTTTATCACGGTTCACCTCAGCTCAACAGATCATTTTCAACATGAAGAAGGTCGTGAAGGTCCCAAAGTCCATAAATCTATTGCTGTGGCTGATGTCTGCGTGGGTCAGTTGATCGAGGCAACCCAAGCAGCGGGTATTTATGACGAAACGGTGTTTATCATCGTAGGAGACCATGGCTTCGAGGACCGTCATACCCAGCTTGCCTGGAATAGCCTGCTGATCAAGGAGGGTTTTGCTACAGCCGATCCCGATCGGGGCGACTGGAAAGCTGCCTTTATCGACCAGTTTCTGGTATTACGCGACAAAAACGATACAACAACCTATCGTCAGGTTCGCGAACTGATCGAAAATCAGCCTCCTAGTATCCGCAAACTCTACCGCATTGTAGAGCGCGAAGAACTGGACTTCTATGGAGTAGATCCCAATGTCGTAATGGCTGTACAGCCTGTAGATGGCGTGGTATGTACTACTCGCTATACTCATCCAGATCTAGTACAATCTACTCCCGGTGGATCTCATGGCCTGATCCCCGACCGCCATAATCTCTATGCCGGATTTATTGCACATGGCCCAGGACTCAGAAAAGGAATGACCGTTCCTACCCTAAATATGGAAGACATTGCCGATCAGATAGCCTTCCTGCTCGGTATCGAATTCGAAACACCTGATGGTATCCTATATCCTGGAATCATCGCTGAAGAACTGATAGAAGGGTATTAAGGAGTTGGCCAGACGGCAGAGCAAGACCATCGCCCACACCCGTTGCAAACGAGCGCGGGTGATGGCGGGCGGCCCTAAGGTGATGGCGGGAGTTTGCAACTTCCGCCCTACAGCCGACAAACATATGATCGTT
>CAYXVE010000046.1:0-43755 GCA_964468435.1 uncultured Bacteroidia bacterium | reverse complement strand
TACAAAATTAATAAGAAACCTAACATAAACTTTACTTCAAATCCATACGATGACAAAAGTCTCTATCATGGGCTTAATGCTTAATATTTTTGCATAACAGGTACATTCATAATAGATCTTTCGTAATATCCATGTATATTTACATAGACAATAAAGTTTTTGAGATCGTATAGAGGAGGAATAAAAAAGACATGAGCGTGTAAGTTTTCTATATAATCGAGTTGAAGAAGTAAGTGATCAAATTAATATTGTTAAATCCATTTAAATAGGCGAGGATTAGTTCCTGCTTATTGATAAAACAAACTTAATTACCATGACAAAGACGATATGGATGGTACTGGTTTTATTGCCTGCTTTACTGGCAGGTCAGAGTAAATTTAATCAGTTTAAAGCACAGAAATATGTCATTGAGGGAGCTAAGAAATTATACAAGAAGCAGTATGATGCTGCTTTAGAAGATTTTGAAATAGCGATAAAACTTGATCCTTACAACCGGGATGTGTATCAGTTCCGGGGGGAAGCACATTACCAACTCGATCAGTTTGAAGCATCGCTGGATGATTTTGATCAAGCTATCCGAATTCACGACGATGTCCCTGAATTGTATTACAAGCGAGGATTGGTATATGAAAATATGGGATATTACAATCAGGCGTCCAGAGACTATCGCTATTCACTGACATTAAATCCCCAGTATTCGCTTGCGCAACGAAGGATACGCAGACTGGACAGAAAGTATGATGAAGACCTGGATGATAATTACTATAGTGATAGCGGGTATCCCGACCGGGGAGAAGGGACTAATGATCCTGACCGTAAAAATGAAGAAGTCGACGACCGCTACTGGTGGCAGCGTGATAGGGATTCCAAGTCTATGAATGTCGTTTATGAAGGCGATAATATATATGTTCAGGATGCACCGGAAAATATGAGTATCAGGAAGATAGAGCTTACTCCGTACGTGACTCGGGTTGAGCTTCAGGTTGTAAACAGGGATCGTACCACACTTAGATTCTACCTGGATCCTCCATTGTCCAGGAGTTCGTTATTTATTACAGATCGCGAAATGAATGAAGTATACCACATAACCAATATCATAAGGGGTAAATGGGGAGATACTGAAATACGTCCAGGTGGTAAAACAACCTTTGTCCTAGAATTTGAAAGAATCCCCGATGATCTAAGATTTCTCCACATGAGATCTGGAGATGCTACCACTGATCATGCCATTAATTTTTATGGCATTATACTTAAGAAATAAACGATAATTTTGTACATCTTAATTAGGCAATTAAATGATTATGCTGAAGATAATTACCTTATTACTGGTAACATGTATGAATATTGGGCTGATCGCACAGTCTGAGTACGACAATCCAGATATATGTGATTTATGGTTTGAAGGAAAGGCTTTGTACGAGCAGGCTAGGTATAGGGCTAGTATAGACTTTCTGGACCAGGTTACCTATTATGATTCAGACTATACAGAGGCCTATGTCTACAAGGGGGATGCCTATTTTTGGTTAAGACAGTATGAAAAGGCGCTGCCTGAATACAACCGTGCAATTGAAATTTACCGGCGGCTATCATCCGAGGGTAACAGTCAGGGTAGGGAAGTATTTCACGGAATATTGGTCATTACCCACACGCAATATGATGAGAAACTTGAGCAACTTCACAATAATCGCGGGGCTGCATATTTTGAAATGGGGGATTATCGATCTGCATACATGGATTTTCAACAGGCGATGGATTACAATGCAAATTCAGAAGAGGCTTCTCAAAATTTTGAGCGTACCAAGAAAATTATGAAGGCACAAGGTATTCCCATACCAGGTACAGAAGATAAAAAGCGCCCCTGGGATTTTTTATTTTCTCCCAGAATTACCTATGATGATCTTAAAATTGGGGGTAAAAGCTGTGAATTTTTGCTCGTCAATAAAATAGAGCTAAAAAAAGATGTAACACAGGTTTATTTTCAGGTATTTAATGAAGAAGGGGATGCCGAAAGATATATCAATACAAAGCCTGGTTCCAGTACCTCATTTTACATCAGAACAAGTCATGGGAAACGATATGATCTAATAAGGGCTATGGGGGAAAATGAAAATGAAAAATCATTTTTTATTGTACAGCCTGGTGAGCGGGCTAGTTTTGTACTAGAGTTTGATAGAATACCCGATAATGAGACGCTTATCCAGATTATAGAAGGAAATGTAGACAATGTGGAGGCGTGTAACTTTTATGATATACAGTTGAAATAAGTAAGATATCCTACCGGCAAGCGCCCCAAAAAGCACACGAATGTGAAACATTTACGATCTTATTTTACCACCGACAGGTATGTAGCAGGGGTAATCTTGTTTAATGCTGTTATCATTTTTCTACTGGCATTTGATGAGATCAACCAGTACCCTATCTTGAAATTCTGGATGGGATTGCTTGATACCCTATTCATTCTGTATTTCTTACTTGAAGCTGTATTCAAAATACAGATGCACGGTTGGAAACTGTATATTACTGATACCTGGAATAAATTTGATTTTATCATTGTTATACTCAGTATTCCATCGATCCTTTTGCTATTCGAATCGGCCATGAAAGACCTGAGCTTTGTATTTGTTCTTAGGGTAGTACGTGTGATTCGCTTTTTCAAGTTTATCAAATTTATCCCCAACGTCGAAAATCTATTTGCAGGTGTGGCACGGGCTTTCAGAGCGTCTGTATTTGTCTTGGTCACTTTTTTTATTTATACGTTTATCGTTTCATTGATCAGTTGTAAATTATTTAAAGATGTTTCTCCGGAAGCTGCTAAATATTTTGGAGATCCAATTATCTCCTTCTACAGTATTTTTAAGATTTTTACCATAGAGGGATGGTATGATATTCCCGAAAGTATTTTGCAGGAAAACAACCCGGTTTTTAACTTTTTTACTATATTGTATTTTATCATGGTGGTTGTTTCTGGTGGTCTGTTTGGATTATCTATTGTAAATGCCATTTTTGTAGATGAAATGGTCAAGGACAATCAAGATGATCTATTACTCAAAATAGAAGAGATAGACCGGAAACTGGAGAAGTTACTTTCTGAAAAGTACACAGATGTAGAGGCAAGGCAGCGTATTTTTGTAGATTTTTCACAACTTACTAATAATAAATACGGTATACAGGAAGATAAGAAGTCAAGTGATAAAACAGAATAAATATTGTTAAAAATGAAAACCAAAACTCTTACCCTGACCCAAAATCCTGCGCAAAAACCCTCCGTACAAATTGGCGCAACATTATTAACACTGCTTATATCTGTGCTTCTCCCTTTTGTCATTCACCTGATACCTTCAACTGGACCTACTCCCATAGGTGCCAAACTATTGCCCATTTTCATTGCACCATTTATAGCTGTTCTCTTTTTTAGATTCCCCGTCGCATTGATGATCGCTGCTGTGTCTCCGCTTGTCAATGCCTTATTATATGGCAAACCTGATCCTGCATTTACACTCAGGCTCACACTTGAACTCATGACTTTTGTTTCAATAGCTTTTTATCTGAAAGATTGGGTTGGTATGCGCTGGGTTAATGCTCCCCTTTCCTTGATCCTATCCAAGTTAATCATCGCAGCCGTTTTATTTGTCATACCATTTGGATTCGATTATGGACATACCTTGGCACAATTTCCCGTAATGATCAGTACAGCAGCTGTCGGTATATTAATTCTAGGGTTGATCAATATTTTATTGCTCTCCCTTAAGTTCAGAAAGCAGTAGTAAAACTGAAAAGTCCATTCACGTATAAAACCCTATGGTCGATTTAAGTTTTAGTGAAATAAGCGAAAGATTGCGGAATATAGAACTGCCACCAGTTGATCTTGTGGTAGGTATATCCCGAGGTGGTATAGTTCCAGCAAGTCTTATCGCCCATCAGTTGGGCCTTGACATGATGGTGCTATCTATTAACTACCGGGATGATCGTAATAACCCCAGATATTCCACTCCTCAACTGATAGCCCCTCTTACGCCAACTCCTCTACCTGGTACACATATACTCCTGGTTGATGATGTGTCAGTATCAGGTAAAACACTTAATCTTGCACGTACCATTCTCCATGATTACCCAGTTACTACCTTTACCTTAAAAGGTAAAGCAGATTTTGTATTGTTTCCCGAAATTTCCAGTTGTGTAAACTGGCCCTGGAAAAGTAAGGACCCCATTTCTACAGACACTACAATCGGCACCCAGTAAATCTGGCAGTAGATTATTTATCCCAAGGTTAAGTAGATTGGACAACTTTTGTGGAAAAATATCTGCTTACTTAACATTTGATCCTCAAAACCTAATACTTCCCTAACAATCCTCATCATTTCATAACAAATTACAGAATTCTGATAAGTCATACCTGCTCCTATGGGCTATGATAAGACTTCTTTTAAATTACTTAACATAAACTTTTTCTAGAGTTAACTATCCACTTATGATCACCTAATACTGCACGAATAGATTGCCAGAATTATACATCAATTAACAACTGTTTAATAAAGGAGTAACTCGAAATACTTTTCATAGAATAATAGTCAGTCTTTGTCATACATGGCTATACATAAAATGTAAATTGGTGAAGGAAAAAGTGTATGAATGCACTTGATAATCTTTTTTCAGTTAATTCCTTTGGTAGGGAAGCTTACAAATCTATAAAATATACAATGTTTACTTCTTATTCAACAACTAAATTTTTTTTACTATGAATGTCAGTTTTTTACGCAAAAAAGCTTTTATGCTTTTATGTTGGGTTTGGGCAGGAATAGGTGTGCTAGCTGCACAAGATATCACAGTTACTGGTAAAGTGACGGATGCAGCGGGTGAGCCTATGCCGGGCACAACAGTTATGATCAAAGGTACTGCATCGGGTACTTTTGCCAATGCCGAGGGGGATTATTCTATTGAAGTTCCTTCGGATCAATCTGTTTTAGCGTATTCATACATCGGCTACTTGAAGCAGGAAATTCCTGTAAATGGACAAAGTGAAATCAATGTTCAACTGGAGGAAGGGGTAAACCAGTTGGATGATATTGTCATTGTAGGCTATGGTACACAGGAAGCTGGTGATGTCACGGGAGCTATTTCATCTGTGAAAGGAGAAGCCATTGAAAATCTACCCGTAATAGGTGCATCTCAGGCGCTACAAGGACGTGCAGCAGGTGTATCTGTTGTGAGAAATGGTGGTGCTCCGGGTGATGGAGGTTCAATCCGTATTCGCGGTACAGGTACAGTCAATAATGCAAACCCATTGGTAGTTATTGATGGAGTACCTTCAGGTGGATTGAATGACATCAATCCCAACGATATCGAGTCTATTGAAGTACTGAAAGACGCATCAGCTGCTGCGATCTACGGTCTTCGTGCTGCAAACGGTGTAATCATCGTTACCACTAAGCGTGGAGGGTTCAACAAAGAGATCTCTTTTTCATTAAATGCTTATGCAGGTATATCCAATGTTGTGGAGACCATTGATGTATTAGAAGCAGAGGATCTTGCCAATTTGAAGATTGAACGCTACGCTAATGATGGTACTGAGATCAATCCTATCTGGCAGAATCCAGATTTCCGTGTTCAGCGTACCAACTGGCAGGATGAATTATTAGAAACAGGGGTTACACAAAACTATGATTTCTCTATGAGAGGTGGAGGAGAGCGTTCTACTTTTGCCATTTCTGGTGGTTATTTTCAGGAAGAAGGGGTGATCAAAAACTCCTTTTTCGAACGTACCTATGTACGTATCAACTCTGATCACCAGGTTACCGATTGGTTGAAAGTCGGAGAAAGCTTACAGCTGACTCGCCAGTTGGGTAATGGAATCAATACCAATTCTGCACAGAGTGGTATCATCTGGAGTGCGATTCGTTTCCATCCAGGATTGCCTGTAAGAATGGAGACTCCCATACCTTCCCTAATAGATGCTGGATTTGAAATCGGCGATTATGGTTCATCACAGATCAGTGGTGAGTTTGGAGATATTAATAATCCTATCTTCGAAGTTGTAGAAGATGAAAATAGCCAAAATACACGCCACAGATTACTGGGTAATGTATATGCTGATTTTGATTTGGCCAAGATGACAGGTATCAATGCACTTCAAGGATTATCATTAAAGGGAAACTTTGCCTTGGACGGTACTATTTCAGACGGAGAAAGCTTCAATATTATAGTGGACAAGCAGATTCGTGCACGTTCCAGAAACTCTCTTAACAGAAACTATAATGAAGGCTATTCGCTGCTTGCTGAATATTTCCTTTCATATAATAGATTATTTGGTAAAAACGGTGTAAGCTTTGTAGGGGGATATACCGCACAGGAATTTATCAGTGAAGGTTTCTCGGCTCAGCGTTTGGACTTTCCTAATGAAAATCCTGATCAGCGATTCCTCAATGCAGGTAACACCATTTCGGGTGCTGGTGGGGGAAAAAGCGAAGATGCATTGGCATCTTGGTTTGCACGTGTAAATTACGATTACGATGATAAGTATCTGCTTTCTGCTACTTATCGTAGAGATGGTTCCTCGAAGTTTGCTGAAGACAACAAATGGGGGAATTTTCCTGCTTTTTCGGCAGGATGGAGAGTTTCTCGTGAGTCTTTTCTGGAAAATTCTGACCTGATTAGCAACCTGAAGATCACGGGTAGTTGGGGTCGGCTAGGCAACCAGAGTGTACCGGGTCTGCAATACCTGGCTCTGATTTCCAGCGGAAGAAGATACTCATTTGGAGGTGCTGAGGTGGTAGGGGCTTCTCAAAGCCGTTTTCCTAATGAAAACATTTCCTGGGAAACTACGGAGATGATTGACTTTGGATTTGACATCGGATTCCTGGACAATCGATTGTTGGCAAGCTTCAACTACTTTATCAAAGATACTGAAGATATGCTGCTGTCACCTCCTACGGTAGGTACACAGGGACGTGCAGATGTGCCTGATCAGAATGTAGGTGAGATACGCAACCAGGGAGCTGAAATTGAGTTAAGTTTTCAGAGGGTTACTGGTGATTTCCGTTATAATATCAGCGCTAACGTTGCTTTCATTACGAATGAAGTAACTAACCTAAATGGAGAAAATGTGTTCCTGGCTTCACGTCGTTACGGACGTCCTAACCAGGAAATCGTACGTACCTTGGAAGGTAATCCGATTGGTACTTACTTCGGATGGAGAACAGATGGTCTGTATCAGACCGTAGAAGAGGTAAATTCAGATCCCAATATTGCCAATGATCCTCGTCGTACGAATGAACAGATCAATCCTGGAGACGTAAGATTTGTAGATCTGAATGACGATGGAATCATTGATGATCAGGACAGAGAGATTTTGGGTGATCCTTTCCCTGATGCAGAATACGGAATCAACGCTCAGTTTGGTTACAAAGGGCTGGATCTGACCTTATTCTTCTTGGGACAGGCTGGACTGGAACTCTACAATGCAGACAGAATGCAGGGGTTGGATCCTACCTATCCTTTTAACATGTACAGCGAAGTACTGGGAAGATGGAATGGTCCTAATACCAGCAATACTATTCCCCGCATGACCAATAACCGCAACAACTTGAACCACAGAACTTCTGATCTGTTTATTGAGGATGGAGACTTCTTTCGTCTGAAAAATCTGACCTTGGGATACACGTTACCTTCTACCTTAACAGAAACAGTAGGAATGTCTCGCGTAAGATTCTATATCACAGGTCAGAATGTATTCACAATCACGAATTATTCAGGATTTGATCCTGAAATGGGATATGTTGACGGAAACCTCCAGCGCGGTGTGGATTACGCACAGTATCCACAAGCGAGAACCTGGATCTTTGGAGCAACATTAGGATTTTAATTACTTAACAAATTGTTAACACCATTCAGACATCTATCTGGAATTCATCCATGTTATATAGGTGTTTATAACTTTCAAAAAACATTGAAAATTCAGACATAATGAAAAAAATACTTTTTTTAACTATTGCAGCTTCATTATTAGCTGTAAGCTGTGAGGAAGACTTTCTAGAATCTACTCCTTATGCGCAGTCTACTTCTGCAGGTTTCTGGCGTAATGGAGATGATGCAGTAGCTGCAGCTAACGCACTGTATGAACCGCTCGACGATGAGGATTTTTATGGTCACTCTGAGCAAACTTTCGAAATTTGTTCTGATGACTTCTGGCGTGCGGGTGACCACGGTGAGGATCAGGCGATCGAAGAGTTTACCTTCGACCCTGCCAATGCACAGTTGAGATTCAGCTATGATAGAAAGTACGAAATCGTAAACCGCGCTAATTCAGTACTAGCTAATGTACCTGGCATTGAAATGGATCAGGCACTTAAAAACCGCGTACTGGGAGAAGCTTACTTCATGAGAGGTTTTGCCAACTGGCGTCTTCACGTAATATATGGTGAAGTTCCTTTGATCACTGAAGCTGATGTACAGGAAAACAACTTCAATAAACCCAAGGCTTCCATTGAAGAAATGCGTCAGGCGATCGAGGCTGACTGGCAAAGAGCAGTTGAATTGCTTCCAGCTTCTTACAGTGGTGAGAACGTAGGTAGACCATCTAGCGGAACTACTTATGGATTTCTAACTAAGTTGTATGTATACTGGGAAAAATTTGATCAGGCTATTGCCGCTGGTAATAATGTAATCAATGGTCCTTATCCATTGGCAGATAACTTTCAGGAGAATTTTGCGATCGAAACGGAGAACAATCCTGAAATGCTTTTCGCTGTACAGACACTGGATGGATGGAACTCTTGTGCATACCGCATCTACACGACTCCTAGACCATGGGGAGGATGGGATTTCCATGAGCCTATTCAGGATCTGATCGAAGAATTTGAAGAGAGCGATCCACGTCTGGATTACACGGTATTCAAGGTCGGAGATACCGTAGATCTCGGTGGAGATAGAAGTTCTACTGTATATGAAGAGGGACTTTCTCAGACAGGATACCACTTTCGTAAGTTTGCTTCCTGGAGACCTACGGGTGGTTTGGATGCTGGACACAATGTATCTATCATGCGTTCTGCTGACGTATACCTACTGGTTGCTGAGGCTAAAATCCGTTCTGGACAGAATGGAGATGCTGAAATCAACGCTGTTCGTGAGCGTGCAGGTCTGGAGCCTATCAGCGGTGCTACCATGGAAGATCTGATTCATGAACGCCGTGTAGAGCTTGCAGGTGAAAATAACCGTCATCAGGACCTGATGCGTTGGGATAAGGCAGGTATAATAGATATCGTAGAGCACTATCAGATTGACCGTGGTCAGTTTAAGCGACCACGTAACTTCCAGCGTCCTAAGCACTACTATTTTGCCATTCCTCAGCGTGAGATTGACCTGAGTGGTGGTGTACTGGAACAGAATTCAAACTACTAATACATTTTACTGGGTATATGAGGGGAAGTCTCAACTAATGACTTCCCCTTTTTAATTTTGATTACTTTTTTAGGTACTTGCCAACGTTTAAAAATACGTGCCATATCCCTTTCTTCCTTGCAGGAGATCTTGATGATATTTTTTAGGTTACTTTGTAGTAATAGAATTTTGAGACATCCTGTCGATTTAAGGTGAGATATTTCAATATGAAATCTTGATGACATGAAGCTTACTCCTTACATATTTCTAACAGTTTTCATAATTATACTCTTATCAGGATGTAAAGACCGCTTTTCTGAACAGGCTATCGTAGGAATATGGAAGGTAGATTCAGCTTATACTTATTATAATGGCTTTGATAATATGATACTGTCTTCTGAAGATTGGGCAGAATATGAATATGAGATAGATGGAAATATGAAGGAGATCAAAGAGGGTATGTTCAAACCCTTTTTGTATGAAATCAAGGAAGATACGTTAATCCATCGGCATACGAACGGAATGATATTTAATAAATATAAGATCTTTGAATTAGATGGTGATCATATGGTACTTAAAAAAGAGCATCCTTTTATTTTCCAAAGTCCTAATCAGGAGCGATTTGAAATCCGTTTTTTTTCTAAAAAAGTCAATCAATAGCTAGACGCAGATGGAAATGATCGTGATAATTTACGCTGAGAAGAAAATAAAGCGACGATATTTACTTACACATATTTACGTTTCATCCATATCTATACTTTTCCTCATGAGCTCACCTGTATTAGCTCAGAATCTAGTTCCCAATCATGGTTTTGAGAAATTCATTCAATGTCCACCCTATCCTGGACAAATACATCTATCAGAGGCCTGGGATTCACCCAATAACAATACGACAGACTTTTTCCATAGATGTTCTCCTGTTGGAGACGGCGCCAGTGTACCAGATAACCTGTTTGGAACGCAGGAGCCCTATGGAGGTAATGGATATGTAGGGATTAGGGCTTGGATTCCTGCAGGGCAAAACCCTATATACAGGGAATATCTGAGTGTAAAACTTCTGGAGCCACTACAAGCTGGCCAGCCCTATTTCATCAGTCTTCAGGTAAGTCCAGCCGACCTCTCGACTCATCTATCAGATGGCATAGGAGTCTATTTTTCCAAAGATTCACTCCTCAATAAGCGACTGTACAATATCAGGCCCCATATCAGGCATCCGGAAGGAGAGATTGTAGGAGATTTTGAAAAATGGGTAGAGATATCTGATACCTACATAGCTGAAGGAGGAGAATCCTACCTGATCATCGGAAATTTTGAGGATGATAAAAATACCCTGAAGCAACCAGTTGCCAGTAATTCGGATAAAAGCGACATGATCTACTATTATATCGATGAGATGGTAGTCGAGGCATGCAGTTCAGTTTCAGATGCCATATCACTGGGAATAGATACTACCTTGTGTCAAGGAGAGGTATTGGAGGTACTTTTTGAGAATGAGCAGGCTTCCTTTACATGGCCAGATGGTCGTATATCATCTAATTATGCAATATCCAGGTCAGGAAGTTATGTTGTAAAGATTGCACATGATAAATGTGTATATACAGACACAGTGAATGTAGATTATACATTTTTTGAACTACCTTTGGAAGAGATTACGCTGTGTGAAGAAGAAAGCTGGGAAATAGAGTTGCCGTATGAAGAAATTGAGGTAAATGGGGATCTCAATCCAGCAGGATCAGTGGTTACTGTAGGGGATGAGGGACTTTTTGTGGTATCAGTGGAAGAGAATGGTTGTAAAATGACGGATACGCTAATCGTGATATCCGAGAAAGTGCCCTCAGATATCACACGGGTGATAGATACAAGCTTTTGTAAGGGAGATACAATCAGGCTGAACACACCAGAAGGGGTTGTTTGGCTGGACAATCAGCCAGTGGGCGTTATGACTATTCAGGATACTGGAACTTACGAAGCGAGTATCAGGCATACCTGTTATGACGAGGAATTGTATTACCGAGTGAATGCACTTGATTGTACTTGTGAAATAAATGGGAGTAATGTCTTATCACCTAATGGAGATGGGGTGAATGAGGTATGGAAGTTGGAATCTAACAGTGAAATTAAGGATGGGAGCGTACATATTTTTGATAGATGGGGCAGGGAAGTATTTGAAGGACGCGTCCAGGAAGGATTTTGGAACGGATGCAACAAAGGGGTCAGATGTAGACCCGGTATATATTTCTGGCAGGCAGAATATTCCTGTGCTGAATCAGGTAGGCGATTAGCACAGGGTTACATTTGGGTGATGTATTAGAATTCTTCGATCAGCACACCCATCTTACCCATCTGAGCATCCCGCATAGCTTCCAGTATTTCTGTTTGGGTATTCATAACAAAAGGCCCATATTGGTTTACCTGTTCTCCAATGGGATGTCCGGAGAGTAACATCATTTCAGCCCCTTGCTTGGTTTGAAATTCAATGGTTTCATCATCGTTGTCATACCAGATCAGGGTTTTATCATATACGTATTGATCTTGATTGGCGATGGTAAGGCCATCTAACTGGTAGACCAGCAGATTGAATTCAACTGGTATGTTCAGGGTGAAATGAGCATTAGCTTCAGTAGTAATCCGCATAATCATCATCGGAAAATAAGTTTGTATGGTACCTTGTATTCCTTCATAATGCCCCGCCACAATACCTGCTTTTACTTTCCCATTGTCCAGGGTCATTACATGTGTATTTTCGGCAGAAAGTGACTGATATCTAGGTTGATCTAGTATAATGCCACCCATATTTACCTTGGATGCTTTGACAATCTGTCTGATACTACGCATAATATTATTGTTGAAACATTGATTTATACGTTTTTAGGGTACAAATGTTTTATATTTCCATTATAAAGATTACATGGTTTCAGGCAGTTCTCTTTCAAAATATAAGTAGAAATATACCGCCATGCCAAAGTCAGTAGTATCTGTTGAAACTAATCTCCAGCCATCTTTGGCATATTGATCTAACTTTTCCTGTATGTCTTTAGAAGAGGATTTGATGATGTGTTCTTTATCAAGTGAAATTTTGGTGTAATAGATTAGCGATTCAAGCTTGTATTCTTTCATAGAGGTGATTGATAGTTTGACTAAGAATTAAATTGAGAACTTTTAGATCAATAATCTAGCATAAAAAGCGAAAAATTCAAGCCTCGCTTATTAATAAGCAGGGGTACTTGGGTAATAGGTTACGTATTACTTTTTCAGAATCTCCAGCTAATTAATTCCTCTTGACGTTCTCCTAATTGAAGCCATACTTTTATGGAGTTACTTTCTTGTCCCATCGTTAGGTTACCTATAGGTTGATTATTCAATAAAAGTGTACCCTCGGCCTGCCAAGGAGAATTATTGACATCCCACTCGGTGGGTTTACCATTTCTGAATGGACTATAGGATGCTGTGAAGAGGGAGAGATTTTTTCAGGAATGGAAATCGTCAGTGGAAGGCTACATTTCTTTACGGCTCCAGCATGGATAATTGCCGCCGTTGAGATACCTATTCAATAATTCTTTTGACTCTGCCTATCTCTCCGCTTTCCAGTTCTACCTTGATCCCATGAGGGTGATTCGCGGATTTTGTTAGAATTCGTTTGACAAATCCACGGGTGAGTTTCCCGGTACGTTGATCCTGTTTGAGGACAATATCTACTTCCAAGCCGGGTTTGATATGTGATCGGATTTTATTATCTGGCATTTGTTGGATTTAAATAGTGAGTTCATTGCGATACGGAGCAGAGCTTTGTGCTCCCATCCGGGTGACAGATAAGGTTGCAGCCCTTGACGCCCATTCCATGGCTTTGATCCACGGTATTTTCTCTGATAATGCCACCGTGAGCGCCCCGTTGAAGACATCTCCGGCAGCAGTCGTATCTACTACTTCCATTTTGGGGACGGATATGCATTCAAATGATTCTTTACTCATATACAACGCTCCCCTTGCTCCCATGGTAATGATCACATGCGGTACTCCCCTTTTCAGTAAAACAGATGCTGCATTAGTGGCTGAGTCGATATCAGAGACAGATATACCAGTGAGCACTTCAGCTTCTGTTTCATTGGGCGTGATTAGAAATAGGGAAGAATACAGTTCATGAGTAAGCGATTGAGCTGGAGCAGGATTGAGGATTACCTTTTTGCCCATTTGATAGCCTTTTTGAATGGCGTAGGCTACTGTTTCAATAGGTATTTCCAGTTGAACCAGGATGACTTCACATCTATCCATGGCAGCATGAGCCATTTCTAGGTCCGCTGGTGTAAGCATAGCATTGGCTCCAGAGGCCACAACGATCTGGTTTTCACCAGATCCATCGACTGTGATCATGGCAATGCTAGACGGTGTATTTGTATCCACCAGGACGAACTGAGTATCTACTTTTTCTGTTTTTAATCCTTCAATTGCGTTATTTCCAAACATATCCGCTCCTACTTTGCAGATGAAGGTTACATCACCTCCCAACCTTGTAGCAGCTACTGCCTGATTGGCTCCTTTTCCTCCTGGGAACATATGAAATTCTCCTCCGAGGATAGTCTCACCGGGCTGTGGGAATCGCTTTGTTCTGACAACCATATCAGTATTGGAACTACCTATAACAAGGATATTGCTCATGAAGATTAAATATACGAAAAAAGGTCATCCGATGGCTATCAGAATGCCTGGAAGACTCCCTGCGATAATACCTGAATTTCCCTCCAGTGGAAGATGATTGGCTTGTAGTTAGTGATTCCTAGCTGATAGCTTTAGGCTCGTATTTTGTGGTTCATAGGGTATAGGATCTATGAGTATTGAAATAGGGTATCACACAATGAGCGATCCACTATAAATCTATATCACGTTCATTTCCCTGGCTATTGATAATTGTAACTTTTGTGGCTTCTTCATGAACCCATATACCATGAGGGTTTTGAGACAAATAGCCATTGCCCAGGTAAATTTCTCTTTTTTCTGTCGTACCATCCTGGTAAGTGATGTAAGCAGTGGATATATTTTGACTGAGCGGTAACCATTTCAACTTTTCATGTCGAGTAAGAGAAAAGGCATACAAGCTATCATTATTGGTAGCCGCAAGCACTACAGGTTTTTTCGCTACAGGTATGATTCCCAGGCTTTTACCATCTTTGGGAAGATAGAATCCACTTTCCTGAATGTTCATGGATTGAAATGTTCCTGTACCATTTCCCAAGAGTACCAGCCCCATTAAAGCGTCATACCTGCCTGTCATGGTTTCGGTAGCATAGGAGTTTCCACACAACAATATATCTTCAAATTGATCCTGATTGATATCTAGCGATTGTAGGCCAAAAACGGGAGCAAATTGAGCCTCAATTGGCAAAGGATGTAACTCAAACTGCAGATTCCCAAGATTTTCAAGATATACACTCTCAAAAATATGTGCGCTGTGAACCTGTGCATATTCCAGCATTTCCGTAGGGAAGATATCTTTCCAGGTTGCGGTTGCATAATCTGTATAGGTGGGCTTGATCTTTCGTAAGGTATACATTTGCTGTACCATGTCATCTTTGGGATGAAAGGGATATTCCTGATCCTGAAGATAAAAGGTCAATACGGGGTCCTGCCTTCCATCGATATTGAAATCATTGACATACAGACTTACTGGGGTTTCAAAAGACGTCTTGAGGGGAGTATTAAGTCCCAGATTTCCTAATATGTAATCCGTGTCTCCATCTCTGTCAAAATCTGCTCCTGCCATGCTATTCCACCAGCCTACAGTCTGGTCTAGTGAATGGATTTTTCCAGTATGGGCAAATGTGCACGAGGCAGTCTGTGTTTGAGGGATGAATTTGCCATTTTCGTACAGGAAGATCGTAATGGGCATCCATTCACCAGCTACCATCAAATCAGTGAACCCGTCATTATTGATATCTGTCCATAAAGCAGCGTTTACCATACCCAAGCTTTCCAGTTGGGGGCAGATCTCACTTGTTACATCTTTAAATTTTCCCTGATTGTTTTCCAGAATCATACTTTTGCCGGGAGAGGGGTAGCGGTTGGGGGTTATCTTTCCTCCGATAAACAAATCCCAATCACCATCTGCATCAAAGTCATTTCCCAAAATACAAGAACCACTAGTAGATATCGAATCGATCGATGTGGTATCCAACCTGAAGTTGCCATTGCCGTCATTAAGGTATAAGCGGTCTGTATAGTAAGGCGATCCTTCCTGAAACTCACTCCCCCCACTTACGACATATAGGTCCAGATCGTCATCCATATCTGCATCAAAAAGCATGCTTCCCATGTCTTCCTCATAAGCAGAGGATTCAGATAATTTGCGGGAGATAAAAGTGCCATCTGTCTGTTGCAGAAAGATTTCACCAGGCTGGTTGAACGCACCTCCGATGAAGAAATCTTCAAGCTGATCTCCATTGATATCTCCGATGGCCATACCAGGGCCAGACTGGGAAAACTTATGTGGAATGAGGGGTTGTATTTTGAAATCAGCGTAATGTTGCTCCTGATGCCGATAGCTGATTTGTTGTCTTACGTGTGAAGCTTGCAAGAGTGGTAATATTGAAAAGCTTTTATGGGGTGGAACCATAGAAGAAGCTTCCTGGCTGTAATTCAGCTTTAATACCTGATTGGCAGTTATATCCACGTATTTGTGGGACTTGCCATCAGGCCAGATGATTATGAGGGAATCTATCTGAGTTGTGCTACCCAGTCCAAAATGGATGTAAGGTTCTACAGATGACTGAAATCCACGATAAGGGGAATACTCAGTAAACTGCACGACAGAGTCGTGGTATACATACAATTTACTTCCCAGTCCCATTCGATTATTTTGAGATCCCTTTAGGTCTACACGCAGATAATTATTTTTTTTGAGAGAATTGGTTTTGTTTTCATAGATAAATACGGGATCCTGGGTATTGTTAATAACCAGGTCGAGGTCTCCATCGTTATCCAGATCACCTGTTGCAGCTCCATGTGAGTAAGATGGATCTGTGAATCCCCAGCTTTGAGATCGATCTGTAAAGGAGAGATTGCTCTGATTTTCATACAGGTAGTTGGGCAGATATGCGCCTTCGATATTGTTGATTGCATTGACAAAGGCCTGATTCATGTCAGGATTATAACTGGCACGAGTCAGTTCTGACATTTTGTAGGCTACAAAATCGAGGTTAGTTATATCTCTAGGATAACCATTGGTAATGATAAGGTCTTTGTCGCTATCATTATCCAGGTCTATTCCCAGAACACTCCAGCTCCAGTCTGTGCTATGAATACCTGCCAGTTGTCCGATTTCGCTGAATACGGGATGACCTTCTGGCGTTTCGCCCCGGTTGATCTGAAGGCTATTGCGCATATACTGAGGAGAATATCCCGTAATCATTTCCGATCGGTGGCGATCGTAGTTGATCGAATTGATCATCAGTTTACGCCTTTTGTTGTCAGGCGGAAGCATATCCAGGGAAATGATATCCTGTAGGCCATCATTGTTGATATCAACCACGTCATTTCCCATAGCTGAATAACTAGTATGCTGGAAATAGTTACTAGCCTGGTCTGTAAAGGTGCCATCCTGGTTATTGATATATAGTAGATCATTGGACAAATAGTCATTTGATATGTAGATATCAGGCCATTGATCTTTATTGATATCCCGGATGGCAATACCCAGACCATAACCTTCAATTGTTATTCCGGATTCCCGTGATACATTTGTAAAATGACCTCCATCATTGCGGTATAATCTGTCATTGTTTGGAGATTCTCCATTAACCTTTTTAGGGCGGATTACGTTTGGGCCTATCTTATCCGTAGTATTAGTGAGTATAAAGACATCGATATCTCCATCCCGATCATAATCAAAAAATGCAGCCTGTGTACTATGCCCATCATCATTAAGCCCCATTTCAGCTGCTTTTTCGAGAAATGTGCCATCCTGTTGGTTGATATAAAACTTATTTCTGCGCTGATCAGAAGCGTATGGGCCAGCAAAACAGACATAGATATCGAGGAATCCATCCTGATTGATATCAATCATAGATACTCCGGTTGCCCATTGGCCGTCGGTATTGATACCTGAGGAAGCCGTAATATCTTCAAATGTTAGATTTCCCCTATTGAGATAGAGCTTGCTCGGAACCATATTACCAGTAAAAAAGATATCCTGCAGATCATCGTTGTTGATATCTCCAATGGCTACTCCCGCTCCATTGTAAAAGTATTCGAAATTGATAATATTTAACTGATGATCCTCGTAAAGGGTATTGGAGAAAACAATTCCTGTTTGTGCTGAAGGAAGTAGATGAAAGAGCGGCGACTCCAGCGAAGATTCCTTTTGGCAGGAATAAAAGATTAACGAAAGTAGGATAACAGATAAGCTATTGCAGTGCTTTGAAAAAGTAAACATGTTTAAAAAGAAAATTTCACAAATATCGTTGATGTGGATTAAATAGATATTATTTGTGGTTAAAGTTTGTTTAATTTATATTATACGTCACAATAAGAGTATGCTTGGAATTGTTTTTCATGTAGTGTGAGATATAGGTGAAATACGATTATATGGTCAAATAATTGATCTATCATATAGAATGTATTCCATACTGGTAAAAAGCTGTGAAGTCAGTTATTATTTTTGAACAATAAAATTTAGCAGTTTAAATGGAAACATATCGAAATCATTATATATCAATCAGGTTTGTAAAAGGGTATAATCTGTATGGTAATCGTTTATCATTAAGGGATACCAATAGCTAACTACGATTTGCCGGTTAGGGGGAACTCATCTTTTAATAGGTTTATTCTGAAATTATGAGTCAAGTAGGGATAATTGAAGACGATCATGCCTACCAGGTTATCTAATAAAAGATGTGATTTACAGACAGTTACCTCTTTCTGTAAGGAATTTAGACAAAGAACAAGCTAATTTGTGTCCGAGAACTTCAACGGCTTTGGTACATTATCTGCGCAAAGAAGTATGTTGATTATTCATGTCGTAAAGATTCAATAGGATCTACCCGGGATGCTTTCCAGGCAGGATAGAATCCCGAAGTAATTCCTACAAAGAAGCAGGCAATTAATCCAATCAATAACCATAACCATGGTACTACAAAGCTTCCTTTAAGCAGAAATGTGCTTACAAGGTTTCCTATCAGGAGTCCAAAAATGATTCCCAGAATTCCTCCCAATTGGCATATAAGTATTGCTTCAATCAAAAATTGTTGTCTGATATTGCGTTCTGTAGCACCAAGTGCTTTTCGAAGCCCAACCTCATTGGTTCTTTCTGTAACAGATACCAACATTACATTGAGTAGCGCAACTGAAGCCCCTAGTAGTGTTATGAAAGCCACAATCTGGGCAGAGAGTGTCAGGACTTTGAGATTTTCCATGATTTGTTCTACAAATGCATCACTTTTGGTCACGGAAAAGTTGTTTTCCTCTCTGATGTCGAGGTTACGAACCAGCCGGAATGCACCAGTAGCTTCTTCAGAAAGATATTCGATCCGGGTAGGATCATCCACAAAGATACTGATGTTCAGAGAACTTAAAGCAGGATTATGGCTTCTGAGCGTCGTAATAGGGATGGTGACAATTTTATCCTGACTTCCCAAAGAGGATGTACCGATCTTCTCATAGACCCCGATAACTTTATACATATTCTGATTGACAGATACGATCTTTCCGATGGCGGATTTAAAAGGAAACAGTTTTTCTGCAACATCATAGCCCAGTACTATGACATTGCGTCCCCATTTAACATCATCTTCAACAACAAACCGCCCCTCCAGGATATTGTAGCGGGCTGTCTGTGGGTAATTTTCGTCTATACCGATAAGATCTACATCCTGGTTGGTTTCTTCATTTTGATATTTAACCTTCAACCCACCTCCGCCTCTACCTTCGACACTTACAATAGCCAGGTCGATGAAATCTTCTTTAAATTCCTGATATTCCCTATAGGTAATACGTGGATAGTATTGTCTTTTCTGTCCTCTTCTATTACCGCTTTCAATATCAGAAGACCAGTTTTGGATTCGGAGGGTGTTGGCCCCCAGGCGTGAAAAACTTGATCGCATACCTTCTTTGATACCATCTATGGATGTCAGTACTCCTACCAGTGCTGTGATGCCCAATGCGATAATAAATATCGTCACACTTGCACGAAACAAGTTGGCTCTCATAGCTTCAAGTGCCTGGAAAAAATTCTGAATAACCTTCATATCCCGATAAAAAATGAATTCATTTAACTAAAGATGAAATTAATATAAAAAAGTTTACAGCGAAGATCCTCATTATCCTTGATTTACCTTTTCCTGTTCAGCATATCCAAAGACCCTGCGCAAAAGATCCGATGTTCTGGCAGATACATTTCCCCTGATTTTTTTTTCTTCTTCAGTAATTTTTACAAATAATCCTTCCATGGCTTTTTCTGTAGCGTATCTCACCAGATCGGTTTCAATCTTCTTCCGGGTAAGAGGGATCGAGTTGTACTTGGTTGTAATATCCGACCAAAGTTTTGTCGCATTTACTTTATCGAGTGAGGCTTCAATTTTTGGAGAAAAAGTCAGATAAAGCTGTTCTGAAGCTTTGCTTCGAAAATAGTCTGTGGCTGCATGTTGATCCCCCAATAGAATGTTTTTTACATCTTCGAAGGTCATCGTTCTGATAGCACTTGCAAAGATTGTTAGGGCTTGCTGGGCGCCTTCCTCAGCACCGCGATTCAGCAATTTTTCAAATTCGTCAACCAATTGTCCCAGGCCAATGTCCCTGAGTGTATTTGCAGCGAAGGCTGCCTCTTCTGGAAAGGGGATTTTGACAAGGGGATCATTGTAATATCCGCCTTCCTGTCCCAGGGTACTTACAGCAAATTTAACTCCATTATTAAGTGCCTCTTTGAGGCCTCCAGCCATCTCTGTGGTAGTGGGTACAGTAGTTGCACCGTATACTTGTTGTGCGACTTCATTGAGGGTATCACAGGATGTAAAGACGGTTATAGAAATAAAAAGTAAAATAATCGATATTTTTTTCATGAGGGATAGATTTTGACCGTAAAATTAAGATGATTTATTTACACTGAAGTGTATTATATTTACACGTAAGGTCGAATACAATATTTATGAATATTCAAGAGCTCCAGCAATTAAAGAAAAAAGATATTCAACAGGATGATTTATTACTGGAGGTAGACAATATACATAAATCTTACGGACAGTTGGAAGTATTGCGCGGAGTGTCCCTCAATCTGAAACCGGGAGAAGTAGTCTCTCTCACGGGTAGTTCAGGTGCAGGAAAGAGTACCTTGCTTCAGATCATGGGTACACTGGATCATGCAGATCAGGGATCTTTGCGATTTAAGGATATCGATATCCTGGATTTATCTGCTACGCAGCAGGCTTATTTCAGAAACCAGTTTCTCGGTTTTGTATTTCAGTTTCACCACTTACTACCCGAATTTACCGCGCTGGAGAATGTGTGTATGCCTGGCCTAATAGCAGGAGAACCGTTCTCATCGCTTCGCCAAGCAGCTTCCGAACTGCTTAAAAGCCTGGGTCTGCAAAACCGCCTGGACCACAAACCTTCTCAACTTTCAGGAGGTGAACAACAACGGGTAGCAATAGCGCGAGCCCTGATCAATGAGCCAGTTTTGATTTTTGCCGACGAACCCACCGGAAATCTTGATTCTGCCAATAGCCAGGAGCTTTTTAGTCTGATCAGGAATCTGGCTCACGAAAAGCGGGTAAGCTTTCTGATTGCCACACATGACCAGTTCCTGGCTGGAAATACAGACAGAAGTTACAGGATACAAGATGGTGTACTGATCAACAAAGCTGTAGATCTGAGATAAATAGCATATAATTTGTTCTAACCAGATATGATTGTAGAGTCAGACAAACGCGCTTATGCGCTGTTCAGTGCTTCGGGAGAAGAGATCTCCTATGGAGATTTGTGGAGCAAGCTTCACACTTGTGAAGTACTATGTTTTGGGGAGTTGCACAACAATGCTATGGCACATTGGATGCAAATGGAAATGTTGCTTGACTGGCATCGTATCTGGGACAAACACAAATTATGTTTTTGCCTGGAAATTTTCGAAAGACATCATCAGGAATTTCTCGATTCTTACGCCAAAGATGATATTTCTCTCAGAACGCTTCGCGAACAAACTGGTTTGAAGTCTCATTTTGAAAGAGATTATGGGCCTTTACTGGAATTTGCACGAAGTAAAGGTATAAAGCTCGTCGCATCTAATATTCCCCGTTATCTGGCACGCAGGGTTTATCAGGACGGACTTGATAGTTTCAGTAATCTCAGTGAAGTAGAAAAATCCTATGTAGCCCCACTTCCTATACAGATTGATGAATCTCTTCCATCTTATGCCAACATGATAAAAATGCTACCAGAACATAGTAGTACTTTCAAGTTATCTAATTTTATAGCTGCTCAGGCTATCAAAGATGCTACCATGGCAGATACCATCCTGAATTATCTGAATCAGGGGAACAAAATTATGCATATTAATGGAGCTTATCATACAGATTTTCAGGAAGGTATTATCTGGTATATTCATCAGCATACCCATGTCTGGAATATCGGTACGGTCAGCGTAGTCGAGCAGTCTCTGCTAGGTCAGTTGGAAGCGGAGCATCACAACAAAGCAGATATCGTCATGGCAGTCAACAGCCGTATTCCCAAAACCTATATCATAGATCAAATTTAACACAGTAGAACATTGTGAAAGACTTACTAAGAGAAAAACTACTGGCTGAAATATTGGAAAAGGATGAGATACATTTGTCACAGGATCAGTGGGATGTGCTATCCAGTTTCTGGGATTTTTACAAAACGGATATTGAGCGGAGCATCTTTCTGCTTACAGGATCAGCAGGTACGGGGAAGACATTTCTGATCCGTATACTTACCACGCTGCTGCGGAAATCTGGTTACAAGGTAATCCTGCTGGCGCCTACAGGGCGGGCTGCCAAAGTTATCAGCAGACGTACCAAAAGACAGGCATTTACGATACATCACCATATCTATAATGTCCGCGAGGACATGAATGGGCAGGCTTTGTTTAGCCTGCGCAACAACCAGGAAACTACCCAGACCTGCTACATTATAGATGAGGCATCTATGATCGGTGCTCAGTCAGATGACTTTACGACAAGAAATTTACTGAGTGATTTGATGCGTTTTGTCTTTGGGACAGATGAACAACGAAAACTGATTATGGTTGGAGATCCTGTACAGCTTCCACCCGTGGGCTATGCTGATTCTCCGGCATTAGATCCCCTTTTACTTCAACAGGAACTGCATCTCAATGTATACCACGCTCATCTTACAGAGGTAAAAAGGCAGCATATAGATTCCGGTATTCTGGAGAATGCGATATTGATCCGGGATGTTTTTTTAGATGATACAGGAGAAATTCCTGCCTTGATGCCTGGTAGAGATGTACAGGTACTGGATACTCCCTATGAGGCGCTGGAGACGTATCTGGGATATTTTCAGGAAGGTGATCCCGATAGGATGGTATTTATCACGTATTCCAATTATCAGGCTTTCCGAGTAAACCAGGCGATAAGAAAAGAGTTATGGGGCAATCCACAACAGTTGCTGATACCCTCTGATTTGGTGATGGTCGTCAAAAATAATTATGCATGGGGAGATGAAAAGTTGCTGCCCTTTATTGCTAATGGAGAGATGGGAACAATCAGATATGTACACGAACATAGTTTTGAGGAAAGATACGGTCTGAAATGGATTGATGTAGAAATAGAGTTTCAGACCTATCGCGGAGGTACCATGCTGGTAGAATGTAAGATCGTATTGGATTTACTGGAAAATAAGCAACCTCAGGTGGATGCGGCTACCTTGCGAAACATCACACATTACCGTAATGCAGAATATGCAGGTATGCCTAAAAAGCAGGTATCACAACTTATGCGGAGCGACCCATATATCAACGCACTTCAGGTAAAGTATGGTTATGCTATTACTGGACACAAAGCACAGGGAGGACAGTGGGAAAATGTGATCATCGGATTTGAACCTGACTATGGAAATGATTACCGCTCTTATATCAGGTGGGCCTATACCGTGTTTACCCGGGCAGAAGAACGTCTCTTTTTACTGAATTGTCCTTTCATTGATATCTAACTGCGATATAATAATGAGATAATCCCAAGTGTAATTAAGAATAAATATTAAAAGCGCACAGGAATCACATCTGTAACAAAATGAATGATTCCATCTGTTGCTTGGATATTGCCAAAACGGACCACAGAGCTATCGTTTATTACGATAAACAGGGTGCTTCCCAATCCAGGATTAACAACCGCCTCTCTTACATTCAGAAAAGTACTATCGTCAATAGTGGGAACCCTGACTTCTTGCAACAACGATTCCAGATCCCTGTTTCCACGTAAAACGTGGCTCTTGACCAGTCTTTGATAGGCACTATCGGGAAGATCATTGATACTGCCGATCTGTCTCTCATTGGTATAAAACTTAAAAGCATCATCTACGGGCGTAAATAATGTATGTATATATCCATTGTCAATGGAGTCAAGTATATTAAGACTTTCCAATGCATCTCTGATCACTGTAAGGTTTTCATTCTGGTTGAGAAAATCCCTGACCGTAGGAGGAGTTAGCACTTCGTCAATAATATGTATGACTCCATTAATACCTTCAATATCTTCAATGATGCTATTAGCTGTATTGTTAAGGACAAATGAATTGCCAGTATTTTCTACAAGCAACCGTACATTGAGGTTTGAGGGGCTGTTGGTATTGGAAGAAGCATAATAATTGGATTGTGTATCGTTGGTTCTTCCTGCACCTGCAATGATGTGATAATTAATCAGTCCCTCCAGGGTATCCATCGGGATACCATTGATATCGTTATACCCATTTTGGTTGAAATAAGCCTGGAAAGCCTGATCGCTTGGTGCAAACAAGGTAACAACGACTGCATCTAGGTTTTCATATATGTCGAGGCGGCTAATACCTTCTTCAAAGATAGAAAGCTCTGTTCTTTCAGCCAGAATTTCTCGGAGATTTTTGTCTGGCGCATCATTATCATCCAGGCAGGATGAAGTGAATACTGCTATAAATGTGATAATAATGATATTTTGGTACATGATAATCCTTGATTGGTTTATTAATCAGATATAAAATTAAAAAAATTAATTATGAATTATTCTGTTAATAGCATGACATAAATTCTGGGATCAACTTCTCACAAAAAGGCTGATAGTTTGTTATTCATAGGAAAGTAATTTTAATTTGAGCAGAATTGTCAAGAATGTTGGTAACATACATAAAATCATTAAAATCATGAACTATAAAACGTATTTAAATGCATTTCCTTTGTTGTTAGTAGGTTTCCTGCTACTTTCTGCTTGTGGAGGAGGTGCTACATCTACAGAATCTGAATCAACCATTTCCGAGCAGAAATCTACCAGCACTGAGTCAACAGAGGCAGAACCAGAAGCTGCGCCAGCTAGTGGTGAGGTAGTAGAAGTATCTATTTCTGGTAATGATCAGATGCAGTACAATAAGGATTTGATCGAGGTACCTACCGGTGCTACAGTACGTCTTACCATGTCTCACTCAGGAGAGCTTGCCAAAGAAGCTATGGGACATAACTGGGTACTGCTTAAGCAAAATGTGGTACTGGAAGATTTTGCGATGAAGGCAATACAGGCTGTTGGTACAGACTATATACCGCCTTCTGATGAAGGAAATATTATTGCGTATACCCAAATGTTGGGAGGTGGCGAAACTGATGTTATAGAGTTTCAAGCTCCCCCAGCTGGAGAATACGAGTTTCTCTGCTCTTTTCCCGGACATTATGCAATGATGAGGGGAAAATTCGTGGTGAAATAAGCCATTACTAAAATCTTTTCTTTGAATATAAGCCTGCTTCAGCATTGTGTTGAAGCAGGTTTTCTTATTTCAGGCTTTTTTCATCAGATTTATCAGCTTCCAGCATATTTCTTAGGTTTTACAAATACCGATTGAGACGGTAATTTTGTGATCTTAATTTGGATTAATTCTAAATAAGCTTTATTATTGATGAACATCGAAAGGAAAGTTGTTCATGATCCGAATACTGGTAGCTGATACTCACTATTTAATTTTGGAAGGCCTACGAGCATTGATTAGGTCAGATGATCGCATGGAGATCATTGGAGAGACAGACGATGCTACTCAATTACAGCAATTGGTTTCTCAGCTTCGTTCTGAGATATTGATCATGGACTATACTGCTCTCAAGGGATTTGACCTGGATGAACTGCGCAGTATTGCGAAAATTATACCTGTATTAGTCATTACCTCTGACAGAAATGAAGACAGTATCCGTGGGATCTTATCTGTAGGGGTGGCGGGATTTCTTTTTAAGGATTGTAAAAAAAGTGAAATCCTGGATGCTATCATTGCTGTAGCAGAAAAGCGGAGATTTTACTGTAACCAGGCTCTTGACATCGTCCTAGGTAAAGTGAAAGATGAATCTGAAAAAGATTGCCTACCCACCTCACTCACCACCCGGGAAACAGAAATTGTAGGGTTGATGTCTCTTGGACATAGCACGGCCGAAATAGCCAACCAACTGTCGCTTAGTAAGCATACTGTTTATACACACCGAAAAAATATCTTAAAAAAACTAGGCTTAAATTCTGCTACTGAGGTTGTGAGGTATGCTATACAAACAGGATTAATCAGAAATGACAGTTGAAATGAGGTTTTCCCCAAAATCCCAGGTTCACATAGCATAGAATTAATCCTTATTTAACACAGGGGACACAAATGCGTATAATATAGTATTTTTTGAAGCTTATGATTAATCGTGTTATTCGGGAATTATTTATCTTGCCAGTAAAACTTTACCAGGTAGCGATATCACCCTATTTCCCATCTTCCTGCCGCCATATACCCACTTGTTCGGTATATACAATAGAAGCAATCAGGGAATGGGGAGTGCTGAAGGGTATCTATTTGGGTATAAGGAGAATACTTAAATGTCATCCCTGGGGTACCTCAGGGTATGATCCTGTTCCTAAGAAAAAATCAGCATAAATGATGTCCAAACTCGAAGAAGTACTGTCGTTATCTATTCAATTTGAGAAACGTGGAGGGCTGATCCCGGTTATTGTCCAGGATATTTTGTCCTTAGAAGTTCTGATGCTGGGTTATGCAAATGATTTGGCTGTTCATGAGACGTTGCAGTCTGGCTATGCTACATTCTGGAGTACATCGAGGAATGAATTATGGACTAAGGGAAAAACTTCGGGAGATCTCTTGTCTATAGAAAAAATTTTGATAGACTGTGACCAGGATACATTGCTATATCAGGTGAGGCCCGAAGGCAAAGGGGCTTGTCATACGCGCAACCGGCATCATGAAGCCCGTAGATCCTGCTTCTACAGGACGGTTAATACATCAGGTGAGTTATCATTTATTCCGGATATGGAATAAGAAAATGAATATTTCTTATTAAATTCGACTATATGAATGGATTGGACATTAATTAATATCTATTTTTTGCTTCCATATTAAGCCTTGCAGATATGAAATCACTAATACTCACGTTTATTGTATGCTGGATTTTGATTTACACCAATGGTTACACTCAAGATATATCTGATCAAGAAACACAAATTAATATTGCAGTTAAAGCTGCCCCTGAAGATTTGCGAGCCGGAGCAAAAGTCTTGGGATATGATCAGGGAGAAGAGTTAATGACACTTAGGGAGGGTGATAACTACATGGTTTGCCTTGCAGATGATCCCACACGTGATGGCATCAGTGTAGCTTGCTATCACAAGGATCTCGAGCCTTTTATGCAGAGGGGAAGGGAATTGAAAGCAGCTGGAAAAAATGCTGGAGAGATATTCGAGATCAGAGAAGATGAAGCCAAAGCCGGTACATTGAAAATGCCGGATCATCCCAGCACCTTGTACGTATTATCTGGCAATTCTGCTGAATATTTCCCCAAACAGGACTCTCTAGCGGGAGCCTCCCTAAGATACGTTGTGTATATTCCATTTGCTACTGCAGAATCTACTGGACTCCCATTGAAGCCTAGTGTGCCAGGTGAGCCCTGGATCATGGACCCAGGCACCCATAGAGCGCATATCATGATTACACCACCCAGTAATTAATTTTTCCTGTTTCTGCTCAGACTTGTGCTTAGGAATGATATATTCTCGTCTCTATCAGCTATTATACATTTTGTTTCCCGATAATCTTTCATATAAAATTTATGGTATCAAGAAATATTTTGTTGTCCTGTCTGATGATCGCAATGATTAACATGGGGAAATCTCAATCGGTAGGTGAAGATAGTGTACAGGTCTACGAAGGGGACCCTGTAGTACTCACAGGTACGAGAACAGCAACTCCGAAAAGTAGAGTTCCTACAAGTCTGAGTGTTATTTCACGTGAAACGATTGAATCTTATCATGAGATCAATGTTTTGCCTGTCTTGACGGAACAGGTTCCTGGGTTATTTTTGAATGCCCGCAATCCTGTAGGTTTTGGAGTAGGTCCTGGTAGTGGGGGAAATCTATCGATCCGGGGCATTAGTGGTACACCCAATACAAGAGTCCTGATATTAATAGATGGTCAGCCTCAGTTTATGGGGATCTTCGGACACCCCATTTCAGATGCCTACACTGCCTCGGATATAGAGAGAGTAGAGGTGATCAGGGGAGCAGCCTCACTATTATATGGTTCTAATGCACTGGGAGGTGCGATCAATATAATCACCCGGAAAAGGGAAACTGAGGGAGTTCACCTGGGGGGACTGGTAGAATATGGATCATTTGAAACCTTGAAAATCAGTACACATGGAGGCTGGAGAAAAGGGCAAACATCAGTATATGCAGCATTTAACAGAGAACAATCAGCTGGGGTGAGAGAAGTCGGTAAAGATGATTTTTCTAACACCACAGGATATCTAAAGTTACAAGCGCCTGTTTACAAGGATATATTACTCACCGTAGAGGGTAATCTGGCAGATGCCAGATATAATCATCCCGGCCCACTTTCTGACCCCATCACGAATGATCAACGGGATTATCTTCGTGGTAGAGCTGCTGTCTCACTTGAGAATAACTTCCAGGACTGGGACGGTGCTTTGAAGTTATACTACAATTTTGGTGATCACGAGTTTTCCACTGGATTTCAATCGACAGATTTTACACGTGGCCTCACATTCTATCAGAATATTAATATTCTGAAACACAGTAAACTAACCTTTGGAGTTGATTATCAGGATGTAGGCGGTAAAGCACAGAATGAAAATCTTTCACCACCCGCCAACAAAGGATTTGACGAATCCTTGTCGACACAAGAGTGGAGTGCATATGGCGTTATACAACATAGTTTGGGAAAAAAGCTCAATATTCAGGCAGGTTTAAGATGGACACATCATTCCCTGTATGGCCAGGCACTTACGCCTGGAGCGGGTTTTAGTTGGATGCCAGGAGCACAAACTGTAATCAAGGGAGCCATTAATAATGCATTTAGGAGTCCTTCTATAGCAGAGCTGTATTTATTTCCCCCATCCAATGAAGATCTAAATCCTGAAGAACTTTGGAATTACGAACTGGGCATTAGTCAGGGTTTCTTCAAAGGGATGCTCCGGGTAGAACTTACCGGATATATTATGCAGGGCGACAATCTTATACAACAGGTTTTACTAGGATCTCCCCCTCCCAGGTATATTAATTCAGGTTCTTTTACACATCAAGGAATCGAGGTAATAGCTTCTGCAAGACCTGCAAAAGATCTTGAACTCAGCATTAATTATCATCTTCTGGATGTATCCAGAGAGGTGTTGTACGCGCCCCGGGGTCAGATGAATTTTCAGATTAGCTACAAGCTTGAACCTTTCCAGCTTAACGCAAGCATCAGAAGCATTGATGAATTGACGATTGGGTTAGATCCTGTAGAAAAGGAAAGTGTCATATTGCTCAACGCAATGCTTTCTGCTACGATTACTCCTTGGTTGACTATGTTTGTGAAAGGTCAGAATCTTACAGACTCAGCATATCAGTTTGACAGAGGTTTTCCCATGCCGGGAATAAGTACATTTGTGGGAGCAAGTTTCCGGTTGCATTAATTTGACATTTCTCCACAAAATTCCCGTATTAACTTGAATGCACTGATATCTCCTAACATACCAGCATAGCTCCAGTCTGTACATGCACCGGATTTGTCCCCCATTTGAAATTTGATGGAGGCTCTTACATTATAGGCTCTTGAATCTCTGGGGTCGTGGGCTATAATATAATCCATATCAGTAATTGCCCTATCGTAGTGTTTTATGCCCATCCATGCTTCTACTCGGTCATAGAGATAACTATGCTTTTCGGGTGATAATAAGAATGCCTGGGTAATATCTTCCACACCACCCTCATAGTCCTCCAGTGCAATCTTTGCCCGTGCTCGGATCTGATAAAAGCGGCTTTCCTTATTATCTTGGAGGATAGCCTGATTTGCATCGCTTATAGCGTGATAGTAATCACCCTGATGATAACACGACACAGCTCTTTGAAAATAGCCTTCTGTAGCTTCAGGATTAAGCTTTAAGAAATGGGTGAAATCGTCATAAGCCAATGCATATTGTTCGAGTTCCATACGTACCACTCCTCGATAAAGGTAGGCTTCATCGTTTTTGGCATTTAATTGTAATACGTTGGTAAAATCTGTTTCAGCTTGCTCAAAAGATGCACCTCTGAGTTTTTGCACACCACGCATCAGGAGGTCTTTCTCGGTTGTCTGCCCCCAGGCGATCTGAAAAATCATATACAATGTAAGTAGTAGATATTTCATCTTACCAGTATTTTGAAAGCAATAAACTGAACATCCTAAATCCCGCAAGGATGAGACTCATCCATCCAAACGATAGACAGCATGCTATTAAATAGCAATGAGTCTGTAAATAACATTGATAATAATAACAATAAAACGCGATATTGACAAATTGGTTATTATTATAATAAAAAATAATATCAAAAAAAGATTATTTTTCAAGTATTTACTCTTTTTGGGAAAGGATATTAATCAGATCATACTGGGTAATAATGTCTATATTTCCATTATCTCCTTGAACAAGGACTGCTGGATTTTCCTTATTGATAAGTTTGGATATCACGTCTATTCTGGTGGAAGGCAAAACATAAGGTAGTTGGTCGCTCATTGCTGAATCGATGGTAAAATCTTTGGCATCAGGATTATCGAGAATCATATCGAGTACCCTGCTTTCGTGTACGCTCCCTACTATTTCATTGTGATGTTTGACAGGTATCTGTGATATATACTGCTCTCTCATAATAGAAATGGCTTCGGAAAGCGTTTGGTTTACATCCATAGTAACGAGCGGTGCGGCTGGTTTGGACTCAATAATCTGTTGAGCCGAGACCATAGCTCCCTGATCCAGAAAATTATGGAGGCGCATCCATTCATCATTGTATACTTTGCCTAGATAGCGTGTTCCATGATCTGGTAATACGATCACAAGCAGGTCATTTTTGGAAAGATGACGTGCATATTCCAGGGCACCGTGTGCTGCAGCACCACAGGACCAACCGATCAATAGGCCTTCGCTTCGGGCAAGCTTTCTCGTCATGAGTGCTGCATCTTTATCGGATACCTTGATGATGTGGTCTATAACAGACATGTCACAGTTTTGAGGTAGAATATCCTCACCAATCCCTTCTGTTAGGTAGGGATATATTTCATTAGGATCAATTTCGCCAGTTTCATGCAGCTTCTTGAAAATAGACCCATAGGTATCAATACCGATGGTTTTGATCTGAGCATTTTGGCTTTTGAGGTACTTCGATACTCCGCATATTGTACCTGTGGTCCCCATGCCCGCTGCAAAGTGAGTGATCTTTCCTTCAGTCTGCTCCCATATTTCCGGGCCTGTGGTCTCTATGTGTGCCTGTGTATTGCTAAGATTATCATATTGATTGAGATAGATGGCATTAGGAATCTCTTGAGAGAGCCTCCGTGCAACCGAATAATAGGATCTGGGGTCCTTTGGTTCTACATTTGTAGGACAAACGATGACTTCGGCTCCCAGGGCACGCAACAGATCAATTTTTGACTGTGATTGCTTGTCAGATACCGTAAAGATACACCTGTATCCTTTTACGATCGCGGCTAGAGCCAGACCCATTCCTGTGTTACCTGAAGTTCCTTCCACGATCGTTCCGCCTGGCTTAATCAATCCCTTTGCTTCTGCATCTTCCAGCATTTTGATGGCGATACGGTCTTTGATACTATGTCCAGGATTGAAGTATTCTACCTTGACCAGTACTGTTGCTTTAATGTGATGGGCAACTGTATTTAACCGTATTAGCGGAGTGTTTCCGATGGTTTCGATGATGTTATTATAATACATTCCGACTAGATTTCAGTTGTAAGAGCCTGAAATGAGTAACTCAATTATTCAAAGTTAGTGAAAAGAAGGCTATTAAGTGAGAACAAAATACCACAAGTCATAAAAAATATGGGTCCACATGGCTACTGGGAACCGGAATCTTTTATATATAATATATAGAATGATCCCGAATAAAAACCTATACACGATTCCATATATGTTGAACGCATCACTATAGGGTAGCAGATAGTGAGATATTGAAAAGATAAATGCCCCAGTAATCATCACACCATAATTGACTTTTTGATTATCTTTTACTGTTAGTAGCGTGATTTTTCGCTTAATCACAGGTATATCAATAGAAGTGCTGGTAGTCTTGGCGCGTTTTTTAAAAACAGGTAATAGAACTGCTGAAAGTTTTTCACGGAAAATCATTTCATCATAAAAGCCTGAGCCAAAAGCTAATGCTATATCCTGTAAGACATTGGTGTGATAATTCCACAGCGTATCATTAGCATCTATGGGGGTGGGAAGTGTGAAATCTCCAAATAAAAATTTGATGATAGCTGGACTGGTGGGAGGAAGGAAAATATAGATTAGTGAACCCCATAAAAATCCCTCAAAAACCATCAACATGGCTAGGCTCCAGTTAATCTTGATAGGTTTCTTCTCTTTTTTCATCTCTTTGACCTCTTTTTTGTCTTTAATACCCTTGAGATCAAGAAATAAATAGAAGCCACGGTACAGAATAATCATCAGTGAAACGATGAATGTCCCTCCTGGAATCAGGATATGAGCAGCCTGAAACCAGATGTCCACGCCATTATACATGACAACACGTGGATTGTAAGAGAGGATAAGTAGCAATTCATAGATAACGAGAACCGATACAGTATGAAGATAAAGGAGGACCCTGTTATTAGTATCTTTCCTGTATTTTTTTAGAGCTTTCTCTTCCTTCGACTCTTCAAACAGCCTGATTGACATCTGGAAAAGTATTTATTCTTATGCCTGATCAGTCGTAAATAATGGTTACCTGCTTACCTGCCCCATCTGTGCCCAAAACCTGTAGGCACCCAGGAGACAATCCGATCATAGCGGGGCTATTTTCGGGCAACATGTCTACGAGGGTTACTTCTAGGTAGCCCTGGTTGTTGGGGATATCTAGTTTGATCTTGCTACCCGGGGGCAGTATTTTATGTGCTCCATAGAAGCGGTATCTGGTATATCTGGGAATCTCAAATTTTATATAAGGACCCCTTTCCTGGATCTTTCTGGAAGCTGGGTCGGGATAGATAACCATTCTGCCAGTATTACGGACGACAGGTATATTGTACTGAGACTGGGGTTCATCAGTGAATGCGTCGCTGATATTGGTTCCCAGTTCTCGTTCACTGGGTGATACACGGGCTGTTGAGCGGGAGGAAGATCCTGATACCTGCAGTCTGCTGATTGCACGATTTCTTGCTTCGATCAGCGTTCGCGCGTCGGTGGTCATCATGTCAGGTATCTCATTGCTACCTGGACTGCGACCTGTGGACTCATCCAGCGACAATAGCGGCACTTCCTCATAACTCTTGTTCACAATGATTACATCGCCGGGTTTTACATCTCCCCCTATATTGTTCCATTCTCTAAGTTGGTCAATATCTACTTCATAGGTATCAGAAATAGAAAACAAATCATCACCTCGTTTTACCTGGTACCATCGTTTTTTTTCGACTCTGGTAGTATTTCTACTACGTCCATCCATATCAGTTGTCGTAAGCCGGCCTCTTGTACCCTGTTCATTGCTGTCATCATAGTAGAATGTCTCACCAGCCATCATATCTCTTTCGTTTCTCAACTGAGGATCTCGATCGTCATAGCTGTACCAGGAATCATCCAGAATAATACTGGAGGTAAAATCATTATCTCCTCTACTGGTGTATCTTACAGATCTTGTGTCTGTGGGGAGAGCATCTGACACCACCAATTCCTGCCCAATATATATAGTATTGCTATTCAGGTTATTCAGCTGCTTCAACTCTGCTACGCTCATTCCGTATTTCTGGGAAATTGCGTACAGGGTTTCTTTTTTCTTTACGGTATGAATTGATAATTCATTATTTTCCTGGGCGTAAAGGCCCGTTAGTAGACCTGGAATAAGGAACAGTATTATCCGTAAATAATTAAATTTAGCCATTTCTATAAAATGAAGTTGCAAAATTTATCTTTCCAAAAAGTAAGATTTGCTCATAATTTCACACTTTTAACATAATAAATACTATTCAAACTTAAAAGATTTATCTGATTTGTGTAATAATTTTAGCATAATTATCATAAAATCTTCAGCTTGAACCTCAACATGTAATCTATTATCAGGTGAAAACTAAGTATTTACTTAAAGAACAGTATCTCTATAGCTTGATCAGGTTTTTGCTGGCTGTTTTAGTGATTTCGTTTCCTTTTTCAAAAGCATTAGCCTCCATTGCTGTGGTTTCACTTTTCATATTATCTTTTATCAAACCTTTTATTGGTTCGAATTACAGGTCATTTCACCACAGTTTTTCTACGTTATTACCCTCTTTACTGTTCTTTTCTTATGCTATAAGTTTATCATATACAGATGATCTGTCCAAAGGTATAGATTTTACATATGTACAAAATAGTTATTTGATTATTCCTTTGATCATCTGGATCAACAGACGTCAGATTGTGCTTTATTTTGACCGGTTTACAGTATATTATATAGGTGGAGTACTGGTCGCTTGTATCATTACACTGATTTTGTTTATGATTCCTGAATCCGCTGTTCGGCAGTTGATTACATGGATTCCTGCACTAAACCCTTTTCCTGAAACGATCAACAGGGTGCAGTTTGGTTTATACTCTCCCTTTATAGATCGTCTACAATTCAGTAATTTGATCACTGTTTCAATACTTGCTACCTTATGGATGAATATGAAGCGTGGGTTTCGTACGGATTGGCTCCTGGCCTTGATGGTTTTGATCACATGCTCAGCATTACTGGGAGGAAGGGGAGGTCAGCTAGCCCTGCTTGTAGGGTTGATAGTATGGATCACAGGATTTTACCGGACTAGATGGAGGGGTATACTGACGAAAAGAATGGGACGGTCAGGTGCTATGCTCACCCTCATACTGATCCTGGTTGCTGTCGGTATTATTTTTCCCTATACGATTTACAAGACCGTTCCAGCTGTATCCAAGCGTTATCAGCAACTAATATGGGAGCTGAAGATATACGAAGATGGCTCATTTAGGATGCATGATTACGACCACTTTACGGTATTAAGAAGAGTCGTAGCTTATCAAAATAGTCTGCAGATGATCCGAGAGCACCCTGTTTTTGGTGTGGGGGTAGGAGATTTTCAGCAAGAAATGCAGGCTATATATGACAGAGACGATTTAGACTTTACTGTCAATTCACACAATCAGTTACTGTTTATATGGAACACTTCCGGAGTTTTGGGGGTGTCTGCACTTTTATTTGTGTTGGGATACGGTTTTTGGCATTTTACGAGAAACAAAGACATCTGGTTGGGCATTTATGCTACGAGCTTTCTGACAGCCTATTTCATTATCATGATGTTTGACACCATCAATACACAGATTGATGGGATGAATTTTAGCTGGATGTATTCCACGCTTGCTTTACTTATTTCAAAACAAAGGTAAAACGGTTTTCCGGACTACCTATCAAATGGTCAAAAGGAAGATAAACGTGGGCAGTTTTGTTTTTATCTCCGAGTATCCTTGCCTGCACAGGTGAATATATCAGGGCTATGGAATTTCGGAACTCGTAGTGGTGGTCAATTTGAATGCTTTGCTGATAGTTCCTTTCAAGTGGTTCTGTAGCATAAAGTTTCCATTTATCAGAGAAGTGATCCGTGAAGTCATCAGGATATTGGCGGGTGATTTCTTCCTGGTTCCAAACAAAAAAAGAGAAAACCTCTGATTTATCTTCCAGATATAGTATTGAAAGGGCTCTATTCAGGGATTCGATATTATCAAATTCAAATTGAAAAATATAGGTATATGATTCCTGGTCGAAACTGATTTCTACATCAGATATATTAGGTAATCGATCGAGATCTCTACGCATAGTATCAAAGGAATCCAGCGATTGGAGTTGATTTTTTTCGTCTCCAAACATTTTCAGGTAGGACAATTTTACCTCGAGGCGCATAGTACCTTTTCCATTTCGGCCAAACTTACAATATTCAGTGATATTGATACAGGATGACATAAATAAGAGGAGGAAAGCTTTTGATAAAAACGTACGATAGTGAAGTCTAAGCATATTAATCTAGAATTATATCAAATTAACACTAAAAATAATCAAGCGATGCTTGGTCTAAAAATGATAATTATCTAAATTTGCAAGCTATTAAAGAAAGAGGCTAATGTACGCAATAATTAACATACAGGGATTTCAGTTTAAAGTAGAAGAAGGACAGCAGATTTTTGTAAACAGGCTTCCCCAGGAAGAAGGTTCTGAGATTGACTTTGACGAGGTGCTTCTGGTAGATGATACTTCTGGTAAAGTTACCGTTGGAAAGCCTTTTATCAAGGGGGCATCTGTAAAAGCTAAAGTACTAGACCATTTGAAGGGTGATAAAGTCATCGTATTTAAAAAGAAAAGACGAAAGGGATACAGAGTAAAAAAAGGTCATCGTCAGTATTTATCAAAAATTGAAATTGAGAGCATTAAAGCTTAATCTTATATCATAGAAATCACTTTTTAAATATATTTACTCATGGCACATAAGAAAGGTGGAGGTAGTTCAAGAAATGGAAGAGACTCAGAAAGTAATCGATTAGGAGTGAAAAAATTTGGTGGAGAGTATGTTGTACCTGGTAACATTATTGTAAGACAAAGAGGCACTCGCTTTCGTGCAGGTAAGAATGTCGGTATAGGGAAAGACCACACCTTGTATGCCAAGGCTGAAGGAGTAGTCGTATTCAAGGATCGTGTGATTAGCAAGAAGTCCAGAAAAGTTGTAACTATTGATCCTGCTGTAGAGGCCTAAATGATCATTCAGAAATGATCCTTGATGACTTCTCCAGGAAGTCGTCGAGTTATATTTACTAATCATAAGGAACAAAGAGGAAGTTATCTTAAAAAACTTCCTCTTTTTTTATCCAGATTATCATTCGGCAAATTGTGTTTTGGGTTTCCATAATTTGTTATTTTTACAAGAAAGCCAAAACGATGAAGCATATTTTCTTTCTTCTTGTTTACATACTTTGTACAGTTATATCTTATGGACAACAACCGTCCAGTTCTGACCGCGAGGCGATTTTGATCGTTATGGACCGTCAGGAACAAGCCTGGAATCAAGGTGATGTGGATGCCTTTATGGAAGGTTATTGGAAATCAGATTCCCTAGTGTTTATGGGGAGCGATGGACCCAAATATGGTTGGGATAATATTTTGTCTGATTACAAGGTTAGATATCCCGATCGTAAATCTATGGGGAAACTTACCTTTTATATTCTTCAGCTGAATGCATTAAATGATGACCATGCTTTGATGATTGGGAAATGGGACCTCGCAAGAGATGCAGGCGATATTGGTGGATTTTTTACACTGGTTTGGAGAAAGGTTAATGGAAAATGGGTTATTGTTAGTGACCATACCAGTTGACGTATCTAATCAGCTTATCTATCTAGCCCGTATGTGACGATGATTTCAAGGTTGACTGCTCGCCACCTGCCGCCTGTCGGAGAATCACCTAGCAGGATGATACTATCCTGATCGATATCCAATACTTTAGAAACTCCTATCTGGTAATAAGCTCCGAATCCTACGGAACCCCAATTGGTGGGTAATATCGCTGCTGCTCCAAAAGGCAGATGCAAGTAAAATTTTTTAATGGGGTCTATTTCAGGTTTTTCAGGTTGAAATCCTCCGGAATCAAATCTGTAGCCCATAATGAAGCCGATTCTCGGATAAAACCAGTCAAAACGCGGTCCCACTTTGATGTCGAGTTCAACAGCCGTAAGTCCTACCTGCTGATCATCACTGAAGTCTTGCATGACTCCGGGAAGGCTAAAGCCATCTTCCTCCAGGTTTTTGTACACGATGTTTAATCCAGCTTCAAATGAACTGAATGGGCGATCCAGTCTGTAAAAGACCCCTAAAATACCTGTTGTAAATGCACTAGGAGCTAGTTGATGATCTTCTGCTCTGAAAAAGTAGTTGATATTGCTGGAAAATCTAAGCCCCAAGTGATGATTAGAATATTCTTTTAAAAGAGAATCTATCTCTGCCTGAGTTTGTGCTTTTAGACCATTAAGGCACATGAGAGGCAAAAATGCTGTTAAAAGGATTAATTTTTTCATAGCATTAAGTTAAGTATTTCGGTGCTATCTGATGCATATATTTGACAGCAGCTTCCTTATCATTGGGGATAATTCCATCCAGAATAGCTTCTCTGATTTCGGTCTTGATTTGGCCGACAATTTTTCCTGGAGGTATGTTAAAAGCCTCCATAATCATAACGCCATCAACTGGCGGTTGCCAGTTGAGCAACTGGTCTCTTTCTTCAACTTCTTTGATTTTTTGTGCCAACCGGTCATAATTTTCAAGAAACTGCTGAACCTTGTATTCATTTTTTGAGGTAATATCTGCCCGGCAAAAAGTTAGCAGATCGTCGAGATCCTCGCCAGCTTCAAATATCAGCCTCCGGATGGCGCTATCAGACACATCTTCAGTTACCAGGGCTATGGGGCGTTGGTGTAGTTTCACGAGTTTCTGTACATAACGCATATGCTCATTTATAGGAAGCTTGAGCTTGCGAAATATCTTAGGCACCATCCGGGCTCCTTTATCTTCATGACCATGGAAAGTCCATCCTGCCTGCGGGTCCCAGCGCTTTGTAAGGGGTTTGGCAATATCGTGAAGTATGGCTACCCATCTGAGCCAGAGGTCTTCTGTTTCTTCAGCTACCTGATCGAGAACCTGTAGGGTATGATAAAAATTATCTTTATGACCTCGTTTTTCTTTGTACTCAACTCCCTGCATATCAGATAGTTCAGGGAGAATTATTTGCAGTAATCCCGTGTTGTAAAGCAGTTTGAAACCAATGGATGGAACGGGGGCCAGCACGATCTTGTTCAATTCATCTATAATACGCTCTTTCGAAACGATATGGATTCGCTCCTTATTATGAAATATAGCCTGATAGGTTTCAGGGTATATGAAAAATCTTAGTTGGGTAGAAAAGCGTAAGGCGCGCATCATCCTCAGGGGATCGTCAGAAAACGTGATATCTGGATCGCGTGGGGTGCGTATGATCTGGTCTTGCAGATCCTGAAACCCATCAAAGGGATCTATCACCTCTCCCCAGTTGTCTTGATTGAGCGAGATAGATAGAGCATTGATCGTAAAGTCTCTTCTCAGTTGATCATCGCGTAGGGAGCCTTCTTCTACAATAGGCTTCCGGGAATTGCGGCGATAGCTTTCTTTGCGTGCTCCCACAAACTCTACCTCAAAATCCTTATGTACTACCAGTGCAGTTCCGAAATTAGCATAGGATATGACCTCTTGATGTCCGAGCTTTTCAGCAAAAGCTTCTGCAAGTTGAATACCCTTACCTTCTACAACGACATCTACATCCTTGCAGGGTCTTTTCAATAAAAAGTCCCTTACGTATCCTCCAATCACAAATGCATTGAGTTTGAGCTCTTCTGCACACTTACTCAATGTGTAAAAAACAGGATGTTCCAGCGCTTCCTTCAAGTTCATACCTGCAAATATATCGCTTTTGAGCAATTTTGCAGGCCTCTGGTTCAACTTGCATAGATCTTGTCCATGAGTCCGGAAATCTTCTCCAGACGTTTTCTATCTCCTCCAGGCACTTCCGCAGAGCCCCAGCCACTGTATCCTACTTTGCGCAAGGCTGCATTGACCCCAGGCCAATTACAATCACCTTCCATTAACTCGACTTGAAAGCCCTTCCATACTCCTTCATTTCGCTGCTTTTCCCGGCTGTATTCTTTGATATCAATTTTGATGATGCGATCTCCCAGTGCTTCGATCCAGTGCTCAGGCCATCCATATCTTACAATATTTCCTACATCAAAATACCACCCAATCATCTCATGCTCAAATTCATCTATATATCTTGCCGCTTCTACCGGACTAATCAGAAAATTATTCCATACATTTTCAATGGCAATTTTGATTCCAGTCTCTTCTGCAACGGGCAGTATCTTTCGTATTTCCTCCTGGGAACGTTTGTAGGCATCTACGTAACTTACTTTTTCATTGACTACGGCTGGAACCAGTAATACCGTTGTGCCTCCATATGCCTTGCAGTTTCGCAAAGCATTCTTCATCGATTCGGCACATTGATTTCGTATAGAAGGATCGGGATCTGACAAAGGCATTTTCCAGTGAAGCGAATTGACAACTCCGGGAATCTCCAGACCTGTTTTATCACGTGCTGTAAGTATTTCTTTATGATCCAGCTCATGGGGACTATCCAGCTCTACGCCGTCAAAGCCCAGGTCTTTGAGTAACTTAAATGTATCGAGTATTGACAGATCCTCTTTTACCATGCCAAATTTGAGGCTCTTTTTGACAAGTGGACGCTTTTCCTGAAAGGGATAGGCATGAGATAAGCTTGCCAGTGTCATTCCTGCTGTAACAGCAGTGGTTTGCTTAACAAAAATTCTTCTATTCATTTCGATGAAGGGTAAGGTGATTTCACATTAATGGAAAAGGAAACAATAACTGTATTCAAAGAGGGAGATGAGTTGATCCCCCTCTCTGAAATGAATCAACTAAATTCTGTAATGCCGGGCTTGGCCACGGGTAGGGAAGGCCAGTCCAGTTCCCAGCCATATTCGTCGATCTCAGGACTTAGAACCTCTTTAGATTTATAGGCTTCCTCAAAGGTGATGGTTTGCCCCGTGTAGGCTGCCATTCTTCCCCAAATCCCCAGGAATGTACTGTGTGCCATCCATTCTCCATCATTCATAGGCTTCTGATTACGGATAGAGGCAAACAGCTCATCATGTTCAGTCTGATACATATTATTAGTTTCCCCTTCGTATTCCCAGATACCATAAGGTCTCACGATCTCGTGTTTCCGCTTGATACAGTCTACATTACATGTTCCTTCAGTACCCATCATTTGAACAGCATAGCTTCTGGTACAGTTTTTTTGCTGTCTACTGAAGTGAAATCCACGGCTTCCATTCTCGTATTCATATACCACTGCAAAATGATCGAATACGTTTCCATAGATTTCTTCTGTACGGCTTTGTCTACCACCTGTTGCGCTGACACTTACAGGCATGATATCACCCATTGCCCACGACATCATGTCTATACTATGGATGGCCTGTTCAATGATATGATCACCTGATATCCAGTTGTAATACAACCAGTTTCTCAGTTTATACTCCACGTCACTCCATCCAGTCTGGCGGGGATACGACCACAATTCTCCAGTATTATAGGTATTATATATGGTAACGATATCTCCGATCTCACCATCCAGTACTTTCTGAAAGGCTGCACGTTTGGGGAAGTCATATCTCCAGCAGAATCCTGAAACCAGCGAAAGCCCTTTTTCTTTGGCCTGACGAGCTGCTTTGAGGACTCTATGTATACCAGGTACGTCTACAGCCATCGGTTTTTCACAAAAAATGTGTTTTCCGGCTTTCACAGCAGCTTCGAGGTGAGCCGGACGAAATGAGGGGGGCGTAGTCAGGATGACGACATCTACATCCGACTCAAGGACTTTCTGATAAGCATCAAAACCCATGAATTTCCGCTCATCCGGAACCTGCATCTTATCGGGATGTTCGTTTACAAGTGCATGATAGGATTTTTCCATTTTATCGGAAAAAATATCAGCCATGGCATAGAGTACCACATTTTCATCTGCATTCAATGCCTGATTGGCTGCACCCGTGCCGCGCCCGCCACAACCGATCAGACCCACTTTTAAGGTGTCGCTATTGCGGGAAAATGATTGGGCCATTCCAATGTTAAAGGCCAGACTTCCACCGATGGCAGCTGCACCGGTTTGCTTGATAAATGTCCTGCGTGTTGTAGAAGCGTCTTTATGTGTATCCATCATAGTTGAATATTTACGGTTTTACTGTATAGATAAATTCATCCGAGTAGAAAAATAACTAATTTTATGCATCAAATACCAGTTTGTTTTATGTTTTTGACTGAGAGGTGCATATAATTTGATCAGGATGAAGAATATATTTTATGGTAGTATCATTGTATTCATAGGTTTTGCATGTGGATCAGATGCTGAACAACAGCAGCGAGATACCCTGGATATACGGCAGGTACAGCAACCCCGTACGTTCATTGGTGAGCTGATCACGTATGAAGATCGCGATGAATTTCTCGAGTGTCAGACACAAACTGCATATCCTATTGCGGGAGGAGAGGATCTGGGATTGATGAAGAAGACCTATCTCAGTATGGGATTGGGAGAAGGGACCACTGTACTGGCAGAATTTGAAGGATATGTAGCCCAACAAGTGAGAATAGACTCGGAAGAGTCATATCTGGTGCTGATGGTCAACAAATTTATTAATCTGAATTCCGTCCAGAACTGTAGTGATGTGGGTATACGTGTAATAGAAGATTCTCTTTTCATACAGATTGCTGGCGAACTGGAAAACATATCCTATATGTATCAGGATTCTGTTATTCGCGCTGTATCGATAGAACCTGGTATGCGACTGGATAAGATACTTACCTCAGAGCCGATGGAAATCGCTTTTCAGGCTTACTTAATGGCAAAGGGCAAACTATCACGCCGCCAGGTACTGGAGCAGGAGGATTCACTCCAAACAGTCATGGATGTATATGAATTGTTGAAAAGAGAATGACCGTCTCTGCAGGCCCGGGAGCTTTATCGCTCTTATGCTAGTCGTGTGATATGGCAAGAGTAGGGTAAGGTAGGATTGAGATGTGGTAATATTGCTAAAGATGTGATATAGTTGCGTGATGAAATAGTATAATAGTTGTACTCGAAAATAAAATGAAGATTCTAATGAATGCTAAACAGTTTAATCTCAGGTTTTTTGAAGTAAAAAAACTCACCATAAAGTGTATGTTTGTATGCATACTGGGATTATCGTTATGGATTCAGGGGTGTAATTTATGGAGTAGTTCTGGTCGCAAAAAATCCATGGTCGTGCAGGTACATAGTCCCGGAGGTAGAAGTGTGCCAACGGGACTGGCAGGCAGGGCGCAACTGGTCATCAATCATGGTAATGAGACGCTTTTGGCAGTCATAAATGAAGATGGAATAGCGGATTTTGGAGATATACCTCTGGAATTGTTGGGAGAGCGTGTAAAGATAGAGGTAAGGAAAATGGGTTGGGTAAAAACATATCCGGATAGTATGTATCTGATCAATGGCGATACGCTGTATCTGCCAGTACAAAGGGATTTTTTGTTGCAGGGAAAAGTAATAGATGTCAAAACCTTTGATCCTATTGAAGGTGTGAAGGTTGAATTTCTGAACAGAGATACGCTTACCAATGCCAAGGGAATTTTTAAATTCATGATACCTGATACCTTGAATAGTGATACCTTCAGTTTGAAATTTTCAGCAGAAGGATATGAGGATAAGTCTTTGGAGGTGAGGCCAATATTTGGGGTATTGGATATCAGATTGAATCCTGGTATCGAGGATAGATAGCAAGCCCTATTATGATTTTAGAAATATATAAAAATAGAGTCTAAATAAAAGCATATGATTGAAATGGTATGCCAACATCCTTGATTTACCTAAATGAGGAAGGCTGGAACTCGATGCAACCGTGATTAGGGCAGGTAATCTGAACCTGGCACATAAGGTACAGGTGGAAGTGGTATAGGGATGGATTGTGGTCCATTCTGTCCATCCTGTAAATCCTGTCCATTAACCGCAATTACTTACAACCGATATTGGGTGTTAAAACATCGAAAATGAATCGAT
>CAYXVE010000045.1:0-45050 GCA_964468435.1 uncultured Bacteroidia bacterium | reverse complement strand
ATCAACTTTAATATTCCTTTTCTCTATCCCTTGCACTACCCCTTTTTCTATTTCCGCTAAGATATCCTTCTCTCTGTTCTGGTCGTTGGAGGCATCCTCGCAAAGTTTGGAAAGGAAGTATTTCTGTTAGGGTAAAACTACCATCCCAGTGGCACTACGCCCGCTGCTGGCTTAACTTTGATTAGTTCTGAATCTATTTTTTTGTTAACTCTACATATTTCATCTCATTACTCTTTCACTAAATGGCCTAGTCTTATTGCTCCGTCATCGGTACGGATATACATTCTGGCATTTCCACCGGGAAGCTCCAGCAGCGTTTCATGATCTTCGTCGATGAGATATTCAAAATGTCGGCTTGCCCGGACAATGCCATCGCTATGACGGATTCTGATCTCGCCGCCGCCATCCAGGATTTTTAGGTCGATACTACCATCCTCGTTGTAAATCTCATATTTCCCTTTGTCATGAAACCGGGTTACGAGCCTAAGATCTCCATCATCCATCCGTACATCCAGGATGTAAAAATCGGATTTTTCAAAAATAAACTCTCCGTCCTCTCCTTCTGCACGTAATTTACCTCTCCCGCCTTCCATATATAGAGTTCCATCATCCATGATGAAATCAAATTCATTTCCTGTGCAGTTCTCAAATTGCGCATCGCCATCTTCTGCATTCAGGTATATTTTTCCCGCAATGTTTTGCACCAGATAATCATCATCGTCTCCCTGCAGGATGAGGTTGACATCCTGGGGGACCTCCAGGGTAATTACATATACCTTTTCGGTATAATATCCTATTACAGCGTTGTTTTCCCTTCTTTCAATGATTCTCAATCTTTCGTCCTGTCTGCTCACTTCAAATTCAAACCCCGGGTCACCTTTGCGAAGCAAATTTCTGGCTACGGCTTCGCGGTGCACGACCAGATGTACGTCCTTACGGTCTGTGCCTGTGATGGTGATTTCAGCGTCATTGGTTCTGAGTTCTATCATCCCTTTAAAGGGAATCTCATAGTATTCATCTAGGTCATAGATTTGAGATTGGGCCTGGAAGGATGTTATAGATATGCCTGTTAGAAATAAAATGAGAAAAAGGTATTTGTAGTTCATCATGTTTTCTTGTAAAGATGAATCATGGAAAGTGAAAGTTGCAAGCGATTTCGGAAGGAATACATTTGATCGAAAAAGTATTTACCAGGAAGCCTTTGAGAACAATAAAAAAGGGTAAACAATAATCCCGATTACGATCGCCTTAGGCAGCAAGTTGCTGAGCATCCGCTCGGCACCCTTAAATGTCAATGGGGCTTTACTTTTACATTCACGAAAGGAAAAGAACACGTACTTTCTGGGGTTAATTTGGTGATGATTGGTTACAATCTTAGTAGACTTAGGTCCGTATTAGAATGAACGACCCTAAAAGTAGGCTAAAAGACCTCATTTCACAATTTTATTAAACTATTTGAGCCATTTAAAGCGAGTAGGAGGCTCTTTATTTTTGAACCAGATGTTTATCATTTCCCAAGAACCGTAAATTTAGCTTACTCAGATATTTTATATTTGCGTGCTATGAGTTAAAGTTGAAAAATACAAGGGTATGTGCGCAGACTCCCATTGCAGGCTAGCTAAAAAAACACCTCTCTCAGCCATTAAGTGCTGAAAATTGGCTATCTTTATAGATATAGGCCAACAAATTTTCAACTTTCTGATAATGAGTGCTTTAAAAGATAAATACATCAATCCATTGACGGATTTCGGCTTCAAAAAGCTATTCGGCTCGGAGCCAAACAAGGCGCTGTTAATCGATTTTTTGAACCAGATTCTGCCGGACAAGCACCAGATCCAGGATTTGACTTATTCAAGGAACGAACAACTCGGCTTGAATGAGTTGGATCGCAAAGCCATATTTGATCTGTATTGTACCGGGGCATCAGGGGAGCGATTTTTCGTGCAGTTGCAGAAAGCCAGGCAGAATTTATTCAAAGATCGAAGTATTTACTACGCTTCCTTGCCCATTCAGGAGCAGGCGCGAAAAGGAGACTGGGATTATCGCCTAGAGTCGGTTTACACCGTGGGTATTCTGGATTCATCTTTGAGGACCACAAATCAGCAGAAGAACTCCTGCATGTAGTGGAGTTAAAAAATCAGCACTGCGAGGTGTTTTACGACAAGTTGAGATTCATGTACATCGAGCTCCCCAAATTCAAAAAGCAGGAAGATGAATTGAAGACGCAGTTTGACAAATGGCTATATGTCATCCGGCACTTGTCGAATTTGCAAAATCGGCCGCAACCCATGCAAGATAAGATCATTGAAAAGCTCTTTGAAGCAGCGGAGATCGCAAAATTTTCAGCAGCGGAAAGAGAAGCTTATGAGGATAGTCTAACATACTACCGGGATCTGAAAAATGTGGTGGATACCTCACGTGAGGAGGGGATTTTGGAAGGCATAGAGCAAGGTGTAGAAAGAAGGAATATTGAAATTGTCAAGCAGATGAAAAAGAAAGGAATGTCCCATTCAGATATTTCAGAATTAAAGGGTTTGACGAATGAAGAAATTGAGAAATTGTAAAAATAGGCCAGCCTACAACATTGCAGCTACGCCACTAGCCTCCACTCGTTGGCCTGCGCAGCTGCTGACGTTAGGTACAATTATGACGACACAAAGAAATTGACTTAGACTTATTGTGAACCTAAAAACTTTATATACGATACTTAGTAATGTCAAAATCCATTCCTTTGAGAAGGGGGAAATTGTTATAACCCAAGGATCCACAAAAAAAGAAGTTTTTTTTATTAGAAAAGGACTTGCTAGAAGCTATATAGTAAGTGAAAAAGGCCATGAAATCACATTCCAGTTATTTGCTGAAAGAGATACTTTTGCAAATGTGCATGCTATTTTATTAAATGAAAAATCTAAGTACTTTTTTCAAACATTAGAAAAATCAAAAATTTATTCTATTGATTATGAATTGTTTATGGATATTACCTCCAAAAACCCTGACCTCCTTCATCTAAACCGAACGTTTTTTGGCAAAAGAGTCTTTCAACGAGTTTTTCAACGCACAGAAGACTTTGTTTTTCTATCGCCCGAAGAACGATATTCAAAATTTGTAAAAGACTACCCAAGCCTTGTCAATCGAGTGCCTGATATGTACATAGCTAATGTTTTAGGTATCACACCTGTTTCTTTAAGTCGAATTAAAAATAGAATAGCCAAGAAAAAATAGCGCAGTTTCATTTCTTATCTTTTGTAAAGAGTATTTATGGTATGTCCATATACTTTTGTGGTTGATAATTTTTTTTATCATTAAGACTGTGTATGATGAAAAGCCTGTTGGTTATTATCAGCATGTTACCTTTCTTTACATTTTACTTTTAGGAAAAAAAAACGATTGAGGGTTAGTACAAAACGCCTAATCATGCAACAGAGGTTGAAATCAAAGAGGAAGGAGACATTACATGGGAACAATTGTAAAATCAAATAAAGATAACACCATTGGTAAGGTAACCCTGCAAGATTTCAGACAGGAAGGAGATGTTCGAGAAGGAAATTTTTTCGCAGCTAATAAAATTCGACTGGTTGACGCTACTTTGAAAGAATCAGGCAAAGACATTTTTGAAATGAAGGTTAAGGCATGTTTCAGATCAAAAACTATAAGCTTAACAAGCATTGAATAAAAATCTTAATAACTTCATTCAGGATATGCTGGTGAAATTTAATCCTGTTAAACGGTTCCCACCTTTTAGTTTTATGCGAAAGTTTAGCCTTTTCCTATTTTTGTTAGTCGTCACCCATTTTCTTTGTGGGCAAGTAAATGTAGGGATTATAACTGACTTAACTGAGTCTGCGAGAGTTAGGTTCATAGTTGATTCATTAATTCAGGAAATTGATAAAACCACTGGGGTTAATACAAGTGTAAATTCATCTGAGGACATTCAGTTTTTTGATCTTTCTACCGAGGCTGAAGTTCAGGATACGTATCGCAGTATAAAGGCTGATTTTATCATTGCTATAGGTGGACTTTCTACCAAGTCCCTCTCTCAGCTCCCCTCACTACCGATTCCGGTAATTGGATTGGGAGTAATTGATCCCTTCATTCAGCAGATTCCATTTGAAAATGGAAAATCAGGAAAAAAGAATTTTACGTATATTCTTACGGCGAGGGACATTGTCGAGGAAATAAAAAGTTTTAAAAAGCTGGTCGGGTTTGAACAGTTGATCCTGTTGATGGATCCTGCTGCCAACAGAAGCATCAACCTGTCGATGAGGCAGGTATTGGTTGATTCTATCGAACAGGAATTAGATATTCAGGTCTCCATCGTTCAAGCGGTAGAAAATGTTGAAGACGTCATCCAGAATATAGATTCGGCAGAAGCAGTCTATTTCACATCGTTAATCAGTCGTGATCAGGCCCATGTGAAAGCTATTAGTGATTATTTGATCGAGCAGAAGATCCCTTCTTTTTCAGCTTCTCGTCAACATGTTGAACTTGGCGTTTTGGGGTCGTCTTCCGGAGATAATGGATTTCAACAGGTGCTTCGGAGAATTGCTATTCTATCTGATGATATCCTGGCGGGACGTGATGCCGGGGAGCTTCTCGTAACCCTCAATACAAGTGAGCGTTTTAATCTGAATGTTGAAACGGCCGAAAAGATAAGCTTGTCGCCTCCTTTTGAGGTTGCGCTTACGGCCAATTTGGTGGGGAATCGTGGCAATGGGAGCAGCGTCTACACCTTTGTTGAAATCGCTAATAAGGCATTGGAAGAAAATCTGAACCTGAAAATCAGCTACAAAGATATTGATATAGCGGAGTTGGATGTACAGTTGAGTCGCTCAAATATACTTCCTTCGCTGACCAGTGGCTTAACGGGAATCCAAATTAACGAGGAACGTGCCAATGCCTCCTTTAACTCCCCGGAACGATCATTAGACCTTGACTTCACCTTGACGCAGGTGATTTATTCGGAAGAAGCGTTGGCGTCCATAAAAATAGGTCAGTATCTAAAACAGGCACAGGAGTATCAAACTGAAGTAGATGTTTTGAATGTGCTTTTCGATACGTACAACGCCTATCTCAACATTTTATCTGCCAAAACAAACCTAGCGATTCAACGGGAGAACCACGATAATACCCGTATCAATTTGGAACTAGCCAAAGTAAGGGTCGATATTGGTTCAACCGACAACTCCGATCTTTATCGGTGGGAAAGCGAACTGGCCAATGCCACGCAATCCTTGGTTGAAGCCCAGACAAGCTTAATTGCTGCTAAAATTCAGATGAGTAATTTGTTGGCGAATACACTGGAAGATGATTTTGAAGTAAATGATATTGGAATAGAAGGCGATATTTTTACCCAGTACAGAAATGGTCTGCTTGCCGGCCTCGTGCGTACGCCTCAAGATTTGAAAATCGCTTCTGACTTTCTGGTTGAAGAAAGTATTGCCAACAATCCGAATAAAATGCAACTGCTGGAAAACATTAAGGCAACTGAACGGCAGCTGAAACTCAACAAGCGGCTGCTATACGTTCCCACCATTGCCCTTCAGGCACAATTCACTCAAACTCTCTCCAGAGGAGGAGAGGGTTCTGAAATGGAACCTTCAAACCCCATGGCTCCCTCTTTTGGAAATGGCTTACAGGATAATTCATGGTTTGTTGGGCTTAGTTTATCCTATCCCATTTTTACGGGCAATAGCAGAAGGGTCAATAAGCAGCGTTCTCAAATCCAGCTTGAACAATTAAATTATTCTAATACCAGTTTAGATCAGGCGCTGGACTTAAGCATCCGGACCAGTACCGTCAGGTTGTTGAATACTACCACCAACCTAAGTTTTAGTAGGACATCGGCAGAAAGTGCCCTGCAAAACTTCAAGTTGGTACAGAACAAATACAAGGCAGGTAATGCGAATATTACACAGTTGATAGATGCGCAGCAAGCTGCCTTAGGAGCTCAACTAGGAGCTGCACTCTCGGTATATGAATACATTGCCGCTAATCTCCAAATCGAATACGGACTTGGGTTCTTTAGCATGTTTTCCTCCGAGGATGAATTATCTGATTTTCAAAGTAGATTTTTAGAATATGTTTCCAACCGCTAAATCATATCCTATGAAAAATAGCCTGAATTGGGCACTGCTCCTGCTTTCTTTTTTTTTCCAAAATTGCCAGGAAAAGGAAAACGGAAATCAAGAAGAAGAACTGAAGGCCGTAAAATATGCGCTGGTGGAACAAGCTGGTGGGGTTATTAAAAGGACTTATTCTGGAGTCACTCAGTCTGCCTCGCTTACCAATTTAAGCTTCCGTACCGGGGGGCTTATCCTGAAGCTCAATGCCAAAGTGGGGCAACGCGTAAAGAAAGGAATGCTGTTGGCTCAATTGGATCAAAAAGATGTGAGATTAGCCTATGATCAGGCCCTGGCAGATGTGCAAAGTGCGAAAGTACAGTACGATAATGCTGCTTCCAGCTTACAAAGGACCCAACAGCTTTATGAGACAAACAATGCCTCTTTAAGTGATTATGAGCGGGCAAAGTCTTCGCTTTCGAACGCTGAATCTTCCTATGAAATCTCTTTGAAAAGACTGGATTTGCAGAAATCTCAAATCTCCTACACCGAAATAATTGCCCCTATGAGTGGTGTCATTTCTTCGGTAAACAGTGAAATCAATGAAGTGGTAAATTCCGGAAGTACCGTCATTGTCATGAGTAAAGAAGGGAATAATGATATAGAAGCTCAAGTAGGCCTTCCTGAAAAATATATCAACGACATCCAAAATGGAGATGAGGTGGTTGTCTCGGTTAGCTCAATGGAACAACCCTTTAAAGGAGCCGTTACCGAAATAGGATACAGTTCTTCTTCAAAAGGCGTGACCTATCCGGTAACCGTTTTGATAGATGATAACGGGAGTACCGCATTGCGTCCTGACATGCCAGCCGAAGTGATCTTTGAATTTGGCTCTGCTAATCAAGAATCGATGCTGATAGCTCCTATAAAGGCCGTTGGCAGCGGGGTCAATGGTAATTTTGTGTTTAAACTTACTCCTAAGGAAAACGCCTACATTGCGAACAAAGTAATCGTTGAACTGGGAGAAATCACCCAATTTGGATACGAAATAAAATCGGGGGTGAGCGAAGGCGATATCGTAGCAGTAGCTGGCTTAAGCTATTTGTATGAAGGTAGGCAGGTTAAACTCTTAGATCAATAAAGGATGAACTTAACCGGAATTGCACTTAAATACAATCGGGTAACTACTCTTGCCTTGGTCGTTATAGCCACACTTGGTGTTATCGAATACGGAGGGCTGTCTCGGGATAGTATGCCGCCCTTTGTGGTCCGCACTGCCACGGTTGTTACACAGTTTCCAGGAGCCAGCCCTGAACGGGTTGAGTCCCTGGTGAGTACAAAAATTGAGAAAGTGCTCCAGGAGATCCCCGAAGTACAAACCATTAAAAGTCAGAGCCGCACAGGTGTTTCTATCATTAGCGTCACCCTTCAAGATGATGTCCCTCAACGAAGGCTTCAGGGAATTTGGGATCTGTCCAGACGAAAAATAGATAACATCAGAGACGATTTACCGGAGGGCATTAAAGGACCTGACCTGAATGATGAAGACATTGGAGTGGTCTATGGCATATCGGTAGGGTTAATGTCTGATGGTTTTGATTATGACGAACTGAAGGAATATGCGGATGAACTCAGGGACGACCTCATTGCATTGGATGATGCTGCCAAAGTGATCATTGGCGGTACAGTGGACGAAAAAATATATGTAGAGTATGATGAAGCCAAATTGATAAGTGTTGGTCTGAGTTCTAATCAACTACAGAACATCATTTCGAGCAGTAACATCATTATTCCTTCTGGCGAAGTAAACCTCGGGGAAGAGCGACTGATCCTAGAAGCCACTGGAAATTTTGAATCGGTAGAAGCCATTAAAAATCTGCTGATTCCGATCGGAAATAATGGTGAAACTATTCCACTCGGAGATATCACGAACATCAGGAGAGGCTATGTTTCTCCCGTAAAATCGATTGTTAGAATCAATGGAAATCAGGCACTGGCCTTGTACGTGTCTTTGAAAAAAAATGCTAACATCATCGACCTCGGAAAGGCTACCGATCAGCTCCTTGAAGAATACAACAAAAAGCAGCTCCCACTGGGAGTCGAAGCTTTACGCATCGCCTCCCAAGACAAATATGTAGATGGGAAAATCGATGTGTTTGTGGGTAACCTGGTTCAAAGTATTGTCATTGTGCTCGTGGTCATCTTGCTGGTGTTAGGTTGGCGGGCTGGGGTCATTATTGCAAGTATGGTTCCAGGTACCATGATTCTTTCTTTCTGGTTGATGGGTGTATTTGATATAGGGCTGAATCAAGTAACACTCGCTTCCCTAATCATGGCACTCGGCTTGCTGGTAGATAATGGCATCGTGATGGTGGAATCCCTGCTCGAAAAACTGCAGCAAGGACAGAAAAAATTCGAAGCAGCTGTCAACTCTGCTAAAGAGTTTATGATTCCGCTGCTTATATCTTCACTGACCACCAGTGCTGCTTTCCTATCCTTTTATATGGCAGTCGGCACTATGGGAGAAATCATGGGCAATATTTTCTTAGTGATAACCATTGCACTACTATCCTCCTGGTTTTTTGCCTTCACCATTGTTCCGCTAATTGGAATTTCCTTGCTGAAGGTAAAAACAGATCATGAACATACCACCATTTTTGATCGCTTTAGAGGGTATTACAATCGCTTCTTAAATTATAGTCTGGCTCGGCCGTTCCTTACCCTCTTTGTGATTGCAATATTGTTTATCGTTTCGCTGATTGGGTTCACGAAAGTTCCCAGCATTTTCATGCCTCCGAGTGACCGAAATTTGGTGATTGTCGATGCAAACTTTCCGCTCGGTACCCAAATTCAGATCACTGATTCCAAAATGGCTCTGATAGAAAGCTTTATCAAAGACAGTCTTTTGGTGTCAGAGGAAAACCAAGAAGGCATTTTAGATTGGTCTTCCTACATTGGAGAAGGACCGGAATCCTATGACCTTGGTTACTTTGCCGCAGAGCCGAATTCCTCCTATGCGCACATGCTGATAAATACCACTTCCGATCAGGCCAATGACCTGATCATTAATAAACTGAGGGCTTTCACAAGAGAAAATATTTTTGATGCCGATATCAAAGTAAGTCGGTTAGTAGGGGCTGGTGGCGCAGAAGCCCCTATTGAAATTAGGCTTTCAGGAAAAGATCCCGATGAATTATTCCAGATGGCAGATCGGATAAAATCCAAACTCTTTGAAACACCAGGTACTATCAATGTTACCGATGACTGGGGAGCACGTACAAAAAAAGTATTAGTGGATATTAACGACACCCGACTGGCTCAATCAGGATTGACTAATCAGGATGTGGCCATATCGTTATTAACTTCTCTTTCCGGTTTTGATGTAGGTGATTTCAGGGAAGAAGATAAAACCATTCCCATCGTGATGAGCGAAGAAAACAGTGAAGCGATCAGCTACACGGATATTGAAAACCTTACCGTTTTCTCTCAATCCAAAGGATCGAGCAATCCACTTGCACAAGTGGCCGATATTGAAGTGCCTTGGCAGTATTCCAAATTTTTGAGAAGAAACTTAAAGCATAGTATATCAATTCAGGCTGGGGTAAAAGAAGGTTATCTTTCCAGTGAAATCATGGAAATCATTCGGCCTTTTATGGCGGAAGAGGAAGAGAATTGGAAATATGGCTATTCTTACGAATTTGGAGGGGATGCCGAAGGAAACAATAATGCGATGGGTGCGGTGGCGCAGAATTTACCGCTGTCTTTTTTTATCATTATTTTATTGTTGGTCATTCAATTCAACTCCTTTCGGAAAGCCTCCATTATACTGATGACCATCCCTCTTTCCATCGTTGGGGTAACTGTTGGCTTATTAGGCGCAGGCTCTTTTTTCAGCTTTACTGCCTTTTTGGGGATCATATCTTTAGCAGGTATTATCATCAATGATGCCATCGTGCTGGTGGATAAGATCGGTACCGAATTGGCAGAAGGCAAGTCTTTGATAGACAGCATTAAGAAATCAGCCAATGATCGTTTTAGTCCGATACTGCTCACAACGCTCACTACCTCCTGCGGAATGGTGCCCTTATGGACAGGAGGTGGAGAATTATGGTCTCCTATGGCCATCACCATGATATTCGGCTTGCTTTTCGCCACCTTTATTCTATTGATTTTTGTTCCTGTACTTTTCAAGCTATTGTTTACCAACAAATAGTTGATCTAAGACAAAATCTGCGGTCAACTTATTTGAAAATTAATAAACCCATACGCTAAAGATATTTTTAAGTCGATCGAATGATGCCTTTTTCCAAACTTCCTAAATATTTAACGCTCTTTTTATTTGCGTTTGGCTTTCACTTTGCTGCATACGGGCAATTAGAACTTGCTGGTTTCCGCTACAGCCATTTTCCAAGTGTAGGAATTGAAGATAGCCCCTCGAATCAGGAAGTTGAATTAAGCGAATTCAATTTCTTTCTGAACCTTCCGAAGAAATTGAAAAATGATAAAACAGTATTAGTCAATGGACTGGAATATAAATTAGTGACTCCTTCATCTGAAGATGACTTTGATCTGATAACTGGCAATCGGCAAAATTTGCATTTCATTGGTTACCGTTTGATGATACTACACCCAATGGCCAATGACTGGCGGCTTTTGTTGCTGGCTAATCCTTCTCTGTCCTCTACTTTTAACACAGATTTAGAAGGCGATGATTTTCTTTTCAACGGAACGCTACTGTTTACTAAGAAAAAATCAGAACGTTTTTCATACGGAGGTGGACTTGTATTTACTTCCAGGTTTGGTAATCCCAGATTTTTACCTGCCCTTCAGTTCGATTTTACACAGCCGAAAAGCGAATTGAAAATCATCTTGCCCAATCGGATTACCTACGAGCGGTTTTATGGAAAACTAACTCCAGGCCTACAAATGACCGTAGATGGCTCCAACTATAACTACAATTTTTACCGTGTAAATGAGGACAACGAATTGGAGCTGGTTTCTAGCCTCGGGTACACACGGGTTGTGGTTGGGCCTACCGTGAAATACTGCATCAGAAAAATGATCCAACTGGAGGCTTCCGGAGGCTTGGCAGTAGCCCGCAGGTTGGAACTTCAAGGGGACACATTTGAGAATGAACAATTTAATGTTGAAAATGGTGCTTTTTTTCAAGTAGGTATCTCATTGGTTCCACCTAACAAAGAGGAAGATTAATGTTTGAAAATGAATTTACTGCTAATGCTATAAATAGTTTAGTATTCTTTATTCTAATTTAAATGATATTGACATGAAAATTTTATTATTATTATTATTCGGAGTTTCCTTGAGCTTTTCTGTGCTTTCACAGGAAATCAAAATGAGTGAGGAAAACACCATAAGCGTAAGCGAGGAAGAAATTATTGAAGCTGAGGAAAGTTTGGATTTGGAGGTAGTAGCAGAGATTTTTGGAGAGTCTTCAGATCTTGAAGATTTTGAAAAACGTCTCAACGACTTTGAAAGTGAGATTTCGAATCTTGATCTCAACGAAGACGGTGAAGTAGATTATTTGAAGGTAATGGAAAAAGAGGAAGAGGATAAGCGAACGGTTTATATTCAAGCCGCAGTAGCTGAAGATGAGTTTAAAGATGTAGCTTCTTTGGTGGTGGTGAAAGATGAGAACGATGAAGTGAATGTTGTAGTAGTTGGTGATGAGTCGATTTACGGTGAAAACTATGTGATCGTACCGGTTTACAGGCGAGTTCCACCCGTGGTGACTTGGTTTTGGGGACCTTATTATCGGGTTTGGGTATCGCCTTACCGATTTGGTTATTATCCTCCGTATTACCATCCTCGTGCTGTAGTGGCCCGTCCCACGCGTGTTGCCACTCGAAGAAGAGCAAGAGTTCGTACTAGAACAGCTGTTAGAAGAAGATGGTAGTACCAGAATTATCAGGTTATTTACTGGAGTAGATTATTTTCAGAACAATGAAATTGAAGAGGTATTCGATAAGGAAGAGCCATCTATCGCGCACAGCAAGATGCATATGATCGCCTCTCACGATGATGAAAATCCTGTCGTAAATATCGACAGTAATGCATTGAGTTCAGGTGGGTCAAGATCGTTGTACAACGCTTTAGTAGTAATCAATGTATGCAGTGACTTGACCCTTGCCTAAGAGTCGGGCATTCACCATCGGTTTTGTTTCCTCCCAATTTCAGGATGAGTAAAACGAGCTGTTTTTTTAAAAGCCTCTTTTGTGAGGATTGTAGTAAGGTTTATAGTAAGAGAATTTTCTATCCCCGTTGAAGGATTATTTCTCAATGCTGATGCAGGATTCGACGCAGAGAGCCTACGGAAAATCCTTGAAAAAGAGGCTGTTAAGCTCGATGTCGTTCATAATAAATGAATCTACCTTAGATTCAGATGTATTGTTTGACGAAGAAATGTACGAGGAAAGATTTGTGATTGAAAGAACCAACGCCTGGATGAATAGCTTTAGAACCTTACTGATCAGACAAGATAGTACAATAGCTAGCTGGTGGGCTTGGCATTTTATTGCAGCCACTGTCTGGATGATCAAGCACAAAATTCTGCCTCAAAAAAACTTTAAATGACTTCAATAGATCTCCCTATTTTAGTCTCAAATCAATAATTTAGCTACCTAAATTTTTAACTTAGGTAATCCTTGGTGAACACTCAATCAAATGGCTAAGGGTAAATAAGTATCATATTGATGGGCTAACGTATTTTATCTATACATAGGTTTATCAGCATAGATAAGTTTGATCCCATCTCGAAATAGTTTATGGACAGATTCTCAAACCATGATGAATTCACGTTCTACTACTAACTAAACCGTACGGTTGATTTGTATACCTCAAGCATCTAAGGTTTCCTGTCTTGGCTTTTATTTTTATAGTTCTGATCGTGCCAGGTTTGCTTGATACTTTGTGTCCCAATAATGGTGATTCAACTATGCGAAAAAGAGTTAGTTCCAACCCCCATTTCATGCATCTTTGCGAAGGTCCTCGAGTATTCTGTGGCTATCTTTTCACTTTTTCTCCCACTTCTTCCCAATTCATTTTGGCCATTTCCTCTTCGCTGGCACCACATGCCAGGAAGTCATCCCATTGGCTGAGCTGGGCTTTGGCATGCTCCAACTGGGTGTTATGAAGATTGGCTTTGAGCAAAGAATTTTCTTTCTCAGGCTGGGCCTTGACCAGGGTAGCGAGGGTGAAGTCAGCACCTCTGAGGTCTGCACCTTCCATATCTACCAATACCAGATTGGCATAGACAAAGTCAGCAGAGATGAGTTCTGCCTTGTTAAACTTGGCATATTGTAGGTTGGCGCCGGAGAAATTGACTCCGGTGATGAGTCCCTGCTCAAAAAAGGCTCTGTTGTCATCAGCTGGCTCCATGTGCTGCTGAAAGAAGTCGACAAACTTATCGATCTCCGTAACATTGGTACGTACATGGCTTAGATTGGCTCTACTTAGGTCAGCTTGATTGAAAGTCGTCTTGTAGATATTGGCGCCTTTCAGATTAGCTCCCTGCAATTTAGCGTGTTCCAGGCGTGCCTGGCCCAGATTTGCATTAGAAAGGTTTATCTCATTGAGGTTGGCCTTGCGGAGATAGGATCTAGATAGATTGAGGTTGCTGATCCCCAGCCGGTTGAGCCGACGTATGTTCCCTACGTTGCGATACATGGCAGAAGCTTCAGCCCAGCCACGTATGTCATCTATAGATTCCTTGTAGCGTTGGATTGTACGCTTACGGTATGTTAGCCGATCGTATAATGTGAGAATGACCCCGAAAACAACAATATCCAGCAGTAATCCGTGTGACTCGATCAGCACGTATAATCCACTGCTGCCTTTAAGATAGATCATGTCTAGTGTAAGTAAGGTCAGAGCAACCAGTATCCCTGAAACAATAAAAAATCGAGTCTGATTCGCACTCATCCAATCCCAAAGTTGTCGCATAGCAATATTAAAAGGTTAATTGTTTTTGAAATGGAAAGGTTTGTCAAGCAAGGTATGAAAGTAATACAAGTATAATTACAACGGGTTTGGGTATTCTTTTATGCTATTTGCCAGTTGAAAAAAGAAAAGATATTTTCTGCTTATATCTTACGCGGTTAAATATAATTCATTTTTCATGGAAAAACCAGAAGAGATGGCTTGAACTAGTAATTACAAGTTATGAATAAGTGAAAAATGAGATATGATTGATCAACTTCTACGAGTTTCGATCCGGGATTTATGAGCTTACATACCCCGCGATCACCTTTTTTTCATCACGATCAAGATGTTTTCTCTTTTTTATCATACTTTTTCTATTCCTACGACACAGTATTCATCACAGATTCGTAAAATTTTGTCTTTGAGATCATTGCAAAATCAGCTTATGTTCCTAAATGCTTTGTCTAAGAATTTATGCTTGTATTGCTTGATCATGAAAATTGTTGAAATCCGGGATACACTGCTGTGAAGTTGCGAGTAACTTATATAGCATTGTTTACAAAACTCTTTTCATACAATCAGCTCTCAAGCCATCATAGCAGCATAAAAAAAACCCGGTAGAATATACCGGGCCCAAGCTTTACTAAGAAAAAACTACTACCGTTTGTTCAGTAACAAATGTATTGTATGGGTGTGAAGGCATCGTTAAAAGAGCGTGAAGGAATGTATAAGAAAACGGCATGAGTGTTAATAAATGTAAAAGGCTATCTTTACGGAAAAGATAGCCTTTGAAATATTACTTGGTAATAAATATTAACCAGCGATAAGTTCCAAATTCAATGCCATTTTGTCTGAAATTACTTGCTCAGCAACCAGATCTGTAAAGATGTTTCCTGAATTGTAGTTTACGCCCCACTTGGTGCGGTCGATAGAAAACAAGGCCTTAGCATTTACCCCATTTTCACTTACCTCGATATCAGCAGGGAAAGTAATCTTGTGAGTAGCATCTTTCATCGTCAGGTTCCCAGATACCATGTACTTATTGCCATCAATCTGCTCTACCTCAGTGATAACAAAAGTAGAAGTTGGATACTCGTCAACATTAAAGAAATCATCGGATTTCAAATGTCCTTCAAGCTTTGCCTTATCTTCTAATTTGCCTTTCTCTTCCAAATCAACATCCTTTAAGGTAGACATGTCAATAATAAATTCTCCTGCTTGTACTTTTCCATCAACGACAGAAATAGATCCGCTCTGAATATCTATAGTGCCATTGTGGTAATAGGCCAGCTTATTACCTTTCCATCCAAGCATACTTTCTTCCAGATTTACTGTGTAAGTTACAGCATCTGCAGGTGCTTCAGCAGGAGTGCCTGCTTCTTCGATTACAGCATTCTGTACTTCCGCGTCAGATTCCCATACGTTAGCTACAGTTTCTACAACTTCTTCAGAGGTTTCAGCTACAGCGTCCGCAGCTTCTTCTGTCTTCTCTTGTGCTTGTTGACAGGCTGACAGGAAAGCAACTGCAGCTATGATCAGTGTAAAAAATTTAATCGGCTTCATTGTTCTCGTTTTTAATTTGTAAAAATAAAGTTTGACTTTAATGCAAATATGGTGTAATATACTTGGTAAAACAATTTTTAGGCTGGTTTTTCTTTCACCCTTCCGTATCTTCCTACAATATTTTATAATTCCTTAACCTCAGACGATAATCGTTTTAAATAGTAACTAAAACCGTGTCCTATCTTTGTAAATCGTCACTCATCAATTTATCTTTACGAAGAAACAAATGAAGATTTAAAGTGTTTTGATTTAACCAATAATTTAAAAATTGTTAATATATGCCTTCAAGTAAAGCAGTTTTGACCACATCGATCGGTCAAAAATGGATCATGGGACTTACGGGTCTCTTTCTAGTTTCCTTTCTGTTTGTACACATGAGCGGAAACCTTTTGTTATTTAAAAGTGATGGTGGAGCTGCCTTCAACGAATATACAAAATTTATGACAACTAATCCGTTGATTAAGGTAGCCGAATGGATTCTGTTTGCAGGTTTTATTGCACATATTTTATACGCGATTACCTTGAGCGTGCAGAATAATCGTGCAAGACCTGACAAGTACAAGTATGCAAAATCACAAGGGAGCACCTGGGCTTCGCGCAATATGGGGATAACCGGAGCCGTATTTTTTGTTTACCTTGTAGTGCATCTGACCATGTTCTGGGGTTACTACAAGTATGGAGGTGGACTGGAAGGTGTGAACATTGAGACGGTATATACCGATTCCTGGAAGGTAAAGGAGACGGCTGGTCCTTTTGTAGATAATCTGACTGGAGAAGAAGTATTTGTCAAAAAAGGCTCATACTTGGATGAAGATTCTTATGAACTTCTTAAAGCAAATGGGGTTAATTCCATAAAGGCATTATCGATGACAGAGGTCGTGAAAGTGTCATTTGGTAAATGGTACATTGTCGTATTTTATGTGATCGCGATGTTGATGCTTGCATTTCACCTGTCGCATGGATTTCAGAGTGCGTTCAGGTCTCTGGGACTGGTACACAAGAAGTATACACCCGCCATATATCTGGCAGGAAAAGTGATCGCTTACATTATACCATTGACTTTTGCGGCTATGCCTGTATACTACTTTATTATTAATTCTTTATAATAGAAACAAAGAGACAGAGAATACAGAAAATATTATGATCAAACTGGATGCAAAAATACCTGAGGGTCCACTTGCAGAGAAATGGACCAATCACAAGTTCAATATAAAACTGGTTAATCCTTCCAACAAGCGAAAGTTTAACATAATCGTTGTCGGTACGGGACTAGCAGGTGCCTCTGCAGCTGCTTCGCTGGCTGAACTGGGATATAATGTTACAACATTTTGTTTTCAGGATAGTCCGAGAAGAGCTCATAGTATCGCAGCACAGGGAGGTATCAATGCTGCTAAAAATTATCAGAATGACGGAGACAGTGTTTATCGCTTGTTTTATGATACCATAAAAGGGGGTGATTACCGTTCACGTGAGGCTAATGTATATAGATTAGCTGAGGTAAGTGTCAACATCATTGATCAATGTGTTGCACAGGGAGTACCCTTTGCCCGTGAATATGGTGGATATCTAACTAATCGGTCTTTTGGGGGTGCACAAGTATCGCGTACCTTCTATGCAAGAGGTCAGACAGGACAGCAATTGCTGCTAGGAGCGTATAGTGCCTTGAGCAGACAGGTAGGACTGGGTAAGGTGAATTCCCTTCCCCGGAGAGAGGTGCTGGATATCGTTTTGATAGATGGACATGCAAAGGGAGTCATTGTTAAGAATCTGCTGACTGGAGAAATCGAGCGTTACGCAGCTGATGCGGTAGTGCTGGCTTCTGGTGGATACGGCAATGCGTACTTCCTTTCTACGAATGCCATGAACTCCAATAGTTCTGCTGCATGGGCCGCACACAAGAAAGGTGCACTATTTGCCAATCCATGTTACGTACAAATTCACCCCACTTGTATACCCGTAAGTGGACATTATCAGTCTAAGCTTACCTTGATGAGTGAAAGTTTGAGAAATGATGGCCGGGTGTGGGTGCCCAAAAAAGCTGGTGATCACAGGCCTCCAAATGAGATACAAGAAGACGAAAGGGATTATTTTCTAGAGCGTAAATATCCTTCTTTTGGTAACCTGGTTCCTCGTGATGTCGCTTCCCGAAATGCAAAATACGTAGTAGATGAAGGGCGTAGCGTCCTCCCCAATGGAGAGGCAGTATATCTGGATTTCCGAGATGCAATTGATCGTTTGGGTAGAGACACAATCGAAGCAAGATATGGTAACCTGTTTGAAATTTACGAGCGAATCATGGATGATAATCCTTATGAGGTTCCTATGAAGATCTTCCCAGCGGTACATTATACTATGGGAGGACTTTGGGTGGATTATAATCTGATGACTAACATTCCTGGATTGTATGCACTGGGTGAAGCTAATTTTTCAGATCATGGAGCCAACAGGCTGGGAGCAAGTGCTTTGATGCAGGGATTAGCTGATGGATATTTTGTGATTCCATTTACCATAGGTGATTATCTGGCTACACAGCCGCTCAATGATCACCCCACTACTGAGCATGATGCTTTCGTAGAGGCTGAGGAAAACATTCGCGGAGAATTTACCAAACTAATCACTAACAAGAGTGATTCTCCTAAGACAGTAGATAGTCTTCACCAGCGCCTGGGTAAAATCATGTGGGATTACTGTGGTATGGCTAGAAATAAGGAAGGACTCGAGAAAGCCAGAAAAATGGTCAGAGAACTTAAAGCGGAGTTTTGGCAGGATTTGGTTGTGCCCGGTACTAAAGATGGATATAATTCCGAACTTCAGAAAGCGTGGAGATTAGCAGATTTTATGGAATTAGGAGAACTGATGATCGAAGATGCACTTCAGCGTGAGGAATCCTGTGGAGGGCACTTCCGAGAGGAATATCAAACAGAAGATGGAGAGGCACTGAGAGATGATGAAAAGTTTGCATATGTTGCCACCTGGGATTATAAGGGCTACAATCAGTCTGAGGAAATGCATAAAGAAGATCTCAACTTCGAGTATGTAGAGCTCAAGACTCGCAGTTATGTGTAATGCATCCAGACTATTTTCTAACTAATAATTCAAAAAATAATCAAGAGATATATGTCAACTTTTAACGGAAAAACTATGCGGCTCACGTTGAAAATCTGGCGACAGAAAGGGCCGATGGATGCGGGTAAGATGGTAGACTATGAGTTGAAGGAGGTAAGTCCAGACATGTCATTTCTGGAAATGATGGACATGCTCAACGAAAGGCTAATCTTGAAGGGAGAAGAGCCTATTGCTTTTGATCACGATTGTCGTGAGGGTATCTGTGGCTCTTGTGGGATGGTCATCAATGGCCAGGCACATGGTCCCAAGCGTATGACTACGACTTGCCAGCTACACATGAGGAGTTTCAACGATGGTGATACCATCTATATCGAGCCGTGGCGTGCAAAGTCTTTTCCCATTATCAAAGACCTGATGGTCGATCGCAGTGCTTTTGATCGTATCATTGAAGCAGGAGGTTATATTTCTGTCAATACGGGCAATGCACCTGATGCCAATGAGATTCCGGTCGGTAAAGACGTAGCAAATGAAGCGATGAATGCTGCTGAGTGTATCGGCTGTGGAGCTTGTGTGGCATCATGTAAAAATGCTTCTGCTATGCTGTTTACCGCTGCCAAGGTAGCTCACCTCGGTGTACTACCACAGGGTCAACCTGAGCGGATGGCAAGAGTTCAGCGCATGGTCAAGGCCATGGATGAAGCTGGTTTTGGAAACTGTACCAATACAGGTGCATGCGAGGTAGCATGTCCCAAGGGTATATCTATCACCCATATCGCCCGCATGAACGCGGATTATTTCCGCTCAAATGTCTTCTCCGAGACGACTACAGAATGATATAGTTAACGATAGTCAAATTATTTGAGGGGATGTCTCACTGAAAGATATCCCCTTATTTTGTTTATCGGAACACTTTCTGCAGTATTTCCTGTAACTGAAGCTTCACTTCCTCTTGCTGATAATGCCACATAATAGCAGAGACATAAAATGATTTCCATCCTACGCGTTGGAGCACCAGTTGTTGTTGTAAATAAGCTGATATATTCCTGCTGGGATCATCACACAGCAAAGCGAGCATTTTCCCATCCTTAACGAGGGCAAAATCAAGCTGATAATTGCCTATTGTGTAATTAGGTCTGAGATATGAACCCAGTCCCAGAGACACCAGATAGTCACATATTTCTCGCTGGTAGCTGCCGGGTGCTGCAGCCGTCTGCCGGAGAAGCTGTTGGAAATCTGGTTCTGCATGCTCTTCTACACCCTGAGATAGGGTATAGTAATCAATCAGCTTTTTGCGGTAACAGTTGGGGTTCATGGCTCCTACTGCTTCCGGAGCGATACAGTGAATGAGAATAGATTTTTCCCGGGCACGGCTAGCTGCTACATTGTAGATGCGCATCATCTCTTCACTGACTGCAGCCCGGGGCGGCTTGAGTATGCCTTTGGCATTCTTGCGATGAATAGCTGTACTGGTCATGACCATAATATCGCGCTCATCTCCCTGAAATTTTCGCGCCGTGCCAATGATCAGTTGAATATCTTCCTCATACTTTCTGATCCTGGGATTTCTGGAAAGAACCCGTATCAACTGATCAAGGTGATGTTCATTGGAAGAATCCAGGGTAAGGACGCCTATGGTCGGTAGGGAAGTAATCTTCCCGCTTTCGTAGTCGTCTATGATTTGCTCAAAAACTTCATTGACCTTTGCTACGATATGTACACGCTTTTTATTCTGGGGCTCTTCTTCCACATAAAAGACCTCAACAGGCTGTCCATATTGATTATGCGCAGCGGTTTTGAGTGGTACCAGTTGTTTGTTATAGATATATTGATTGCTGTAGCCAATGATTTCAGGACGGCATCGGAAGTGCTCGAGTAGGGTAATGATATGGGGATAAATAACACCACTAAGGGAATAGATACTGGATGTGCGGTTGTTGATATTAAACTGCTCGCGGTAAGGATGGTCGCGCAAATATCTATCAAGGATCTGGTTGGTGCGATCTATAGGGAACTGACTCGGAGGCATAGCTGTCGCTGTCTGATTTTCATCCCCAACGATCATAGACTTTTTGGCCCTGAAGATTAGATTGAGCATACTGATATCGCATTGACTGGCTTCATCCACAATTAAAAGGTCAAACTGACCAGGCATGGGATCAGCAAAAAACCTGATAGCTGTATCCTGCTGCATTATCCAGATGGGTACTACAGATTTGGCACGCTGCATATTATCAATAGCTGCAGCCATATTTCTGCTACTGTTTTTTCCCTGTCCCTTACCGATATTGATCAGGTCATTGCGCCATGCAGTCAATGCCGCTCGCTCATCATTGTTGATCGCCTGGGTTTTGTGATACCAGGTCTTACAGGCGATTAATTTCTCTGTTACCTTTTCTTGTTGTTGCTGTATGTATTTAAGTTCAGAAAACCCTTTTTCTGTCTGATCTATTTTCACAATGATATCTTCCAGAGTTCTCCGTAGCTGCTGTTGAAATAATTCCTTTTTAATTTCCAGGATGATTTCATCCTGAGAGGGTATCTGTTCAGGAGAATCCATGAGGTATTTTTGTTGCAGATCTGAAGCAGTATCAGGTGCGATAGCAGTGATTTTGCCCAGTATGGCTATACTTTCACGGGCCATTTTTACCATTTCCCGCTCTTGTTCATATTGGTCAAGGAGTTGCTTGTATTTGTCATCATCCCATTTACGGGCTGCTTCTAGCAGAGATTTCACTAGCGGTGCAGCATAGGTGTGGGTAAGTCTTAGAGATGCTAAAGCCTGATAAAGCTTATCCTCAGTATGCTTATAGTGTTTATACAGCGCAAGGCCTGCTACAAAAGCTACCTGAGCTTCAAATTCTTCATTCTGATACGACAGGGGAGGAAGGTTCCTCACGTGCAGGTAGTCATTAAAATGACTGATTCCTTCCCACGCATGTTGGATGGCCATCAGCCTTTCCAGGTGACTACGCCAGTCTTGAGGATTCCACGGTAATTGCAAGTAATCAAGATAATTGCCAAGCAAGATAGAAAGGCTTTTCTGTTGGCATAGATGATCCAGATAATCTATGAGCAACTGTAATTGGTCAATGTTTTCAATATGGAGTCTGTCTATCTTACAACTCAAAAATTTCTTTTGACTCTTGGAGAGTGTAGTGCGTTTGAGCAAAGACAACTGTCTTTGATCACCGTATTTTTTGCGTAGTGCGAGGGCTTGTTCCAGGAGCGGCTCGGGTTCTTCATTTGACACCGCGCTTAAGTCCCATTCATGTTCCCAAAAGTTCTTACGGGCTATCTGGATGACATGGTGATGCTTTGTCAGCATTTTAGCCAATTGCCCAAAGTCGAAATTAGGCTGTTGAATATAGTCCTGGGACTGATCCAGTGTATCGAGGTAGTTTTCGACGATCTCCCACATCTGGAGAAAATTATCATCGATGGTATGTACCGGAATGTGTTGATAATCGGCAATATCTATTTGTGCAGTTACATTCTTGAGTTCCTGACAAAAATCTGAGAGCGAATCGGGACCTATCCAGTTGATTGGGTCTGGGTATTCATATCCGGTCAGATCCAGGTACTGCTGATCGAGTTCCGAACCCACTTGTATATAAGTAGCAATAAGCTCCGGTAGCATTTTCTGTTGCTCCTGTACAGCATCGATCTCATCCAGTAGGTATGAGCTTTGCTTTGGGTACTTGATCAACCACCTAGCCCAATCGGATGCGCTTTTGGTCTCCTTCTGAGCCGTGTAGGGATTATGAAGTGAAATGGGTTCCTTATGAAGAGAAAGCAAATGTTCCAGGTGTTGTACTTGTTCCTCAAATCGCACATCCAAGGTCTGGAGTTGTTTTTCCAGTTCCTCTACTTCTTCATAGACATAGTTTCTTCCCAGATGTTCTTTAAGTGCGTCTATAGCATATTTGAGCTGTTCAATATTTTTGTCAGATTCCATCCATGATACAGCCAGTGGTTTTAGGGATTCTGGCAGTTTGTTCCGGATGACATCCAGGGCTTTGGCATTTTTGGATACGATGAGTATGGATTTTCCCTGGGCAACATAGTGTGCTGCGATATTGGCAATGGTATGACTTTTACCAGTACCAGGAGGGCCCTGAATGGTTACGGCATCCTGCTCTACGAGCCGGTAAGCGATTGCCTGTTGTTCACGGTTGTAAGGCAATGGAAAAAGAACAGGGGGTAAATCCCTGTGTTGTGGGATATATTCTGTATGGGTCTCTACATTTTTATGGACTATGTGGATGGGATAAGATGGTTTTCGGGCTGTAAATAATCTTTTGAAAAAGACCGGTATATCTGAAGTTTGATCCTGTTCGACCAGTTTGTCGATGGTCTCTATGATTTTGGCTGCATCGCGTGAAATGTGAAAACGGGGTTCTTCTTTTTTTACTTGAATAACTGGGGAGAAACTCAATAGGATTCCATTTTCAGGAATCTGGGAGTGGAAATCGATATCCACTTCCTGATTTTTCCAGAAGGCTTCCTGTACCTGAGGAAAAACCTTTAGCATATTTGCAGCAGTCTGGTAGAAATACTTCTGAACAGATTCCCGATTCCACTGAAAAGGTACCTGGTGGTTGTTGAATTGTTCTACTTGTCTGAGTACTTCTTCCTGCTTGGCCCGTATAGCATAGGCACTTTCAGCTGAGAAATGTTTTTCCAGCAAAGGACTGAAGTGTTGTTCACATATAGCGGATTGTGTCAAGGGATCGGCTTCAATCCGTATTTGTTGTTGCTTTAGCCGGAGTTGCAAGGGAATATGGAAAAGGTAACTCTGATATGTCTCGTCCCCTATTTTTCCTGCCAACAATCCAAAAGAAAGGCATAGCTGGGCTTGCGGATGTGATTTGAGTTCATAGTACAACGTGTGGAGCGATTCGTATAGGTGATTTACCTGTTCTGCATACCATTTTTCTGAACGGTTAACATTGAACACGCGCTGAAATGCTTCAAACATTTGCATCCTGTGATCATCTTCATCAAAGCGTTCAATCAGGTCTTTGCGCTCGATATAGATCTGTTCATCTTGAAGGAATAGGTTGATCCATCCCTGAAGAATTTCTGGAATAGCAACGTCTGCTACTTCATCCAGTTTTTTTCCTTCAATCTTCTGTGCAAATTCCTGGTATGCAATTTCTCGCTTGGAATTATGTTCAAATTTTATAACGATCTCTTTTCGGGGAGCCAGAGTAGCCGGGCCTTCTGCATGTTTAGTGATGGTAATCCAATTCACGAGTTCTTCTGGAATGGATAGTTCCTCCACTTGAGTTTTGCGAAGGGTAAGCAGGGGTTGACAAGGGTCATCCCACTGAGTCTGAATGATCTCAGGAGCCAATTCTTCTGCCATGTGCCTCCATGATGCAAGGGGCCAATAAGCCTGCCGGGTATCTTTGAATCGATAGACAGGTTCTGTCGTATCAAAGAGATCTCTGATATAAGCAAAAAGATTAGAGAGGGGTATAGCGTTCCCCTGATCGGCAGTCATGCTACTTGCTGTATTCATGTGTCTCAGATAAAAAAATTGAGCGTTGAAATTTGAAATAAATGGTATAAGTAGGCGATATGATGGGATTAATTAGGTTGGATAATAAGAGTTTATAATCTGTTATGTCGCACACAAGACATGATACGGAAGATATTCCGGGAGGTTGGATTTTGCAAGAATAAATCCTCCAGAGATATTGAAGGCTACGAATACACATAGAAAGGATCGCGATGTAAATTGAACAGGAAAAGAAAATTTGATAGTATAGCAGTAAATTAAGCCTCGCATGAATATGAATGAAATTTGTTGGGGGATCATAGGGGTAGGAAAGGTATGTGAAGTCAAAAGTGGTCCGGCATTTGAGCGGGTTCCACATTCAAGATTAGTAGCTGTGATGCGCAGGGATGCAGAGAAGGCAGCGGATTTTGCAAGGCGTCATGATGTACCCAGATGGTATGATGATGCAGATAAGCTGTTGAATGATTCAGCGGTCAATGCTGTATACGTGGCTACTCCACCGGATACGCATGCGCGATATACCTTGAAGGCCCTGGAGGCTGGGAAGCCGGTTTATGTTGAAAAGCCTCTGGCCATCAATTATGGTCAATGTTTAGAGATCCTACAAAAGTCAGATGAAGTGAAATTACCAGTTTTTGTGGCTTATTATCGTCGTTGTTTACCTTATTTTCTCAATGTAAAGGACTGGATAGATCGCGGTCAGATTGGCGATGTGCGTCTAGTAAATATCAAGCTGTATCGCCCCTTGAGGGCTGAAGATAGGGATGAGGCTAGCCACAACTGGAGAGTAAAACCTTCCATTTCTGGGGGAGGTTATTTTGTAGACCTTGCTTCGCACCAGTTTGATTTACTGGATTATACGTTGGGTCCCATTACTTCTGTGAAAAGTGAGGTGACAAATCAGGGTAAGTATTACGAATCTGAAGATATCGTCTCAGCCAGTTTTCGTTTTCAGTCAGGAATTATCGGTTCGGGAATATGGTGTTTTACAACAGATCCCGATCAGGAACGTGATGAGGTAGAAATAATCGGTAATAAGGGACGGATTATCTTCCCCTGCTTCAAACAGTCGCCATTGCATATGGACAATGATCAGGGTATTCATGAAAAGATTATTTCCCATCCCAGGCATGTGCAACTTCCCCTGATCAGAGAAGTAGTAGCACATCTAAGAGGTGAAGGCAAGTCGCCCAGTACTGCAGAGAGCGCCGCAAGGACCACTTGGGTGCTCGACGAAATTTTAAGAGAATATTATCAATTGAAAGATCAATAGGTTCTCTATGATTTGTAAACAAGGTATGAATATATGAATCAGAATGCCGGACGTATTATTGTCACTTTTGGAGAACAGGGAAGCGGCCCATTACTGATCGTTCTGGCAGGAATACATGGAAATGAGCCTGCAGGAATAGAAGCTCTGCTGAGAGTGATGGGGAAGCTCAGGCAAAAGAATCCTCCATTCCAGGGATTTATGGTAGGGTTGAAGGGGAATTTACAGGCTTTGAAGGCTCGTAAACGGTTTTTGGTCAGGGATCTCAACCGGATGTGGACGGAGGATCGAATCAAACAGCTCAAAACCCGGGATACAGATCAGCTTGAAGCAGAGGAAAAAGAACTTATTCAACTAGTGGGCACCATCGAGCATTATATGGAAGATTCTCAGGAACATTATATGCTGGATCTTCATACCACCTCTGCAAAGAGTGGCCTCTTTAGTATTGTCACTCCGCATTTCAACAACTATGAACTGGCCTCCTCACTGCATGTACCTGTGGTATTTGGCCTGGCAGATACACTCGACTGTACTACCAACCTATTTATGATCAATCGGTGTATACGTGGACTGGCATTTGAAGCAGGACAGCATCTAGATCCTGCTTCAATCGACCTTCACGAAGCTGCCATATGGATTATGCTGGAAAAAATAGGTTGTATTGATAGGAGGTCTACTCCACAACTCGATGATTTTCACGAAAGGCTGATCAGGGCAGCCCAAGATCTTCCGCATTATGTGAAGGTTATATACCGACATAGTGTATCACGTGAAGATGACTTTCACATGTACAGGGGGTTTTGCAACTTCCATCAGGTATACAAAGGAGAGCCATTGGGTAGAGATATAAGTGGGGAAGTGATCTGCCCTGCCAGCGGGAAGATTTTGATGCCGCTTTACCAGCAACAAGGAGAGGATGGTTTTTTTATTGTCAAACCTATCGAGAATCCCCTTTGCTAATCTTTCTTGGAGAAGCTCCGTATAAGGCTACATATTAGAGGCATGCGTTTTGCAGAAAATCAGTAAAGAAAGGATTCTTTAAATTTTCTTATCTTACTCGTAATTATCTTTCAAAGAAATCCACAACACCATGTATCAATACTTGTTGCGTTTATTTCATATCTTCCTGTTCATAACCATTGGCATGAGTGTTTTTTCACAGATTCCTAAAGGAGATAGTGCCATGACAGATTATCCGGCCTTGTGGCGAAAAGTTGACTCGCTGAATCAGGAAGGGTTGATGCGTTCAGCCCTGGAAGAAGTAGAAAATATTTATGCTATTGCCTCTGAGGAGGATTCTTCTTTGGAACTCGTCAAAGCACTCATATACAAGGTAAAATATCAATCTGTAATTGAAGAAAACAGTGAAAGTCTAGGTATAGATCAGTTTAAAAAGGCCATTCTGGAAACTCAAACTCCTGCCCAACAGATTTTGCATACCTATCTGGCCAAGTTATACTGGCAACATTATCAGTCCAACAGATGGGAAATCATGGACCGGACCTCATTGTCTGTAGTACCTGAAGATTTTCTAACCTGGGATGCTTCACAGTATCATCGAGAGATTACCTACCACTTCATGGCTGCTATAGAACCTGCTGAGATGCTTCAGATGACAGGTGCCAGGGAAGTGGAATATATACTGGAGACATCAGATTCTTCCTTGTTGTACAGACCTACCTTATTTGATATTCTGGCACATGAGGCACTGGTTTATTTTACTTCAGAAGAATCTCAATTGACCCAACCAGTTGATAAATTTGAGATGCAAGCCCAAGAGGTATTAGTTGAGGCTTCGAGATTTGTGAGATTAGCTTTTCAAAGTACCGACACCCTTAGTCAAGTATATCTGACTACAAATCTATATCAGCAGTTGCTGGATTTTCATTTGCAAAGAAATGAAAGTACGCCTTATGCAATCGTGGATCTTGACCTGAAGCGGTTAAGTTTTCTCAAGGATCATGTGCTGGGGGAAAATGCAGAGGAATTGTATGAGAATGTCCTACGGGAAATAAGCAGGTCTTTTGAAGACCATCCCGCAGTAGGCGAAGCATATTACGAGTTGGCTAATGTCCACTTTAAAAGGGCTTCAAAATATAATCCGCTGGTCAGTGAAGATTATCGCTGGGAACGTAAAGAAGCCAGAGATATCTGTATGGCTGTAATAGAAAAATTTCCTGACTCAAGAGGTAGCCTGCTTTGCCATCAACTGAAAAAGCGGATTGAAATGAAAGGTATTAGCTTAGAGGTAGAAGATGTGAACCTTCCGAATGAGCCTTCTCTCTCAAAACTTACTTTCCGTAATGTTGATACAGTGTATTTTCGTCTGGTACAAGCTCCACAGCAGCAAAGTAATCCTTATAACTATGATAAGAAAAAGTTGCTGGATCTTCTTAAGCGGCAAAAAGTACATGAGGAGTGGATGGTAGATTTACCAGAAGTAAATGACTATCAGCAGCATTCAACGGAGATAAAGATAAATAAGCAGGATCCGGGAAGTTATGTGTTACTGGTTTCCGATCATGTTGACTTTACTTATGAAGGACACTATGTGGCCTATGCCTGGACACAATTCAGCAATATCAGCTATTTCCACCGGATCAATCCGGAGACAGGCAGACTAGAGGTTTACGTACGGGAAAGAGGGCTTGGAAAACCCATAGAAGGAGTCAGTATACAAGCCTATGAATGGGATTATGACAAAAATCAGTATATAGCATATGGAGTTGAGGCGGCCACGGATGCAAATGGCTATGCCGCTTTTGAAGCTCCCAGGGATTACCATACCCTCGAACTTGAGCTGTCTACTTCCAAAGATCAATACAGAACAAAGGGATTGTATGCTTATGCTTACAGGAGAGATACGCCCAGCACACTTCAGATACGTACGCATTTTTTTACCGACCGGAAAATATATAGACCAGGCCAGACTATTTTCTTTAAAGGGATCGTACTTGAACGCGACGCAGATCAACACCGTATTAAGAGCGGATATCCGGTTGAAGTATCCCTGTGGGATGTCAACAGCCAGAAAGTTTCAGAAGTAGAGTTGACCACCAATGATTATGGGACCTTTAGTGGTTCTTTTACCGCCCCAGCTACCGGATTGCTTGGCAACATGTCGATCAAAACACAGGGAGGAAGTACTTCTTTTTCTATTGAGGAGTATAAACGTCCCAATTTTGAAGTTCGCTTTGACTCATTACAACGGCAATATCAATTGGATGATACCACATCCATAACCGGCTTGGCAGAGACTTTTTCAGGAATCGCCGTAGATGGTGCCAAGGTCAGCTATCGCGTGGTACGCCGGGCTATTTTCCCATACTGGCGCGGTATATATCGCTGGAGACCTGTTCCTAATTCTACGGAACGTGAGATCGTCAATGGTATCACAACTACGGGAGAAGATGGCCAGTTTAAGATCAAATTTCCCCTTATTCCTGATCCTTCCCTCCCCAGAGAAGGAAATCCGATGTTTTTATTTGAGATACATGCAGATGTAACGGATCAGACAGGTGAGACGCATTCTCAAAAGACTACGGTCAAGGCTGGTTATGTTCCGCTTATTGTGAATATCAACTTGCCAGATCGAATTGATAACCAAGCCCCAGGGATGCTACACGTCGAAAGTGAATATCTTCTGGAAGATGGTAATCCCATCCGCGGCACACTTAGTATCTACAAGCTCAATACGCCGGAGCAGGCTTACAGACCACGTAGGTGGAAAAGGCCTGACTTGCGTCTGATGAGCAAGGAGGAATTCAAAGACTCATTTCCTGATATTCCATACGATCAGGAGGATGATTATCGGAGCTGGGAACGGGCTGGAATTGCCGCTAAATTTGATTTTGATGCGCGTGAGTCGAGGGATCTGCCTCTGGATAACCTCAAGGATGCTGAGCCGGGTAAATACGTTGCAGCGTTTATCGCATTGAATGGAGAAGTCAAAATTCTGAATTATTTTACCTTGATGGATCAATCTTCTAGGAAGGCCCCCCTGCCAGTGGTTCTCGATGCTTTTCTGGATAAACCTACTGCTTTGCCAGGTGAGGAGGTGACTTACACGCTGATGACTAGTGAGAAAAAGATATGGGTGCTTTATGAGATGGAACAGGATGGCCAATTGCTGGACAAAAAACTGATTAAACTCAAGGGAAAGAGAAAACACGAGGAAAAAATAACTATTCAGGAGCATTTTCGGGGTAATGTAACAGTTTCAGCAACTGCGATCTATCACAATCAGTTTGAGCAGGAACCTACTACTATCAGGGTGCCCTGGTCCAATAAGGAACTTGCGTTGGAATGGAGTACATTCCGGTCTGAATTGCAACCGGGAGATCAGGATGAATGGCGAGTAACGATTAAGGGCAATAAAGGTGAAAAGGTTGCTGCAGAAATGGTTGCCACCTTGTATGATGCTTCGCTGGATGCATTCCGTTCAAACTATTTTGATCTGAGTCTCTATCCCAGTTACTACCGAAAGCTCAACTGGAATGGGGCTGATGGATTTGGTACGCAGTATGCGCAGGAACTAGCCCAGGATTGGAATCCTGTTATGGGGTTGGTTAGGCCCAGAATTTATGATGCATTAAGTGGTTTTGGCTTGTTTTATGGCAGATATCCTGGTGAAGGCAATTATTATCGAAGATCATATGCTATGGAGCAATCGGTAGCAGCGATGGCAGCTCCCTCTTCCCAACAAGAACTTCGCGAATCTGATACAGAGATGATGGACGATGCTTATACTCCTGCTCCAGAAGAATCCACCTCACGTGCCAAAGAAGAGCCGGTAGTCAAGTCCAGGATAGAGGAAATAGATTTCTCTGCCGTGAATATTCGTTCCAATTTTAGCGAAACGGCCTTCTTCTATCCTCATCTTATGACAAATGAGTCGGGTGAGGTTGTGCTCTCCTTTACCATTCCTGAAGCACTAACCAAATGGAAGTTTTTGGGTTTGGCCCATACGAAGGACCTTGAAATTGGTACCCTGACGGGCGAACTTGTAACGCGTAAAAAGCTTATGGTCAAACCCAATTTCCCCCGTTTTTTACGAGCAGGAGATAAGGTTGTCATCAGTAGCAGAATCTCCAATATGTCGGAGGAGACATTAACGGGAAGTGCTGAACTGAGAATACTGGATGCCTATACGATGGAGCCGCTGGATGATAGATTTCAGTTTTATCAGGGAAACAAGACATTTATGGCAAAGGCAGGTGAAAATCTTGCTTTAACTTGGGAAGTAACTGTTCCTGAGGGTATTCAGGCAGTCGTCGTTCAGGTAGTGGCTCAGGCAGGCGATTTTTCTGATGGAGAGGAGCACGTGTTGCCTATCCTGAAAAACAGGATGCTGGTTACAGAATCACTACCTTTGGCCATTCGTGGTGAGAGCGAGAAAATCTATAGCTTTGATAAGCTCCAAGCTTCTGATACAGCGAGTACGTTGACGCATCATCAACTTACATTGGAATTCACTTCCAATCCAGTATGGTATGCAGTACAGGCTCTGCCCTACCTGATGGAGTTTCCGTACGACTGTACGGAGCAGATTTTTAGCCGCTACTATGCCCATTCGCTCGCCTCGCATATTGCAAATAGCGATCCTGCTATCCAACGCGTATTTGAACGCTGGAAACAGGTCGATGAGTCCTCTGGACAGCAATCTCTGGTTTCCAATCTGGAAAAGAATGAAGAACTAAAGGGATTACTAATCCGGGAGACCCCCTGGTTGCTTAATGCCAACAGCGAAACGGAGCGTAAAAAGCGCCTGGGTGTGTTGTTTGATCTCAACCGGATGAGCAACGAATTACAGCGTACCTATCGCCAACTCCAGGAAAGGCAGTATAGTAATGGTGGATTTTCCTGGTTTCCGGGTATGCCACCCAGCAGATATATCACGCAATTAATAGCTACTGGTGTGGGGCATCTTCAGCATTTGGGTATAGATAACCCGAGTGGTGATGCAGAAACCGGTGGAATGATGAACAGTGCTGTATCATTTTTGGATCAGGCCATTGGTGAGGATTATCAGCTACTTAAGCAGTATGGGGCAAATCTTGCTGAAGATCAACTGGGCAATATCCAAATACAATATTTGTACATGCGATCTTTTTTCACAGAAATCCCCATGGCACAGGGGACTCAGGAAGCTTATGATTATTATTATAGTCAGGCCAAGAAGTTCTGGCTTGAAAAAAATCACTACATGCAAGGGATGATTGCATTGGCTGTATCCAGAAATGGTGAAGAAGAAATACCCACAAAGATCATCCGCTCTCTGGCTGAGAATGCAGTAATGAGTGAAGAACTGGGAATGTACTGGAAAGACCTTGCCCGAGGATTCTACTGGTATCAGAATGACATAGAGAAACAAGCCCTACTGATCGAGGCATTTGAAGAAATAGCTGAAGACAAGAAGCTGGTCGAAGAAATGAAGATCTGGTTGTTGAAAAACAAACAGACTAATGACTGGGAGACTACAAGAGCGACTGTAGCTGCCTGTAATGCTTTAATACAATCAGGAGTGGATTTGTTGTCAGAGCAGCAGTCTGTAGAAATCAGTATGGGAGATATGAAGATAGATCCCACGATGGATGAAGAGATCAGCATGGAGGCAGGGACAGGGTATTTTAAAAAGAATTGGCCTGGAGATGCAATCGATTCATCTTTGGGAGCGATCCAAGTGAAAAAAACCACTCAGGGTATAGCCTGGGGAGCAGTTTACTGGCAGTATTTTGAGCAGCTTGACAAGATCACCTTTGCTGAAACACCTTTGAGCATAGTCAAAGGATTATACAGCGCGCGCAATTCAGCTTCTGGACCAAAACTGGAACCTCTGTCAGATTCTGCAGTATTTGAGCCAGGAGATAAAGTAGTTGTAAGAATTGAGATCCGGGTTGACCGTGATATGGAGTACGTACATATGAAAGACATGCGTGCCGCCGGTTTTGAACCTGTCAATGTCTTTTCTCAGTATAAAGTTCGTGGAGGATTGGGTTACTATGAAAGTACCCGGGATGCGGCAACACATTTCTTCTTCGAATATCTACCCAAAGGTACTCATGTGTTTGAATATCCCTTGCGTGCTACCCATTCAGGCGATTACTCCAATGGAATCACCACAATTCAGTGCATGTATGCGCCAGCGTTCACGAGCCATTCAGAAGGGGTAAGAGTTGAGATTGGGCGTGTAGCAGGAGAATAGCAAATGATTACCTGGGAAGCAGTCGATACATTTCCAGAACCTGATGAAGTAACAGACTTTATCAGGGATCATCGTGCTAGATTGGCAGAAGATAATCCCCGATAAGATGCATTCAGGATGTCAGCTCAACGGTTCTGCCTGTTTTGAAAGATTTATCGGCAGCTAGTACGATTTTAAGGCTGTTAATAGCATCCTGAATATGATCACTCATATCGAGATCTTCTAGAATCGCCCGTGCAAAAAGTGCTTGTTCCAGATCACATAGCCCCTGGTGATCCGGCTCATCTGTAGTATCGATAAATTCATCTTCACGGCTAAAATTACCTGAAGCATTGGTTTCAGCGTAATGAATTTTTAGAGTACTGGTTGAGGTGTGGGAATCAATATCTTCAGAACCTCTGCTTCGTTCCCCGCCTTCCCGGTCAACAATACTTACACAACCCTTAGGGCCTATTACATCTTTGACAAAATAGGCTGTTTCGCTGATCATGGGACCCCAGCCAGCTTCGTACCAACCTACAGATCCATCGTCAAACTTCACTTGAAGATGACCGTAATTGTACATGTTAGGTACCAATTCATCAGTGAGTCTTGCACCGATTGCGCTCACCTGTATGGGTTTTGCCCGTGTCATCAGACACATAATATCGACATAGTGAACTCCACAATCCACTATAGGAGACATAGACTGCATGAGATTTTTGTGAGTAGCCCAGGTATTACCATGACTTTGCTGGTTGAGGTTCATGCGCATTACAAGGGGTTTGCCAAGTGTATGTGCGATTTCCACAAACTTTTCCCATGCAGGATGGACTCTTAAGATATACCCTATAACAATTTTTTTTCCCACTTCTTCAGCTTTTTGCCTGATTTGTTCAGCCTCTTCCACTGTTTCTGCTAGGGGTTTTTCTACAAATACATGAGCACCTGCATCCAGGCTTTTGAGGGTGTACTCCACATGGGTGTCCGGATAGCTATTAATAGATACCGCATCGGGACTTGTCTCTTCGAGTGCCTGATAGAAATTGTCAAAAGTCGGGAGACCTCCTAGTTCTTCTGAAAGCTTATTGCGACTTTCATGGCCTCTGCTCACTAATCCTACAATTTCAAATTCATCCATTCTGTGATATGCCCTTGCGTGAGATGCTCCCATATTTCCACATCCTACAACCAGTACTTTGATAGGTTTTTGCATGGTATTATTGAAAAATTACTAAAATGATATCGTTAATTTATTTGCGATGATGATCAGCGGTTTCATAGTGTTGTTTCAGGAGGTTTTCTCCAAAATCGTTGACTGGATCTCTCCATACGGTATGGATATGATTGGCATTGTTTTGTGTATTGTCATATTCGATCAGAATGGAAGGGGCATGTATACGGTAATAATGTCTATCCCCTACCTCTAGTGAACCTGCCCACGCAAAATACATGTTTTCAATACCATCCTCCTCAATTCTGGCAAAATAATGCGCTGAAATGGGTTCTCTCATTTTTCCCAGATACATTCTCAGTAATTGCAGGAAAGCAATGCGTTGAGCATCTGTGAATGCTTCGACTTTTAGTCCTTCATATGTATTAAGAGATACCTTTTTATCAACAAATGTTACGATGTCATCGGGAGCATTTTCAGAGATGATTGCTTTTTCCAACTGATCCCGATCAAACATATCCATCAGGGTTCTGGCCATATCCTCCTCGGCTTTTAAAACTCGTTTGCCTTCAAAAGGACCTGAAGGTACACGGGCGGGATTACTCCCCATAAACGAAGGTGTAACTGAATAGCCGTCGCCAATAGATGAGAAATTCAACGAAAGATGGTGTCCCTCAAATCTCCATCCCCAGGGTTTTTCCAAGCTGGGGGTCCCAAAGATGCTTAGGTAGTATTTTTCTGGATGCCGGTAACGGTCATCTTCAGCGCGTCCTTCAATCACTTTTAAGATTGACTCTAAATTCATAATTTCACGCGCCTTATTAAGTCCTTTTTCACTGAGGGTGGTTTTTAATAAGGTTAACATTTTTTGCTGTTGTTCTTCATCCATCTTCTCCCATGACAAACCCGTTCTGGGGATAGGCGTGAAATGCCATTTATATCTTTGCTCACCTTCGAAAGCAAACATAGCCTGATCTTTCTTTTCATCTGCAAGGGCGTTCATAAGGGTTTGCATTGCATCAAGCATATCCTCAGAAACACCACCAGAGACTTTTGTGATGACATCAGCTTTGGGGTCTCCATTCGTATATTTTTTCTGGTTTAAGGTATATGCAACAGCACCCAATGCGATGAATGAGAGACCCAGGACGGCATATTTTTTCATAACAAAGTTGGTTTGATAGATTATAAATAGTAGTATATCATTAAGATAAGGATAAAATTTCTTCTTTTTCAATGATAGCTACTGGGAAGTCTCTATTCTGAGGGTTTGGTAAACGGCTTGATGCATCTTTTTCCATTTTGAGGTCGATTGGAAAGGTATATTTTCCTGATTTGAAATGTATATGATACCCTCTACGTAATTCTGTGGTCCGAGCAGGTTCATGAAATCTTTTAGCGGTATATCACTGGTAAAACGGTGCTGCCAGGTTTTGTTGTTGCTCTTTTCGATAAACATTTGTTTTGCTTGGTGGATGCCTAGGATAGGCTGGCTAACTCCTGAGAGGTTACTTATAAAAACCACTGAATCCAATTTCTCAATGGGACTGTGATAATCAATAAAATAGTTCATTTTAACAATATGTTGTGTATCTGTCTGGTAGTTCAGGGTGAAGTCAGGGGTAAAGGAGGACTGATTGGAAGTTTTGAAAGGTATGGGTTTAATAAAATATAAGGTTCCTTCTTTTTTGGGGAGCGCTTTGAGAAAATTTTCAGTTTTAGTGCTAGCACAAGCAGAGAAGATACAAAGTAGTGCAATAATGGGTAGGATAAAAGCGGGGTATTTTTGAAAAAGGTATCGTAAGTACATATGAATCATTTTAGTCAGCATGGGTTAGCGGTTTATTTTATCCTCTAGAGGAGGTTGTGAGTTGCGGATCACCCATATGAGAAAAAAATCGAGGATAAATAAAAAGAGGAAGCCTATTTTGGGGGCTTCCTCCAGATTTTTTGAATAAATGGGATGCTATTCACCATATACATAGACTGTTACACGAGCAAAGAGTCCCAATACGCTGAAAGCTTCATAATCTACATGAGAAATTTTTGTGATACCGGCATTTCTTGCAGCAGTCTGGATACTCGCATCACCTGTAGCTGCAATACCCAAGATAGAAGTTGCTTCACCTGTACCTACCTTAGTACCGAGGTCATTAGCAGTTACAGCCATAGGAGCTTTCACGCTAGTGTACACGGTACCTAATACGGGTGAACTTACAATTGCACATCCAGAAGAAAATAAGCTAAGGGAAGCAAAAATTCCCATAATGAGTAAATACTTTTTCATAAAATAGTTAAATTTTTGGGTAGAAAATTTTCAAATACAAAATCCAAAATTACAAGAATTATTTGTAATTGCTAATATTGGAATGGACCTTTTAATGAAAAGTCGATAGCATAGTTAATCGATTATGTGTGGAAGATTTATTGGATATTTTCCTGAAACTCGAATTAATGAAGGTTTAGCGTTTCGAGGTTGATGGGAATTACTCGTGATACCCCCATGTTTTCCATGGTAACGCCGTATATCACTTGGGTAGCTGCCATAGTTCTTTTATTGTGTGTGACAATGATGAATTGTGAGTTATGGGAAAAGTCCCGGATGATGTTATTGAATTTATCGATATTAGCATCGTCCAGGGGGGCATCTACCTCATCGAAGATACAGAAAGGAGCAGGTTTGATCAGGTAGATGGAAAAGAGCAATGCCACGGCGGTAAGGGTTTTTTCTCCACCTGAAAGCTGGCTGATCGTGAGAGGCCTCTTGCCTTTGGGGCGTGCGATGATGGAGATATCTGATTCCAGTGGATCATCGGGATTCATGAGGATCAAGTCGCAGGTATCATTTTCCGAAAAAAGGGCACGAAATACCTTCATGAAATTATCGCGTACCTGGGTAAATGTTTCGCTGAATCTTTGTTTGGCAGTTTCATCAATTTCCTGGATCGTATTCAGAAGTGATTCTTTGGCATTGATTAGATCCTGACGTTGTCCTTCCATAAAATCATATCGCTCCTTCATTTCGTTGTATGTCTCGATGGCCATGGGATTTATTTCGCCATAATTCTGCATTTTGTGACGCAATTTCTGTACGGTAGCTTCCAGTGCATTCACGTCATGCTGATCCAGGGGTTTGTCAAAGAGGATTTCGCGATCCAGTTCATCGATGTTAAGCTGAAATTCTACTGACATGCGTTCTTTTAATGAATGATGTTCCATCCGAATTTCAGTAGTCTGATCGGAAAGTTCCTGTTGCTGCTGTGATATATGTTCTCGCTCTTTTCTCAGGGTGGATAATTGGCTTTCTACCTGGTTGATGCTGGATTTCACTATAGCTACTTTTTGTTCCAGTTGATCAGTGTATTGCTCTTTTTGTTTTTTCTGATCATAAAGTTCGAGCACCGTCTTATCATCATGAGCGTTACTGGAAGCCAGTGCTTCTACATCAGAGCGTACCTGTGTTATTTCCTCCTTAAGTTGATGTTGATTTTTGTAAATGCGTTCAATTTGGAGGGTCTTATCCTGGATATCGCGATATAGATTGTCGTATTGGTTCTGTAGCTGTACGAGTTGTATGCGTGCCTGATTGTAGCGGGCGGAAAGATTATTCACTTGTTGGCGAATTTCCTGTTCGAGCGCCTGCTGTTGCTCATTGGCAGTAGCCTGTCGTAGCAGCTCCTCTCTTTTCAAAGCCAGTTTAGGCTTAAGAGCTTCACGCTTATGGACGAGATGGGTTTGTTCAGCTTCCAGCTCGGCAGAGCGCTTTCCCACTCTTTCGAGAAAATTCTTGAATTCATTTTCCTGGGATTGAATGACAGAGAGGTCTCTTTCTTTCTCGTTGAGCTGAGATTGAGTCTGATTGAGCTGTTGCTGATATTTGGGCTGTTTGAGTTTCTCCAACTGGGAATTTAATTGATCCAGTTCATCTTTTTGTTGGATCAACTGATGTTCCAGTTTTCTTATTTCCATCTCGAGTTTTTCCAGGTTACCTGCTCTACCTAGTCTTTTTCCTTCAAACAGTCCTAAAGATCCCCCACTGACGACAAATTTTCTGCGGGCAATATTGCCTGAATGGGTAAGGAAAACCAGATCATCGGGTATATCTTCGGGCAAGTCAGTCTCATAAGGAACAAAATACACTCTATCGAGCAGGTAGGATGCTAGCTTTTTGAAGTGATCTTCCACCTCCACGATATCAAGTGCAGCCTTGGATTGTGTAAATAATAAGGGATTTCTGGTCTTGTAATATTCAAGTTCCTCCAGGATAAAAAAGTTGGCTCTTCCCTTGGAGGCATCTGCCAGCATATGCACGGAGCGTACAGCATCTTTACGGGTGTGGACGACATAATAACTCAAAAAGGATTCGAGATAATTTTCCAGCGCGACCTTATATTTTTCCGGACAGTTGAGGATGTCGGATACCAGTGGAGCTTCTCTGATCCAGCGTGCATTTTTTTTCAGAAACTTCACACTTTCTGGAAATCCTTCGAGATTTTCCACAAGATCCCGGGTTAGATTGTATTCATTCTGCTTTGCATCCACCACCCTGTTAGTTTTGTAAATCTGATCTTTCAGGTGAGTGATTTCCTGTTCAGTCTTTTCGATCGCTTCTGCCTGCTGGCTTTTAAGCTGTTGAATCTGATCCACTTCACTTTTCAAAGTGCCAACTGTTTCTTCCAGTTCCTGGGTTCTGCTGGCGAAGGAGTCCAGATCTTCATGGCGTTGGGACTGGTCTTCACGTGTCCTTTTCAGTTCGCGATTCAGGCTTTCCCACTGAACCTGGATGACATCCACCTGACGTGTGAGTGCCTGTATTTCCTGTTCGAGATCCCGGTAGCTACTCAATGCATCATTTGTTTCCATTCTTTGTGCTTCCAGACGTTCATTTTGGGTATCGAGATCCTGCTGTAATTGATTGACCTGTACTTGTTGTGCTTCCAGGTTGACGCTGACCCGATCCATGTGCTTTCCGGATTCCTTCAGGGCTGATTCCCATTCTTCTAGACGCCCTCTATCTGTTACTAACTGGTTCTGAATGGCAATTTCGCGTTGTTGTAAATACTTCAGTCTTTCGTTTTTGATCGACTTCTGAGTTTCGATCTCCTGGATATGTTTCAAGTGCCTGTTCATCTCTGCCTGTGAGGCAGAAAGTTGCTTTTCCTGGTCCAGCAATTGTTTTTTGAGGTCCTGTAGCCGGGCTTCCTGTTGAGCGTAGGAAGACCTTACCTGCGAAAACTTGTCAGCCAGGTTCTGCTGTAGATAACTGACCTGTTGTTGCCTTTCTTTGATACTGATACTCAGCAAGTAAGCGTATTGCGAACTGATCAGTTTGTATTCTTCTTTGAATTCAAAATATTTTTGTGCTCTACGTGCCTGTCTTTCCAGTGTCTTGAGGTTTTTTTCTATTTCAAACAAAAGGTCCTCTACCCGTTCCAGATCTGCATCGGTATCCTGCAATCTTTTGATCGTTTGTTTTTTTCTCGTTTTATACTTGGATATTCCGGCTGCTTCTTCAAAAAACTTCCTTCGCTCGTTGTCTTTGTTGGTGAGGATCTCATCGACCATTTTTAGCTCTATAATGGCATAGGAGTCAGAACCAATACCTGTGTCCATAAACAGGCTTTGGATATCTTTCAATCTGCAACTGACGCCGTTTATTAGGTATTCACTATCTCCAGAACGATACAACTTACGGGTGACGCTCACAGTTGTATATTCTGTGGGCAGTATATTTTTGGTATTCTCAAAGGTAAGAGATACCTCAGCCAGATGGGATTTGCGTTTTCCACTAGTGCCATTGAAGATCACATTTTCCATTTTATCTGATCTCAGATTCTTGGTTTTCTGCTCTCCCAATACCCAGCGGATGGCATCTACTATATTAGATTTACCACATCCATTGGGACCTACAATGCCCGTAATGCCCTGGTCAAAAACAAACCTGGTACGCTCTGCAAAACTTTTGAATCCAAAGATTTCCAGACTCCTTAACAGCATAAGCCTATATCGGTTGATCTTTCGTACAATCGCGAATATTACAAAAAAATTTAGTTAACTTGTAAGTATCTTCATATTGTGTGTCTGTAATATTATATCAGATATGACTATTGATCCTTTCTTATTCTTACGCATTATAATTTGGGCTTTTTTAGGCATATTACTGTTTTTATTTTTGCGTTATGTATTGTTTTTGAGGGGGTTCAGGGACCGGAAGTATCCTATTGTACAGCATGCAGACAGGAAGCTTCCGCCTCCTCCTAAGCCGGAGAAGTTTCTACCGGGAAGTCATTTCGATGAAGATGAGGATGTCGATGATTTCTGGGAGTTGGATACAATCATGGATGAAGGTCTCGAGATTACACACTTAGAAAAAGAAAAACGGTCTTCTAAGGCTCATCCAGTTCTCGGAGACTTGGATAGTCTTCGCAGAGCCTTCCTCATTGACGATCTTCTCAACAGGAAATGGGATAAATAGGTGTTGAACTGTCATAAATCCGTGTAACTATGTAAAGAGGCCTCCGTAAACAAAGTAGACTTTTATCATATGGAAACTACTGGAAATATTGTTTTTGTAGAGCTCTCTGGAGGATTTTGGGGTATTGAAGGGGATGATGGCAATAAGTACATGCCATTGGATGGACTACCTAAGCGTTTTCAGGAAAAAGGAAAAAGAGTTCAAATTACATTTGAACTCTCAGATGCTTTTAGCATATACATGTGGGGACAAAATATTAATTTGAGTGACATCAAAGCACTATAAACATTTTTTTATCTCAAGGGGAAAGATCACAAGATGAGTACAATCATAATTTATCTGTTGGGGCCATTGTTGGCAAGTTGGGCATTCGTTGTTTTTGGAAAAGGAATGTTAATGCGTAGTAAGGGCAAAAGTTTTAATCCACTTAGTGCATTTATTTTTCTATTAGCGGCATTTGTCTTTCGCTTTTTAATACCGGGCAATTGGATTGTGAATGCTTATGATTTTACTGGGCAACATGCGGGAATGCTGGATCGTATATGCCTGATGCTGACAGATATTGGTGTTGGTATGATTGCCGCTTCCCTGTATTTGATGTACCACCGCATGCAGGCTATCATATTCTGGGTTCCGGGTATTCTAGCTCTGTTGTTTGCTTCTGGTATATATGGATTTACATTGCTCATTAGAAATATTCAAAACTTCCATAAGGAAAACTCTCCCAGTAGGATAGAGTTCCTATTGGAACTTGGACCTGATGATCACATCGTTGAAGTTGAAGCCATTCTCAAAAAATACAAAGTACATTACTGGCAGGCCTTTCCCAATGTGACATTAGATGAAGATGAAGATCTGGCCCAGTACTATGTATTGTGTGTAGACACCACCTACCAAACGCTTTTGTATAATGCCTTGAGCTATGATCGTGAGAATGTAGACCACATTGAAATTAACCATGATGTAGAACTAATCGAACCCATCCCCAGTAACTATAACCCCCAGCGGCAATCAGGTAATTATCTGGCAGATGATCCATTGATACCCAATCAGTGGTATGTGGATAGGCTAAATTACAATGAAGCTTTTAAGTTGCTTAAATCCCGAAAACCTGTAGAAAAAGCCAAGCTGGCAATCGTAGATACAGGTGTTGAAGAAAAACACGAAGATATCAAAAAAGTGTTCAGATCCAGTCCGGGAAATAGTGATAAGCATAGTCATGGCACGCATTGCGCAGGTATTGCGGGCGCTACGACTAACAATGGTAAAGGTATTGGTTCACTTAACTGGGAAGGTGAGTATATATCTATAGCTGGTTATCGGGCTTTGGACAGATATGGACGAGGAAGTGATGAAACGGTAGCTCAGGCTATCATTGATGCTACAGAGGATGGTGCTGATGTGATATCCATGTCTTTGGGAGGATTTCATCCCAGACCACCTCGCGTGCAGGTGGAAGCTATCGAATATGCATTGAGCAATGGCAGTATAGTGGTCGTTGCAGCTGGAAATAGTAACGATGATGCGAGGAAATATTCTCCTGCCAATATTGATGGAGTAATCGTTGTATCTGCAGTTGATGAATCACTTAACAAGGCTGTATTTTCAAACTGGAATAATGAACTCAAAATGCCTATTGCAGCGCCAGGTGTGAATATATTCTCCACCATACCTGGCAACAAGTATCAGTCTTTTAATGGAACTTCTATGGCTACCCCCATGGTTGCCGGACTTGTAGCTGTGATGAGATCTTTTCAGCCAGATCTCACTCCTCAGCAAACTCACCGTATACTGGTGAATACAGGTGAGCAATCCAGAGATACTGATCGTGTAGGTAAGGTTATCATGCCATCTAGAGCCTTACAAGCAGTACAAATACTTCCCTAAGGGTTACTAGGGTAGAAAATACATTTGGAAGAGATTGGATAGAGTAAGCAGACAAAATCTTAAACTAGTTCTGCTCTGGTTGCACCATTTCCATATTTTTTGGGGTCTCCAGGATAAATAGCTTTTACAGCTTTATCTTCCATCAATATTTTTTTGACCTCTTTTTTTAGTTTACCTTCTCCAATACCGTGAATGAAGGTTATCGCAGCACAATCTTCCATAATAGCTTTGGATAACATAGTTTCGGTATGAATCAATTGTGTCTTGAGCATCTCCGCCGGCGACAGTTCATGCGGTTTACTAACCAGTTCTTCAATATGCAGGTCTACTACTTTTTCACGTCTGGATGGTAGGTCGCTACTTTTAATCTTAAGGGGACTCTGAACCACTTGTTCTTCCAGTTCTGTGGGTTTTTGTCTGAGAGAGAATACCCATCCACTTTTGCTGAGTGGATCTATGTAGCGGGTCGGATTGATAAATACGCTTTTATTCCATGGGATTTCATAACTATTAACTGCATGTGGATGTGCCTTCCCGATTATGAAAGGCAGGAGTTGTACATAGATGGCCCTGATTTCCTTAGCATCACTCTGGGAAGTAGAGAATACTCTTAAAGCCTCATCAGATTGGATGATTCCTCCCGCCATACCTTGGTATTTGCGTTTAATTTTGATATAACAGGTATAAAGAATGTCAATAGGTTCAGGGTTAATAATATAAAAATCTGTGTCTTTGTCTGCTTTTACGACAGCCAGACTGATTTCAAAGAAGTCTCCCATGGACCTAACCGTGGGGGAAGGTTGTTGCTGAATACCGTAAAATGAGTTATTTTCGTCTTCCACCGTGATGATATCATCTATGTGGACATCCATGGGGAAATCACCTTCCAATGTTACTTCTACATGGTTTTTGTCAATGAGTTCTGTGATAACTCCTTCTCCACTTTCATGTAGAAGCCTGACGCGTTGGCCTACTCTTAGTCTCATAATTTTTAAACAAAGGTATAGTAGTTATGAAAGTAATTTAATCTGTTTTTGTTATTTTTAGAGAAAGTTGGATGAATATTATGCGGTTTTTATATACACAAAAATACATATTTAGGTTATTAAAGCGGGTGAAAGTTCTGTATAAGTTTAGGATGGCGTTGATATTATTGGGCCTGAGCTTTGTAGGAGTAGAGGCACAGACAATCATACAGGAATTGAAGCTGGAGGATTACTATGACGATAATGGTATCTATCCATTTGACTATCATAGTGGCAACATTGAAATGTTGTACAAGGCTCATGATCCCATTTTAAGACTATCAGAAAATGATTTTATCCATATATGGCGTAACAAAGAGTTTGATAGTAGAGTAAGGGCTGTCACCAGATATAATATATTATTGGAAGAGTTCTGGCAAAGTGAAATTGAGTTGAGAGATGATGAAGAAATTGCAGGAATTTACCGATCAGATACTACCCTTTACATACTCACCACGGAGTATGAAAGTCGGCAGGATGAATACCGTCTCATGACGCGCACCCTGGGATTGGAAAGTGGTAAACAAGGGAACATACAGATTCTGTCAGTGATACCTTTGGATCAGGATGATCCATTATTTTTGGATTTTTCTCCCAACGATTCTTTGTTTGCCATTTATTACTACTGCAATAGTCATCCCCGGAAGCGTATCCGGTACTACTATGATCATCCACAAGGGGAAGACGAGCTCGGTGTACGAGCTGAAAGGGTAGAATACGCGGTTATAGACGTCTATGACATCACTTCTGAGCGGATCTACAAGGATACGATCACTATTTCTGAAGATCCCAACAATAAAATAGATGTGATCAATGGGGCTTTGGATAACGAAGGAAATTTTTATCTCTCCACAATTCAGAAAGATCAGACTCTGACAATGTATCAGTATAATCGGTCTTCTTTATGTGTGAACGCTCTGAGTCTTCCCAATTTTCCACGTTACTGGAGGGAAACAGATTTGTATAATGCACATTTTCCACCATTGATGGGAAAAGATGAGCGCATATATCTGGCCTATTGCGATAGGGACAAAAAGAAGCGGGTGGGGATGCAGACCGGCAACATACAGGTAGTAACTTTCGATTTTAAACACGGGGAGATAGATATGAGAAGAAGGATCAATATAGATTCATCTATTTTGGTGGAGGTGTCTAAGGCTAGAGAAGATGCAGGGCTCAAGCCCATAACAAAATTTGATAAATATATGATTCACAGCATGATAGAGACACCTGATCAGGGACTCATGTTGCTAATGCAGAAATTCAACCAAGAAAACCGCCTCGGAATAGGAGCATCGAGGTCTATCTCCATGTTCAGCCCTATAGCTCAAGGGACTCCCACCACTATACTGGAAGAGATCGTAATATTTCAATTTGATCCATACGGAAAATATGAAAGAGTATTGGTCATACCTTCATACCAACGCATAAAGGTAGCTATCGAAATGATGGGATACTTTTTTAACGTACATCCCGACTGGGAAGATCAGTCCTTTCACTTTCTAATTCATGAAAATGGAGGTAAAAAGTTTGGTGATCCTCTCCGACTGTACTATAAAACGCTGGATTTGGTAACAGGTAAAATCAGTGAAAGGAAGCAGATTTTCGAACATAAACGCAGAAATCACTACTTCTCTCGCCCGCACACAGTTTGGCTCAATGACCAGGTAGTAGCTACTTTAATGCATGTAAATACAAGTTTGAATACGTTATCTTACTGGATCACCTATTCCATAGATTGATCTCCATTGCCTAAATCTGCTTTGTTACAATCTTGAAGCTGAAATATCCATAATTTGAGCTAAAAAACATTATTGCACTGTTTATTATTGTAAATAATAAAACAGAGTACTGTCAACAGACAGTTTTTTGATTTTTCTGTC
>CAYXVE010000044.1:0-45525 GCA_964468435.1 uncultured Bacteroidia bacterium | reverse complement strand
GTAATCCGTGGCATATTTATTCAAGCATAACGAGTGAGAATCCGTGAAAATCTGTGTAATCCGTGGCATATTTATGAAATCATAGTGGCATTGATCTGGAGTCTATTAATTATTCTACTGGATTTGTAAGTGTCCCGATCCCATTGATGGTAATGTGGATCACATCTGCGGATTTCAGGGTAAAGTTATGATCCGGAACGATTCCCGTTCCTGTCATCAGATAACATCCCACAGGAAAGCTTAGCTCACGGTATAGATATTCAGCCAATTCCTGGGGCTTTCGCTTCATTTGTCCCAGATCGGTCTCTCCACTGAATACCTCTTTTCCCAACCTTTCGATAGAGATGGTAATCTTGGTTTCATCTGATGGAGGAGTATCTGGGATAAGCACACATGGGCCAATGGCGGTAGAGCCATTATATACTTTTGCCTGAGGCAGATAAAGAGGATTCTCACCTTCAATGCTCCGGGAACTCATATCATTCCCGATGGTATAACCTACCATGTTTCCGGCTGAATTGATTACCAATGTAAATTCAGGTTCCGGCACATTCCATTTGGAATCTCTCCGGATGCGAACGGGCTCAAGATGCTGCTTTACGCGCCATGCATGGGACTTAAAAAACAATTCGGGACGATCAGCGTGGTACACCCTATCATAAGGGCCTCCACCTCCAGGATCTTCATTGGACTCTGCCATCCTTGCTGTACGGGAGCGATAATAAGTAACCCCTGCAGCCCATACTTCCTGTGTTCCCATAGGCACTTTCAGATGATAATCTTTGTCTATGCGATCTACATTGATATGGGTAGCCTGGTCCCATAGGCGTTCCAATTCATCCCGTAACAAATCTTTATTAAGCCATTCATCCCAGTCAAAATGCTCTACTGACTTATATTCCTGTGCATGGTTGAGGATGACTCCTTTCTTGACTTTGTAAAGTTTCATGGGTGATATGCTTTCTGATTAACTAAGTGTGTAATTTTATCCAGCGCTTGTGAAAGGTCATCAATGATATCTCTGGGACTTTCAATACCTACTGATAACCTGAGCAAACCATCACTGATTCCCAGTTTGATGCGCTCCTCACGAGGAACTTTGATATGAGAGGTTTGGGCAGGTGAACAAATAATACTTTCCACCCCCCCAAGACTTAATGAGGGCTGTATCAGGGACAGCCTATCCAGAAATAGATCTACTTCTACCATTTCATCTGTAGCTAGTTCAAAAGCCATCATACCGCCAAAGTTCTTCATCTGTTTTCGTGCAATTTCATAGGTGGGATGTTTAGGCAGTCCCGGGTAGAATACAGATTTGATTTCAGGTCGCTGTTCCAGAAAGGTCGCAACTTTCATCGCATTTTCATTTTGTCGTTCTACCCGTATTTCCAATGTTTTGAGGCTCCGGTCGATCAGGTAGCAATCCAGCGCATTGAGATTGCCACCATAATTGACAGCTTGCGGAAGGATCAGATTGTGGAGCTCCTCATAGGTAATCATAGCACCGAAACTCAGGTCGCTATGGCCTCCCAGGTATTTGGTACCGCTGTGCAGTACCAAATCAATACCAAGTGATAGAGGTTGTTGGTTGATGGGAGAGGCAAACGTATTATCCAGCATGGTGCGGATATCTTTTTCCTGGGCAAGTTTTACTACTCCTTCAATATCTACGATAGTTAGCAATGGATTGGAGGGAGTCTCCAGGTAAATCAGTTGTGTCTCAGGGCGGATCACATCAGCATAGTCCTCTACCTCAGAACCTGTGGCAAATGAATAACTGATCTGCCGTTTGGCAAATTCTTTGCTCAATAGTGAAAAGGTACCTCCGTATATTTCCTTGGAAAAAACCGCATGATCCCCGGGTTCTAGCAGTGAAAAAAGGCAGGTACTGATTGCCGCCATTCCTGAACTGAAAAGCAGACCTGTCTCACCTTCTTCCAACTGACAGAGTTTGTCCACGATTTCCTGTTGATTAATTGTATTGTAATACCGGGGGTATACATTTTCGGCGGTTTCGCGGTATCTGTAAGCAGATGAAGGATATATAGGGGTATTCAGTCCTTCCTCGGGTTTGCGCTTTTTGCCGTGCACACAGATAGTTGATTGAGATTTCATTCCTTCACGATTTTTAGATCCATAAACTAATGATGAATATAACACATATCGCTGTGCCACCAAGGATAAATGTCCCCAAACTTTGCAATCGGTAACCCTGTGCTACACTCAGCCCGGTCATTTGTGTGAAGATCCAGAAGAAGCTGTCATTTGCGTGTGAGAAAACCGCAGAACCTGCACCGATAGCCAGGACAGTCAGCGCTTTATCAATATCTGTATTGAGTCCTAGTGGCGCTAGCAGCGGCACCATAATAGAAGCGGTGGTGATCAAAGCTACTGTAGAAGAGCCCTGTGCAGTCTTGATCACTGCTGCTAGCAGAAAGGGTAGAAATATTCCAATCCGGATGTCTGAAAGAGATTCTTTGAGTACATCTGTCAAAGCCGACTGTTGAATGACATTTCCAAAAGCTCCCCCCGCTCCTGTAATGATAATAATAACTGCTGCATCCTGAAGTCCCTGTCCCAGCCAGCCAGTGCCAGAAAGCAATTGGGCATCAAACTTTTTGGGTAAGGTCCAGGAAATAATAAACCCCAGCAATAAAGCGATCATGGGATTACCGATAAATGTGATGATGTTTTTGAGATTGTCCTCACCAAAGGGGGCCGTGGGATATTCTGCAATAGATTTGCCTATAATAAGTATAATAGGTATTAAGATGGGGAGAAATGCCTTCCAGGCTGGAGGATGTGTATGAGCGAGATTCCATACATTTTTATCTGCTTCTTCTAGAATTACAGGTATATCCACTCGTTTCCCAACATAATGTGCAAAGGCAATGCAGGCAGATAAAGATATCCCACTCACCAGTAAACCCATCAGGATCACGGTACCGATGTCTGCCTCTAGTATGCCTGCCGCAGCAATAGGACCAGGTGTAGGGGGTACCATGGTGTGGGATGCTGTCAATCCCAAAGCAAGAGCAACTACAGGACCTGCCAGTGAAATGTTGACCCGTTTGGCGAGTGCTTTGGTCAGCGGAAGTAGCACGATGAATCCACTATCGCCAAATACCGGAATTGAGACAATATATCCCATGAATGATATGGCAGGAATCACCAACTTTTTACCTATTACCCTCAGTATAGCCTGGGCTATAGCCTGTACTCCACCAGATTTCTCCAGAAAAATACCGATCATGACCCCGGCCAGGATAATGATTCCTACTTTACTGATTGTACCGCCAAAGCCATCATTGATGGCTTTGATCAGACCTTCTAAGGATAATCCTGATAAAAGACCATATCCCAGGGCTGCGCCCAATAGTGCTAGAATAGGATGTAAATGCAGCCGTGTTGTAGATAATATGATAAATATGACCGCTCCGAGCAGAATGAGTAGTAATATCAAAACGTTAATTTTAGTGGTAGAAGTAGACTCTAATAAATCTTCAAACTTTTCCCCACTTTTCCTAATACTCTCCGGAAATGATGTGATAGAGGGTAACATAAAAAAAGGCAAGAACCATATCGCACCGATCAACCCTCTACCGTTGCTTCCTTCCGGACCTGGCGGAGTTCAAGAGGATCTGGTCGTATAGCCTTGCCAGTTACAAAGGTAGCACAATTTATGTGGGATTGCAAACGAGTTATAAACTACCAGTAACTGAAAATGAGACGAGTATTTTTCAGGATTTATCGCGCTTCTTCTTGTCCAGCAATCGGTGGACCAGCCTGTGTTCAGTTTCGTTTTGTATCAGTTCGATAATGTATTCACCAATTTCCTGTGGAAAATACCAGTGATCTTTTTCGTAGTCAGGTATCAGGCGCTCCCGTGTTTTGATAGGTCCCAAAATGAGTTCAAAAATGCGGATGCCCGTTTTGTCTACTTCTTTGGCAAGAGTCTGGATCAATGATTTTTGTGCGGCAGCAGTCATCGCTACTGGACCAGCCATTGGATATGCTTGCTCTGCACTAAAGGCATTGATATGAAAAAAGCATCCTGAACGGGGGTGCAATAGGGGTACCAGCGATTTTATAGCCAGAAAGTTTATGGTGATATTGTCGTGGATGATCCTGTGCCATTCATCGACCGGATAGCTGTACAAGGGGTAACCTTGATGCCACCTTCCCAAAGATGCTACAGCGATATCTATGTGCTTGGTCTCGCGGTTGAGATAATGTGCAAGCTCAGAGGCATGTGCCTCATTGTCAACAGTACCAACATGAATAGTAAGATGTCTTGAAAGGTCCTCTCCCAGATAGGCTTTTAATTTTTCTCCTTTCTCTGCACTACGTGTCGGTACAATGACTCTGATTCCGTGAGCAAGGAGTACTTTGACAATTCCTTCTCCTACACCTCCTGTTCCTCCCAGTACAACTGCGTTTTTTTCTTCTAAACTCATCTCTATACTACTAGATCAACATAACGGGACTGCGAAGGTAATCAAATTCACAGCTAAGCTTGCAATTCTCTTCAAAAATGGCTTAAGAAGTACATCATTTTTCAGGATTTTCAGTCACCTTAGTCTCATATACCTGTTTTTATGCTTATTTTCATCTTATATAAATTTCTGAAATCTTATGAATAGTATGACCTTATTTAGAGTGAGTATATGCTTGGGTTTCTTTTTAGGTGTGTTGTATACCTTACAACAGGCACAACCTCTTACCCTCAATGAAAAAGCCGATGGTTATCTGGGAATCTGGTATCAGAATCAGCCATTGGACAATATTTACAAGTTTAAGTATAGTGGAGGTTTAGGAACTTACTGTGCCAAGCATAAACCCTTTGCAGTGTATAGCAAGGAAGCCAATAAGACCTTTTTCTGTTTTGGAGGGGTAAAAAAAGGATATCATGAGGAAAATGAACTGACAAGGGGAGGCATTGGAGGCGATTCAACTCAAAATGCTCTGTATCACATGGTGGCGTATTATGACCATGAGACGGGTATGGTACCTCGCCCTACTATTGTTCTGGATAAACAAACTTATGATGCACATGACAATCCGGTTATCTCCATGGATGATGAAGGCTATATCTGGATATTTTCTACTTCACATGGTACGATGCGACCTTCTTATATACACCGGAGTAAGCAACCTTACGATGTTTCTGAATTTGAGCGGATCATGCCTACTTATCAGGTCAATAGAAATCCTATACCTTTGGACAATTTTTCCTACATGCAAACCTGGTATGTTTCGGGTCAGGGCTTTGTATGTTTCCTTACCAAATACAACCAACCCGCCAAGCGCACCAATTATTTCATGCATAGTGGAGATGGAATATCCTGGAGTGAAATGACCTGCCTGGCAGCGATTGAAGAAGGACACTATCAGATCAGTGCTGTCAATGAGACAGTAGCAGGTACAGCTTTTAACTATCATCCCGAAGGGCAGGGAGTCAATTGGCGTACCAATTTGTATTATATGGAAACACGAGATATGGGCAGAACCTGGCAGGCTGTGGATGGTACACCATTGAAACTTCCGCTAACAGATCCACAAAATGCGGCTTTGATTTATGATTTTGAGGCAGACGACCTGAAAGTATATCTCAAAGATATCCGCTATGATACACAAAATCGTCCGATTGTCTTGTTTCTGACTAGTAGGGGTTATAAAAGCGGTCCTGAGAGTGATCCCCGGATATGGAACCTGGCACATTGGACAGACAATCAATGGAAAATCAGGCCCCTCACCACGTCTGACAATAATTATGATATGGGAAGCCTATGGCTGGTAAGTGAAGACCAATGGCAAATCGTAGCTCCAACAGAAACAGGTCCTCAACCCTATAATCCCGGTGGAGAGATTGCTATGTGGGAAAGCTATGATCTGGGACAGCATTGGCAGCGTATGAAAGTACTAACCTCAAACAGCACGTATAATCATACTTATGTGAGGCAACCCGTAAATGCGCATCCGGACTTCTGGGCCCTTTGGGCCGATGGCAATGGAAGGGAACCTTCGGAGTCCCGTATTTATTTCTGCAATCAGCAAGGAGAAGTATTCAGATTACCTGTTGAGATGAGAGCAGAAATGGGGCGTCCTGAGAAAGTTGATTAAGATTCCTGACATTAACTCATCATTCCATTCATGTTTTTCTTTCTCGCAAGCCGTTTGATCAGGTTGGATGAAATGGTGAGATAATCAGCTTCTGTGATGATCCCAATCAGTTTGTCTTGCTTAGTAACAGGCAGGCAACTGATCTGATGCTGCTGCATCAATTCCATAGCATGCGTAATGCGTTCTTCGGGCCTTACGGTAAGTGGATTACTGATCATAATCTCCTTGACCGTAACAGGCTGGTCTGCATCTTTGGGGCGATATTCTGAATAATGCCTAAGCAGGTTTCTCAAGGTCAGCAGACCCACCAGTTTACCATATTTGTCTTCTACGGGAATGTGTCTGATCTTCTGCCAGTTCATCAGATGTGTGACAAGATCGAGGATATCATCTTCTTGAACCGTGATGAGGTTGGTACTCATGAATTCTTCGACAAGTAACGAGGAAGGTTCATAATCCAATTCGTCAGAGCATGCATAATCCCAAGTATGTACAGGTTTGCCTTCGTACTGGTTTTTGTATATTTCAGCGGTGAGGGTCGTGCTAATCTCATCACGTGTGAGGTTTTCTTTGGCAAGTTTGGAAAAGGAGCGAAGCATCCAGACCGCCCCGGTCTGGCGTTTTTCCAAGCGTTGTTCGATGATGCCCAGATAATAGGAGATATCCTCGCTAGAGACTCGGGCCTTTTGAAGGCCATGTCTGGCAACCTCCAGTAGTTCTTTCTGGAAGAGTTCGACGGGAGATATCCGCTGATGATCGATCCAGCATAGCTGGGTATCCAGCCCGTAACGGGCGGCTGCAAAAAAGTTGGCCTTGGCATCGTCAAAATCCAACTGGCTGGTGAGGTTGGGATAAGCCTCTTCCAGGCTATTCATTAGTCCTAGCCATAGGGCTGCATTGGCCATGGTATCTGGTAGACTGGGACCAGCAGGCAAGATACGGTTTTCGATCCTCAGATGGGGTTTTCCATTGGGGGAAACGCCATAGCAGGGGCGGTTCCATCTGTACACAGTCGAGTTGTGAATATTCAATGCTCTCAATTTAGGCGTTATGCCCTGATCCATGAGATCAAATACATTCTGATCAATTTCTGTCCGCAATAGCACCTTAAACTTGGCTATATCTTCTCGGTAAATGTCTAGAATAGAGGATTTCAACCAGTTCGATCCAAATGTTACGCGTGGACTGCGCTCCCGGAAGTGATCATTGAACGTTCGTACATCGATCGACTGCTGAAACAGTGCAATGCGTGTTTCATGCCACAGCCGCTTGCCAAACAGCAAAGGTGAATTGGCGCAAATAGCCATGATAGGCCCTGATAATGCCTGAGCAGCATTGTATTTTCCGACAAACTCATCGGGTTTGACTTGCAGATGCACTTGAAAGCTGGTATTACAAGCTTCCAGCATAGCCGTTTCTTGCTTGACATTCAACTCATCCGTTCCCCGAATACGCAGCTCAAACAACTCCCCCCGTAGATCCTTAAGTGCATCCATTAACGCCCGGTACCGGTCGATAGGAGTGATATTGTCGATCTCTACATCATATTTGCGTATGTTGGGAAGTATCCCGGTAAGGATAATCCGGGCTCCCAGCGGATTGAGTTTTTCCTGTGCAGCATTCAGCGTGTCTTTCAAAGCCTGATGCATTTTGGAAAGGCAGTCTTCCCGAAATGGAAGCGGATCCATATTGACTTCCAGATTAAAATTGGCCAGTTCGGAGGTGAATTTATCATCGTTAATCACTTTCAGTGCTTTCAGATTGATGTGTTTGGGTTTCCAATAGTGATCTACCATACACATCTCTTGTTCTGCCCCCATACGTATAATATCTGTTTCAAACCATTCTTCTCTCAGCATTCTGTCCAGTGCCTGTATATCCTTGAGCAGATAACTCATAAATTCCTGGAGCTGTCTGCGATTACTGATTGCTGTTACGTTGTAATCTCCCATAGCCTGTTCAGTTAATTGGCTGATATGCAGTCTCTTTAGTGGTAATTAATTGTATATATTAATTAAAAATTATCATTTTTTCTACATAATGTGTATATCATTTGTGAATCTGGCAAGTCTGTATGTCTAAGCAAGCTCCTGGACTGGGGCATTTTGAATTCCACTCGTTGTATATACATCCCATCAAACGCTGAGATGAATGATTTGAATTGGAGAAAATTGCATAAAAGGGGTTCCCCAAAATCTAAAATAACTGGTATATATTTTGAAAGGTGTTAAGGCGTAATTTGTAGTTACATTTGCACTTCAATCAACCTGAATTTACTCACAGTTATCGAATAAAAAACATAACCCATCGAACATTAGATATTACATTTCAAAGTTAGAAACAAATTGCAAATACTATGAATAAGATGTTTAATCCCTGTAAGATTAGTAATTTCCTGAGCTTTGGATTTGTCATGTTACTATGGTTTGCGTTTCCGCTTACCACATCAGGGCAGAGCAAATACTGGATTACATTCACCGATAAGGGGGATACATCCCCATATACTCCTGAGATGATATTATCTCCCAGAGCACTGGAAAACCGCCAGCGACAGGGTATTGAAATTGATAGGTATGATTATCCTGTAAATTCATCCTACGTGCAGTCCCTTAAGTTGATCGGCGTAAAACCTGTCAGGATTTCTAAATGGATCAACGGAGTTACAGCTTATCTGGATGATGCTCAATTGCCGCTGGTATCTGGATTATCATTTGTCAAGCAAGTTCGTCCGGTTGGCGCCACCCACATAGTTTCGGACGAAAACCCTACAGATCCCTGCGATAGCATTCCATTTCTCAATTCCTACATACAACAGCTCAATATGCTAGGCGTAGATACGCTTCATCAGGCAGGATATACTGGTAAAGGTGTCTTAATAGCGGTATTTGATAATGGTTATTTTGGGGTAAATGCCACGGAAGGTTTTCGTCATTTGTTCGATGAAGAGCAGATTATTGCAACAAGAGATTATGTTGAAGGAGATGAAGATGTGTTTGGAGTATGCGCTCACTGTCGTCATGGAACCAGCGTATTATCCACAATGGCAGCCATTATACCTGATGAAATGATGGGTGCAGCACCAGATGCAGATTATATTTTGCTAAGAACAGAAAACGATTCATCTGAAACACATCAGGAAGAGGATAACTGGGTAGCAGCAGCAGAATTTGCCGATAGTCTAGGCGCACAAATCTTTTCTACTTCGCTCGGATATCGCGATGGATTTACCGATGGACAGATAGGATATACGATAGAGGATATGGATGGCAATACTGCGATTATTACCCAGGCAGCAGATATTGCAGCATCAAGGGGAATTCTGGTGGTAAATAGTGCAGGAAATTCAGGCGAAGGAGGAATTATCGCTCCTGCAGATGGGGATTCAGTCATTGCTGTCGGTGCAGTAACTATTTGTGAAGAATTAGCAGGATTTAGTAGCAATGGTCCTAGTGCAGATGGGAGAATTAAGCCGGATGTATCTGCCTTAGGTCAATCCGTTTTTGTATACAGAAGCAATGGAACCAGATCAAGGGCAAATGGCACTTCTTTTTCCTGCCCATTGGTTTCAGGATTGCTTGCATGTATCATACAGTCTTATCCAGCGGCAACGCGAGCGCAAGTCCAAGACGCCCTGATACGTTCTGCTAACCGTTTTAATAATCCTGATCTCTTATTTGGATATGGTATTCCCAGTGGTGGCATTATGCAGCGTGTCCTGGGGGCTACCCTTTCTTCCCGTAAACCTGTGGCTAATATTTCCCGGTTTTCACTTTATCCTAACCCGAATTCAGGAACATTTTTTCTGTCTTCCTTTCATCATACCTATCGAGGGGATATCTGGCTGGAACTGTTTGATACGAGTGGTAAAAGCGTGTTTTCAGATCAAATAGACAGCAATAATTCTGTAAGAAAATGGGAAATACAGGTCTTCCTACCAGATGGTCTGTACTTTTACAGACTGATTCCCATAAGCGATCCAGCAGAAGCAACGCAGGGCAAAGTGTTAATCAATTCAACTTTCGAACCTTAGTCCAAAATCTCTTACAAGAAAGAAAATATATCGTGTAATATTTTTCATTAAATTAAAGGTCTAACATATATTCTCATGAATTTCCTTTTTATACAGTACCTCCTGAAGCTCAAGCTACATGCCCAACTCAAATACATCTCTGCGCTATCTAGTTACATTACCGTATTTACAATCAGTATGGGTATCAATCCCTTGCTTGCTGACAAAGTGCTTTCAGACATGAATTTCAATCAAGGCCAGTGGGTAATGATAGGTATACCGATCCACAATGCACAGATGCTTCCCGTACAAGAAGAACTGGGAACATTCACCATAGATGAGCGACAGGTATTGCTCAATACTCATCAGCAATGGGATTTGCCTCTCACCTTTGAAAATAAGTGCGATTACCATTATGAGTTGAAATTCTACAAGGATGGGAAACTGAAACGGACTTTTAAGATTAATCTATTTTGTGGTAAATTATTCGATGAAGGTATATCCTACCAGTTTGATCCTAAACTTTTTGAGGATATTCGAAGAGTGGCAAAGCCTGTAGACTGGTCTAGAATCACTTTCAACAACCTCGATATACTCCGCAAAGCGATTTCTTTACTCGATCAATCACCTGAGGTGTACTGGTACAAGGACGTTCAACCTTATTATTACTCGGGCTATTTTCTGCTTAGAGTGGTAGGAATACCCTGGGATGCCAACATGGATACTGTCAACAACCGTATCCGTAACATGATCTCTTCCAAAGTCAACAGCAATGATTTCTACCTGAAGGAATATCTTACTTCAATGTCAGGAGAGAAAAAAATCGTCAAGTACGCAGTTTATTGTAATGAAAATATTTCCGATAGATATGGACCGGGTAAATACATTAAATGGCGTTCACATTTCTATGGTAAAGATTCACTTCAAGTAGTAGCCATCGGTATTGATCTAAAAAGATATCAGGAACTGATGGGTATGGGCGGTACACGTACACGAGATGAGTGATAAACGCTACTGTATATAATTTACTAATAAGGGGAAGTAGATTGTTTATTCTTCCCCTCATCAGTAAATTTTTTTATCATTCTTCCAATTCCTGAGCTGGTGTAGAAAAATCATAGGAAAGGGTAAAGCGCAGGGTATTCTGTAGGGGATGGTTTTGTTCGATAGGTGCCAGATAAGCAAAGTCTAGACCAAATACGTTGTACTTGATACCTGCTCCCACCGTAAAGAACTTACGGTTGCCTTTTTCAGGATCTTCGTAGAAAAATCCAGCTCTAGCTGCAAACACTTCGCGATACCAGTATTCCAGTCCTACCGCTATATTGATCTCAGACAGCTCCTCACTGAAACCACCATCAGCGTCGCTGAAGCTGGTAAACATACCTTCAAGCAAAGGTAGATCGGATCTACCGCCTCCCTGACCCAGACTGTCCACAGAGGGGACTAATAGTTTATTGAAGTCATTGGTAAAAGTCAGTGAGTTGAACTCGTCAAACTGAAACTTGAAGGAGTAACCTATACGCAGATTGACAGGGATGAAATCTTTGTCGCCAGATATATCGGTATAAGATACTTTAGGACCGATGTTGGAGATATTGATCCCTGAGCTGAAAGTAGTAGGGAGTCCTCCAGAGGTATTATTGATTGTGAAATCTTTCCTGTAGAGCAGAGAGACATCACCTGCGACAGAATTGACAGGTTTCAAATCGCCGCTGATATTAGCATTTGAAGCCAGACGGCTATGAATGTACCGCAGGGTAACTGCAGCGGATAGTACGTCTGAAACCTTTCTGGCATAAGCCACATCCAATGCAAATTCGTTGGGCTTATCACTACCCACAGGTTGTCCCTGGATATCGGTAAAGTCAATTTCACCCAGTGAAAAATAACGTAGTGAACTTCCAATCACCCCGCCTTTTTCTCCGATATTGTAAAAACCAGAAAGATATACAAGATTGATATCGGGGATACCCAGAGATCTAAGCCAGGGAGAGTAGGACATTGCTACTCCAATTTTTTTCTCCGTATACGCCAAACCAGACGCATTCCAGTGCATAGCATTCGCATCGTTGGCAATAGCCACACCCGCGTCTCCCATAGCACCTGCTCTGGAATCGGGAGTAACCAATAGAAATGGAACAGCAGTAGTAATGGTTTTGGATCCTACAACATCCTGCCCGGCGGTATTGGACTGAGCCTTCAGATATTGAAATCCCGATGCAAGGAATACTAAACAGTAACAAACAGCAATTGTTTTTTTCATTTGATAGCTACCTTTATTTAGACTTGTTTACGAGTTAAGATAAGTAGCAATGTTTCATAGGCATTTTTGCAATTATTAACTATCAACGAAATAAAAGTTGAAAATATTAATGCAAAGTTAGAAAATACTTTGACTTGCGAAGCATCAAATGAAAGATTATCGCATGATTAATATTCTTTCCACCTTTCTAGCTACAGCCTGGGTGTCAATATCTCTGACTGTTACCTGATATATGTAAATTCCATTGCTAAGTTGGCTACCATTTTGATCCGTTCCGTTCCAGGACATACCCTGGTAAAAATTACCCACAGCCACTTCTTCATCGCGCAAGGTACGTACCAATTGTCCGGTTGTATTGTACACCTCTATCGTATATTCCAGTCGGCTACCTGCCTGATTATGCGCAATAAAGAACGCTGTTTCCAAGGTCAGTGGATTGGGTACTGCTGCTACCCGTTTTAGTGCTTCCTGAGGGTTTTTTACAACCGTAAAGTTTAGTACCGACTCTGATGCATTGTTGGCGCCATCCCAGACACGTACACGGAGGGTATGTGGACCCGGCTCGAGCGGCTCAAAGGGATAAGCTATAGTACCTGAACGGAAAGTATTCTTGTTTGAAGTATAATAGTCGTTCAGCATGATAATGTTGGATTCATCTTCATCCAGAATGCCGATCAGTTCATGTCCGATACCTCCTCCAACGGTATTAATCCCGCGAGGGTCCTGAACGCTAGCATACAATACTGGCGCAGGGCCTGTTTTGCTGCCATCTATCCAGGATGGATCGTTGAGGTACATCTCGATGGTCGGGCCTTCATCGTCAGGCTCAGCCTGTGTATTGGTACCTCCAAGTAATAGATTGTTATAGCATCCTGCTCCGTCTCTTTCTTCGTTAAAGAAGTACAGGTTCATTTTCCCTCTTCCGTCGTCGTAAGAAATATCAATCGGTACCAGAAACTCAAACTCAAATTCACCATTTTCTACCGAAGCCAATCCATCAAAAACCCGGTTAACCTGCCAATAGAAGGAAAACGCTGTTTCACGCATTTCAAAGCGAGTTGGTTTATCATATACCGTTATTTCCATATCTCCATCAAAGGTCTCCATTTTCTCACCAGATGGATCTACTACCTTACCCCGGACATTAACCACTGATAGAGATTCGAGGGTATCTGTAGCAAACTCATCGATAGGGCGATCGTTGATATGTGTAATCTGTCCCTGAAGTTCGGGGTAATTGATGATAATGCCCGGATCTCCTAGTAGTGTGAAATTCCGTGAATTTAGATCAGTATTGGGTTTAGGGAAAGCATCGTTTTTAGTGTTGACCATGACCTCGCCAATCGTAGGCATTCTGCCTTTTTCTTCATTGTAATCAAATACGAATTTGTAAAAGCTTCGATTCAGCAAGCTGTTTTGATAGGCATATACAAGGCGTACGGTCGTGAGGAGTGCTATGGCACCGCCATTTTTACGAAGAAGCATTTCCTCAGCTCCCGAACGCAGCGAAGGATTATCATAGCGACCAAATTCGCAAGTCGCCGTAACAACCACCGGAAGCCGCTTTTCATTTTTCATTTTCAGGACATCGGTCGTAGTAAAAATGCTTGCATCAGACCAGGCAGATTCTCCGCCATGACCCGTATAATTGATGATCAGGCTACCTTCATCCATGGCATTGAGCAATGCCTTCCGGCCTTCCGGAAAAGAAGGTCTTGAAGCAGTAGGCACCAGCTCATAGTTATCCATAAATATCTTATCGATATGCATACAGGAATTTTCCTGTACGATAAGATTGGTATAGTTATTGGCTTGACTGTGGTGCAAATTGTAATCGGCAGGTTTGTAATCAGCGACCAATACCACCCGGCGGCGCCAGTCCCCCTGCCCTTCGGGATTGGTTACATAATCGATGATCTTGTCTACTAGATCCCTAGCTTCAATAGCTGTACTGACTGGAAGTCGGCCTACAGCAGCATTCAGAAAATCCGTTTGCTTGATGTTGTCTCCATCTATCCTAGCATTTTCACCCCAAAAACCCTCCTCATCGTCCAGAATTACGAAAAAATCATCACTGGTATAGGAAGTAGGTGGAGTCCATGAATCACGACTCTGATAGGTAGGTACAAAGTTTACAGTTCCTTCAAAACTTCTGATATTTTTAGGGTCATAGCTTCCATCCCCCATCAGCAGTACATATCCGGGTTTTTCACCTTCAGATCTCAGATAAAACATTCTGACAAAATCCCGGATCGCTGTGACATCCAATTTTCCTGATGAAAACTCATGATAGATCTGCTGCGGCGTGACGATGTGTACGGTGCGCTGGTAATGATCACGGTGAAATTGTGCCAGTCGCTCAGCAGCGGAACGAAACAAGGGATGGGTGATGAGCAAATAATCAGCAAGTTCGAGACCATGAAGGTTCTGGTTGGCTATCTTCCGTACGCTTACAGGGATGAGAAAAGGTTCATTCATCATGTAGAAATGACCTGCTCCCTCATGCATATTGGCAAGTTCCAGGTTATTGCCTTGTATATTGACGGGTTGGATAGATGGGACAAGCGGATCAGTGATATCCCAAAAGACGGGAACTGCATCGGGGTTGGGAGCATCTATGCGTATAGATGTGCCTGGAGCTAGGTAAAAATCCCTGCTGGATTGCTCATCCGGCTTAGGCTGTAAATCATAATCTATAGAAATGAAATCCAGCCATCCCTTCGCTCTGCTCTCACCGCCTGAGTTATATGACAAGGTGATCTTAAGTGAGTCTCTTGTAATACCGCTGGATGGGATCGTAAATTGTCGTGTATTGAAACGGTAATGATCAACTTCCTCTTCATTCAGGTTGGTTCCAATTACATTGAGCGTTCCCAGTGTCTCTCCATTCGCTGATGCAGTAAAGGTCGTAGTTTGGCTTGCTCTGGCTGCTACGCGTATTCTGATCCTGATTTCGCCTTCTTGTGCTGCATCTGGTATATAAAAAGAAAAGTTACGGTCTCTGATTGCATCAAATAGTTCTCCCAACCAGTACCTTCCCGATCCACCGAGGGGATTATCCAGTTCTGCTTCGTGGAATCTACCTCCTCTGGCTGCCTGAAAAGTCGTACTTCCATTGGTGGGATCCATATCTCCTTCGATCCGTTTTCCCAAAGCCGTGCCCATGTTGAGAAAGTAAAAGTTAGTATCACTGTATAGGTGAAGGCTGTGAGACAAGATGTCTGATTCCGGATCAAAATTCCATACATGTGGGCCTTCACCGTAAAACAGGATATAGTCTTCTGGATCAAAAGAACCATCTTCTTCGCCAATCACCTGGATTGCATTTTCAGCAAGATCATCGTATCTGAATTCAGCGTTTGATTGAGGAAGCATGCCCCCTCCATTTCCAAAAATGCGTATCGTTGCAGGATCAATGGATGCTGGGTTTATTCCTAGATCAGTTAAGTATTGATAAGAAAGCTGGTAGATTCCAGAAGCAGAACACCCCATTTTATACCATTCACCTTCGCTCAACACAGACTGCGTACTGATACCAGGTTGCTGGGCCTGGAGATATAGTATACTTGAGCACACGCTTAATAATAGAGTAACCCTGCGCTTGACGTTCATAGGAGTTGTTTTTTAACAAAAGTAACAAAAGAAAAAAAAGTTAAGAGGGAAAAAATTTCACATAATCATTTAAAGGTAATCAGTAAAGCATTTTTTTCTACAGAATCGTGAGGCGCTACGTGTATCTGATCTACAATGCCCTTTGCCGATGCTTTAATAACATTTTCCATTTTCATCGCTTCCAGGATGATCAGTGAATCTCCGACTTCTACCATTTCTCCAGCATTTACCATGATAGAATGTATTAAACCAGGCATGGGTGCTCTCGCGTCGGCTACCTGCTGATTGAACACAGATTGCAATCCAAGACGCTCGATTAGTTTATCGGATTTGTCCTTCAAATTGACCTGAACTTTTTTACCATTTACAACAATAGTTGCCTTTTTGGATTGATAATCTATCTCTTGAACGAAAAGTTTGTATAAACGATGCCTATAGGATGTTTCCCACATACCATTTTTAAGATGTGTAAAGCTTATGTCCTTCAGCTGACGATTGATGTACTGATTTGATCCTTTCCGGTCTATATAAAAAGTAAATTCCCCTGTATTTGCTTCGGTCATGGATTATTTGGTTTAATTAGAAAGGATTTTGATGAAAGTAACTAAATTCACAGAGAATAGGCTAACACCAAATATAAGGATCATTGTTTAGATACTTCACATATATCCCTATTTCTACTCATCTGTTGTTGATAGGGTTTATTCTGATTCTGCATGTGCCGTCTTTTTATCCGGATTTCTACCTGGGAGAAGAGTCTATGGTCCTTAATTGTGCCAAAAGACTTATTAAAAGCGATGGTACCTTGTATGTAGATGCATGGTATCCCGGACCCCCTTTAGTAGTGTGGCTGTATAGAGGATGGTATTTCCTTTTTGGGAGTTATTCCCTGACGCTCATGCATATTATCCTCTGTTTTTACAAGTATATCATTGTCGTCTATTTCTCCAGTGTGATCTTCTTTCTCAAAACACATGGGAAATATATAGGCTTTATCCCTTTTTTACTGGCATTTTTGTTATCCACGCCCTGGCACAATCAGGAACTCAATCACACGTTACTTACACTGCTCCCGGTTACCTTTGCTTTTTTAACTTTTTTGAATCCAGAACGAGGTACCAGAGGTCAAAACTACAATATATTGTTTCAGATAGGCGTAGGAATTGTGATCGGGATTTTCTTTTCCTATAAAATCATCATTATGCTTTTGGGGGTATTAGTTACCTATCTGATCATCCGTAATCCCAAAGTAGATGAAGTAGTAGCCATGATAGGAGGCATGTTGAGTGTACTGATATTCTTTTTTGTGATCTTGTATTTTAATGGCAACCTGAATGAATACTGGGATCAGGGGATATTGTATTTTTGGGATAAAGTCAGGCTGGATGACCCTATTAATACCGGGAACCAGAATCAAGCCATTAATATGATTAGTTGGAATTGGGGGGGATGGTTTTTCCTGGCTGTTGTCGGAATCATACATTTCAGACTACGATTTTATAGTTATGTGGTCAAAATTCGACTGGCAGAACGCATTATGTCTGTCTGGTTGTTATTTGGGGTGGTGGGGATTGTTGTAAAACAGGAAAATATAGAAATCCAGGATTTCATGCTTGTTGCACCACCTGTAAGTTTCTATGCGGTTAAGGGACTGGAAATGATCAAAAAAAGAAAAGTTCAGTCTTTAATGCTAACGGTTTCTTTTGTCCCCGCATTATTGATATTTGTTCATTTTTGGAGACCTCTTGACTTCCTCCCGGACACTCGTTTTTTCAGAAGTATACTGGACCGGTCTCCCATTGAATTTACCGAAGAAAAGGGCAGGATATATCAATATCTCAAACAACATTCTGGTTCCGTATGGATATTGAGTGAATGGGATGATCTCTATCATCGTCTGGATACTTATGCGCCCAATAAGTACATAGATTTTTCCATGACCTATCGAAAACTTTCTTTATGGAGAAATACACAAAAGTTGGTCTCAGCAAAAGAGAACGAACGTGAAGTCTTTATGGAGTTGAAATCTGATATACCCAGGTGGATAGTTGATCCTTGGGGCATATTCCCTGTGATGAAGTCCAAATTTCCTACGTTGTTAAGTAACTACTATTTGATAGAAGATACAGATCTATTGATTTATGAAAGAAAAATGTAGCTTTGGATTCCAGTAATTATTAAGTCAATAAGTCTTATGAAGTTTGGAGTAATCACATTTCCAGGTAGCAATTGCGATCGGGATTTGATTTACAGTCTGAAGCACAATCTCGGACAGGAAGTGATCCACCTGTGGCATAAAGACCAAGATTTGCAAGGCTGTGACGTCATTTTTTTACCAGGAGGATTTTCTTATGGTGATTATCTCCGCTCAGGTGCAATTGCCCGTTTTTCACCCATTATACAGGAAGTAATTGCACATGCTGAGCAGGGAGGGTATGTAATCGGGATTTGCAATGGTTTTCAGATCCTGTGTGAGTCGGGCTTGTTACCAGGTGCATTGCTTCACAATGTTTCGATGCACTTCATCTGCAAAAATGTGTATATTAAGCCGGTAAACAGGCGCGCGCTACTGACAAAGGATCTCGAAGTGCGTCCTTATAAAATACCTATTGCACATGCTGAGGGAAACTTCTATTGTAATGATGAGATGCTCAGGCAACTTCAGGACGGAGACCAGATCCTGTTCCGGTATTGCGATGCTGATGGAAAGGTTAGCCCTGAAGCTAATCCCAATGGAAGTATTGACAATATTGCAGGTATCTGCAATGAAAAAGGGAATGTCATGGGGCTGATGCCCCATCCGGAAAGAGCAACAGATGAATTGCTTAAGAACATTGATGGTAAGTTCATGCTGGAATCCATGTTGGGTTGAGACTAGTTACGTACAGGCTCGATCATTACGACTTCCTCACGATCTACGACCACTGCTCCTGGTGGGTCTCCTTTGCGTTTGCGGATATATTTCCGGGGCGTATAGATAACCGGTACAAGGGTGTCATTTTTTCGCTTAGAATAGTAAGCAGCCAGTGAGGCTGCATATTCCAGCACACTTACCGGTATTTTTTTACCTGCTTGTTGACGTATCACCACGTGCGATCCGCTAACATCCTTGGCGTGGAGCCATAAATCCTCTTTATTAGCAAACTTGAAGCTAAGTTCGTCGTTGTTCCGAGCATTTTTTCCTACAAAAATCTGAAACCCCTCATGTTCAAATTCGCGGAATGGATGTCTGGGTTGCTGTTTTTCCGGAATCTGATTTTTGAAAAATTGTCTGAGCCCCTGAATCTCGTCCAGATCAAAGCCCGATGGCCCAAGCTTGAGCTCATCAGGTCTGGGAACCTGATCAAAAGCTTCCACTTCTCCTTCCTCTTTGACCAGCCTGTTCTCGATCTTGTTGAGCTCTTTTTTTAAATACTGAAGGCGTATTTTTTGTTGTTTGTGTTTTTCATAATACAACCTGGCATTTTCCTGTGGCGACAGATCAGGTTTCAGTTTGATCGCGACAGTTCCCCCTTCATAGTAATCTTCTAGAATGGCTTTTTGTTGCCCTGGCTGTATGTGATGGAGATTTGCCATCAAAATGTGGCCCAGTTCCTCTGGATTTCGTTCCGATTCCAGCTGTTGGATGTTCTTCTGAAAAGATTGATAAAGTTTTTGTGTTTTCTTATAAGGAGTTCTGATCTCTTTGTTGAGCTTTTTGTATTGTTTGAGATAGCGATCAAACTGGAAAAAGGTACGGAGAAACAATTGAAGTGCTGGGATGACTTCACGAACTTCAATGGCATTCTTATTTTCCGCAGGTTCAAATAGGTAAAACTTTATCTTTTGAGCCTCCTTTTTCAGGTAAAACGTATTGTCCTGTACTTGCTTAATAATCTGGAGAGTAGCCAGACCAAAAGATTGACCTTGTTTCATCAGAGATGTTATTTCGGCTGCAAACTGCTTTTCAAAAATGGGGCTTATGTTTCGCAATTGTTGGAGAACGGCTTGCTCATCTACCTCTGGAAGGCCATCCAGAGCCGTTGTATCAAAATTTCCACTAATTTCAGTGTAGTGCCAATCTTCTGTAAGCTTGTTGTTGAACAGCTCGATTATTTCTTCTCCTTTTCGAAGCATGATATTAGCCTGCGGACCGTGCATTTTTAAAATCAGATCGTACCCTTCTTCCAAAACCATTACCAATACTCTTTCATAGGGCACTACATATACCTGTTTTAGTTTTTTCTCAATAATCCTGTCAAAAAGGTTTACTACATTTTTTCTCGCTCTGGCAAAACGGTCGACTGGGACTACATAAGTAGCGGGTGTATTACATCCTATTCTAAGGTGAAATGTATGAAATTCTACGATGAGTTCGTTCTTACTTTGAGAAAAGCATCCTTCTATGGCCTCTTCCAGTGGGAGAGATCTGGCAAGGTGCTGCAAGGTGTAGTAGTGAAAATGCATAGTTCTTTTCTCCCTAAGATTCCTGATGGTATCAAAACGCTGAATGTGTTTTGATGTTTTCTGTCCCGAACTACAAGTATAACAGGTATAGATCAAATGGAAAAAAATCCAGGAATACACACATAGCATAACCCAGAATTACTTAAGGGTAAGTTTTCTGTAAAACCCAGGAAAAATTAATGATAAAAAAGGGTATAAAAGTGTGAATTCAGAAAGTTTTTTAGTATATATTTAGTTCGTTAATTTAATTTAAACAGGTAGAAATGATTCAGTTGCCATATTATTCGGATATACACAGCCACTATAGCAATCAATTTAGCCCAAGTCTTTCTAAAGAATCTAAGCCTGCTTCTATTGATCGGCGAGATATCCAACAAAATCTGTTTTATTCACCATATGGCAGGTGTCAGGTTGAGGTCGGCCTTCAATATCAAGCGGATTTACATTCGCAAATAAACTCGTATAATAAGCGTAAGGTTAGGCTCATTATTACCAGTCTTTCCCCAGTGGAGGCTGGTTTCTATGATGTACCTTCGTGTAAGCATGAATTTGTATCAGGCCAAATTAGACAGATAGAAGATAAACAAAGAAATTATTTTCACGAGCTGAAGGATGAATATCAAAGTCTGTTTGGACGGGTAATGGAATCATCACCTGTAAGTGAGATTGTATTGGCACATCATGCAGCACAGGTCGCTGAGATTCTGACCAGGAGCGAAGAATCAACTGCCATCATACTCTCTGTCGAAGGTGCTCATGCTTTGGGATATGTGGACCCGTCCATACATCCCGATTGCACGATCGACACCATCAATGACCGCAGGAGTAAAGTATATCAATACTACCTACAGTTATTTACAGATAATATCCTTCAGATGAAGGCCTGGGGTCAGGGTCATCATGCTCCTTTTTTCATTACGCTGGCTTCTCATTTCTGGAATATGGTCTGTGGACATGCCAGAAGCTTTGATCCTAAAGGAACTTTAGCCCGCTATGATCAGCAATACGGTCTCAATCAAGGTATTACAGTACTGGGATTAACTGTGATTGAGCGATTGCTCAGCCGTGAGAATGGCCGTAGAATACTGATTGACATCAGGCGTATGAGTGCCAATTCCAGAAAGGAGTTTTACAATCTCTGGGAAATGTACCGGGACAGAGGGGACCCCTTTCCCATTATATGCAGTCATGCTGCTATCAATGGTTTATCCAGGTTAGCCCAAAGTCTGCGCTATGCTGATCATGGATTGGACACAGATCAGTATTTCAACACCTGGTCGATCAATCTCTATGATGAAGATATCTGCTATATCTACCAGTCAGGAGGATTGATCGGACTTACTCTGGATGAGTACCTGATGCCGGGAACGGTTTCCAGGCGCTTAATCCATAAACACCGGCTTCGCCACAACCCATCACTGGTACAGGCAGAGTACGTGCGACTTTTGATGGCCAATATATTTCATATAGTCAGGACAGTCAACCATCCCCAAGCATGGGATATAATAGCTTTGGGTACTGATGCTGGCGGCCTCAACAATCATTTCGAAGTATTTGAAAATATTTGCCCTCTACCCGAATTAGCTGACTTGATACTGGAGTTTTTACAGCATCCCATGGAAAATCCTCATCTTTCGAATCCCCTCAAACGGGAGGATATGCAACGATTAATGTTCTGGTTTACTCCCAAAGAACTGATCCGCAAAATCATGTATCAGAACACGCAGGATTTTCTGGAAAGATATTATCACGAAGACTATTTATGCGCCCAATCAACCCCTGTGCCAGCTTAAAGATTCATGAGATTATTCAATCATACGGAGGATCTCAGATAACTCAGAAACCATCATAGCTGTAGCACCCCAGATGGTATATTGATTGATCTTGTAAGCAGGGGCTTCAAATTGGAAGCCTCGGGCACTTACCGGATGGATTCCACAGGTATTTTTCTCCAGCAAACAGCTTACTGGAACTTCTATGATCTCTGCTACTTCTTTGAGATCAGGAATAAAATTTGGGCGTTGATGGGCATAGCCTACAGCCGGATAAACGATATAGTTACTTACTGGAATATAGAGTTCTGTAAGTGTGCCAAGGACTTCTATGTCGGAAGGAGATACGCCTATTTCCTCTTGGGTTTCTCGTAGCGCAGTATCTATGAAATCCCGGTCTGATTCTTCCCATTTGCCACCAGGAAAACTGATCTGACCGCTGTGAGCACGACCGTCTTCTGCTCTTTTCATAAATACTAGATGATAATCGTGTTGATGGCGATAGGGATAAAACAAAGCCATCACAGCGCTCTCCCTGGCACTTTGGGGGATTTCATATTCGCGGTGTAGTCGAGTCGGGGGAGCCATCTTCATCTGGGCCTGCAGCCCGGGAAGCGGCTGGTTGAGGGTAGTTTGGAGTTGTTGGATCATTGACTAGTGTTTTACTCCCGACTGAGTATATTTTACAACCTTATAACGAAAATATTTGGTTCAGGGTTAAAAAGATTTCACACCTCTAAGCGCCAACTGCCCACACCCCCCATCAATGTCTTTACCCCGGCTACGTCTGACATTGACGATTATCCCCTGACCTTCCAGCCGGTCTATAAAAGCCTGCATACGCCTGGGCGTCGTATTGACAAAACCGGATTCCGCTACGGGGTTGTATTCAATAACATTGACTTTGGAAGGTACATGGCGGGTAAAGGCAGCCAGTTCATCTGCATCTTCCAGGCTGTCGTTAAAGTCTTTGAAAATGCAGTACTCGTAGGTAATACGCGTACGGGTTTTTTCATAAAAATACTGCAAGGCTTCAATCAAGGCTTCCAGGTTATTGGATTGGTTAATCGACATAATCTGGTTGCGCTTTTCGTCATTGGCAGCATGGAGAGACAGGGCAAATTCAAATTTGACTTTATCATCGCCCAGTTTTTTTATCATTTTGGCAATACCAGCAGTGGATACGGTAATGCGTTGGGGCGACATTCCCAACCCATCATCAGAAGATACCATCTGAATGGACTGCAAGACGTTGCGGTAATTCAGCAGGGGTTCTCCCATGCCCATATAGACGATATTGGTCAGAGGACGTCCGTAGATCTGATCTGCCTCCTGGCGGAGCAGGTGGATCTGATCATAGATCTCGTAATGCTTGAGATTGTGCTTGAAATCCAGATAACCTGTCGCGCAGAATTTACAGTCGAGCGAGCAACCCGACTGGCTGGAAACACACGCAGTGATGCGTTTGGGGGTAGGGATCAGGACCCCTTCCACCAACTGTCCGGTTGACAGTTGCAGGGCATATTTGATCGTGCCATCGGCACTCTTCTGGCGCGATACAATCTCTACCTTATCTATTGTAAATTCCTTCGCTAGTCGTTCTCGCAGAGCTTTGCTGATATTTTTCATTTCCCCAAATTCACCCGCCCCCTTTTCCCATAGCCATTGATAAATCTGTCTAGCCCTGAATTTTTTCTCCCCCATTTCAGATAGATAGTCCTCTAGTTTACCCAGATCCAAACCCCGTATATTTTTCTTCTGCTGATTCATCTCACATTTATTCTGCTACAAATATACGAAATACGTAAGCATAGACCATGGCTTCGACTTACGCTACATGCCAAGTACTGAAATTACGTCACAAACTATGCCCTGGACCTTCATGATATGCCATGGCTGAGTCCTACCTTATTTGTCATACCTGAACCCATATATCGCTCACATGATGGCTTATAACTCCGAAATCCCTTCAGCGGCCTCTTCCTTAGCTTCCTCATGGATGACCATGGGTTTATAACCACCTTTGGAACGGAAATAGATGATCAGGCCAATGTAGAAGGCCAGCATAATAATCGGAAGAATAGCTACTGTAGTCAAGGCGTTTTTTTGCGCCGCCACGGTAGCTCCTTCTATCGTCTCTTGTTCTTCAGGAGTAGCGGATTTGATTCCTTCCTGGTCTACTCCCTGATATTCTCCAAATACAGATCGCATTTCCCGAGTCATATATTTCTCATGTACTTCAGGATAACTCTCTGCCAGATACTGGTCCATTTTCTTGTCCTGAATATTTCCCAAGAACTGTGCACCTACGATACCTACTGCCAGCATCCCTACACCCGCTACGGTATTTAGCGTCAGTGCACCCCCTCGTGGAAACTGCTCCGCAACAACTCCCAGAGTTGTGGGCCAAAAGAAGGTCTTACCAATACCATATAAGGTTGCAGCTCCCAGAATCGCCAATGCACCTGCTGCACCAGCTAGGGCAACTAGTCCCGCCGCTGCAATGACAGAGCTTATAGCTAGTAGACCCAATGGAGTCAAAGCATTTACCAGTGGTCCCGCAGCAAAGAAACGCAGGAACATCATGATCATGGAGGTAAATATCAGTACCCATCCCGCAGCGATACCTATTTCTCCCATGCTGCTTTCCATTAGCTGAGTAATCCAGCTATCGACCCCCAGTTCGGTAGTAGCCAAAGGCATCATAATGAGTAATAACAGTATAAAGAGCGGTTGACCTAGTGAACGGGTGTAAAGGAAAAATCCTACGGTGGTAGCACCTATTAGGACGTACTGCAGAAATTCAGGCCACTCGAAAAGCCTTCCCAACTCTCTGAATATCAGTGCAGAAGCGATCAACGCTCCCAGGGCACCTACTTCTTTGAGCATGTCCTTGTAAGATACTCCAGCCGCTACACGCTCATTGACAGGGAATTTCTTGTTGAACAACATGACTGCATAAATGATGGTAGGAATGAAGATCAATGCGATTTTCATTTTCCAGGCCAGACCGGGAACCAATACCAAAATAATCATACCACCGATAGCTAGTCCGCCGGGCCATCCAGCATGAAGGATGTTGAGCCACTTGGATTTTTCCTTGTTGAACATGGTCGCTACCACGGGGTTGATGTAAGCTTCCACTGTACCAGAGCCCAATGCCAGAATGAAAGTTCCTAAGTACATCATCGCGTATCCCTGTGCACTAAGAATAATTACCGTCGAAGTTACGTGGCAGAATAAACCGAATAACATTGCGACCCTGTAGCCGATTTTATCAATGATCAGACTAAACAAAATGATAGAGATTGCAAACGGCCATAGACCCGCTCCGAGGATCTCACCTACCTGGGTCTCCGTCAGTCCAAATTCAGCTCCCCATTCCCCAGCTGTAAGTGCGCGAGCAATAAAGCCAAATGAAGTTGCACACAGTGCAATAAAACAACCCCAGAACAATACCTTGTCTGGAGTCTCTTTAGTAGTAGTTCCTTGACTCATAGTTTTTTGAATTATTAATTTTAATCCTATATTAATGAATAATAATTACGTTTTTATTTCGGATTAAATCAATAGTTGCTCTAGGGATTTTCCGATTTCACTAAAAACTGAGCTATTACTTAATCTACCATACTATGAATCACAATCGGAGAAAATTTATCAGACACTCGGCTGCAGCAGGCTCTGGATGGGTTTTGCTACCTTCACTTTGGATGGGGTGCAACAAAGCCACCCAGCAAGAAGCGGGTCAAACCACTTCCGCATCAAAAGTAGCCATCGTTGAAATACCTGAAATGTTCTTTAAGATTTCATTAGCGCAATGGTCTCTGCATAAAACCCTATTTAAAGGAGATTTGGATAATCTGGACTTTGCTGCAAAAACCAAAAATGATTTTGGGATTGAGGCAGTAGAATATGTCAACCAGTTTTTCAAAGATAAAGCTAGAGACAAAGACTATATCAATGAGATGAAACAGCGTGCTGAGGATCTGGGAGTTACCAACGTTCTGATCATGATCGATGGGGAAGGCGCACTGGGGGCTTTGGATGATAAGGAACGAATGGAAGCGGTGGAAAACCACTACAAGTGGGTAGAAGCAGCACAACAACTAGGGTGTCATTCCATAAGAGTCAATGCCAGAGGTAATGGCTCTATGGAAGAAGTAGCCAAAACAGCAGTAGATGGATTGGGAAAACTGTCCGAATTTGCCCAGGATTACGATATGGGAGTGATCGTTGAAAATCACGGAGGTCCTTCTTCTAATGGTGAATGGCTGGCCGGTGTACTCAAGGATGTAGGTATGGACAATTGCGGGTCATTACCAGATTTTGGTAATTTCTGTATTCGTCGTTCAGGTGGTGAATGTAGCGAATCCTATGACAGATACAAAGGAGTAGAAGAACTGATGCCATACGCTAAAGGAGTCAGTGCCAAAACGCATGACTTCGACGAATCCGGTAACGAAATCCACACGGACTATATGAAGATGATGAAGAGCGTCAAAGATGCAGGTTTTACAGGTTATGTGGGCATCGAATACGAAGGTAGCGACCTGAGTGAGGATGAAGGAATCATGAAAACTAAAGAATTGTTGATCAAGATAGGGAAGGAATTGTCTTAATAAATATGGATTTTAGATCCTGGATGACAAAACGCGGACTGTAGTCGTTTGTGGTCCGGGATCCATCTTATTCCAACCCTGCTTATATTTTCGTATCTTTACTGAAAAAGAAATGACGGTTGTATATATTTTAGGAATAATATTTTTGGGAATCATGGGCATCACCTACATAGATAGCCATATGAAAATTCAAAAAGAGAAGATCAAAACCTCTAGAATGGGCGATGAAGGGGAGGTAATGAAGGAATTGAAGACACTAAAAAAGGAAAATGCAGAACTCAAAAGGCGGATTGAGAATCTGGAAGCGATTGTTGTGGAAGAAGATATGAAATTGATGACTGGCCTTGAAGACAGCAATGAACCATATCTGAAAGATAAAGAAGCTGGGGACCGTAGGAATCAAATCCAAAAAGATCTGGAATCTTAGTTTGTCAGGAGCTTAATTTATCATCTCCCATCCTTTTTCCTGTTCTTTAAACGCCTGGTACGCCACATTCCATGTAAATGACAAGAACTTAAATTCCTGCTGCATGGCTGTTCCCTGATTTATCGGTACAATCCGAGATGAAGTACCCTTAATGACCTGTGCAATATCTCTTTTCGGAGCAGCACGGACTCGAAACAGCGCATCCACTTTGAAATGCTTAGGCTTAAAAATATGAAAGCTTTGTGTAAAGCTTAAATATAATTACTATTTATGGACAGCTTCAGAATTTACTTTCAGTTAAATAATTGTTATGATATACGGGTCAGCCGGGTGATAATCTCTTCGTGTTGTGGAAACCTGCTTACCAGTTTGCTCCGTTTTGCCAATTCAAAGTCATCAAAATCAAAGCCTGGATTCACAGTACATCCCACAAGAGAAAAACCTTCAGGTTTTACTACCTGAGCCGCAAACCAATGACCAAATGGAATTACATATTGTAATTGTTGTCCCTTGTCCAGATCCCTTCCCATAAGGACATCCACACGGTTTCCATCTGGCGCAATGATATAGATAATCACCGGATCACCCGCATAGAAATGCCAGCCTTCATCGGATTGGATACGATGGAAAGCAGAAAAATTATCTCCTTTGAGCAAAAAATAAATACTGGTACCAAAACTTCTATCTCCTTGATAGCGATCTGGTAATGCCGAAAATGGTATTTGATCATCCGAGCGGTAAGTTTCTTTGAAATAGCCACCTTCGGGATGAGGTTCTAGTAATAGATTTTCTATCCAATATTGAGAATCTTGCATGATCGATTTCGTTTTATTTACCTTAACTTTAGCAAAAATTAACATAAACAGCATTAAGTCCAACCACCATGCGCAATACAACCCGGTTTTTGCTGGAGTATTTTCTACGATGCAGACTCGCGACCACAGACTCCCGAGATGTATTACCAGGAGCGATATTTTTTGCATTAAAGGGAGGCCGGTTTAATGGAAATGTTTTTGCCAGAGGAGCTTTAGATGTGGGTGCAGGACTAGCGGTTGTCGACGATCCGGATTATTATATAGCAGATGATGATCGCTATATATGGGTGGAAGACGCGCTTAAAGCTATGCAGGATCTTGCCACAGCCTATCGCAATACTTTTGACATACCCCTGCTGGGAATTACTGGTAGCAATGGAAAGACAACCACGAAAGAGCTGATTCATGCAGTGTTGAGTCAGGAAAAGCAAACACATGCTACCTATGGAAATCTGAATAATCACATTGGAGTCCCATTGACGCTGCTGAGGATGCCTCCTAATACGGAGATAGGAATCATCGAAATGGGAGCTAATCAGCCCGGAGATATCGCAGAATTGTGTGAAATAGCACGACCCAACCTAGGTCTCATCACCAATATTGGTAAAGCACACCTGGAAAGACTGATCAGCCTTGAAGGGGTCATGCAAACCAAAGGCGCCCTGTACGATTCTGTGATGGATAATTCTGGAAAAATCTTTGTAAATCAAAATGATAGAAGGGTAACAAAATTAGGTACAGGAAAATCAATCGCTCTGACATACGGTCATAAATCTGCACATATTTACGGTAAAATCCTTTCAACGCAATTGAGCGGAATGGATATAGAACTGGTCAATGTGAATTGGAAGCAGTCCATACGAATGAAAACACATCTTAGTGGTATGTACAATCTTCTGAACATCGAGGCAGCTGTAGCTGTAGGAGCATATCTAGGGATATCAATAGATAGTATTATAGCAGGGATAAGCTCCTATGTTCCTCAAAATCAACGAAGTCAGGTTCTTTTCTGGAATGAAATTGCCTTCTGGATGGATGCATACAATGCCAATCCTAGTTCGATGAGGGCAGCAGTAGATCACGTTTTTCAAATTCCTGGTAGAAAAGTGGCACTGGTCCTGGGAGATATGTTGGAAGTTGGAAAAAATGAACGACAAGAACATGAAGATTTGGGAAGATACATCGCTTCCCAAAATCCTTTTGTAGTGATCGGAGTCGGGCCCCTTATGAAATACATGGTAGATCAATACCCCGGAAAAGCAGAATGGTTTCAGGATATAGATACGGGTAAGATGGGAATACGGCGACTGATCAGAAATGCTGATCTGGTACTGTTAAAAGGTTCCAGAGGGATGAAGCTGGAAAAATTGCTGGAAGAAGATGAATAATCCACCAAGTGAAGTCCAGCTCTGTAAATCCTGTCAAATTCTATGACCTATGAAAAAAATATTCTATCTCATCATTATCATTAGCCTGCCCATCCTTCTATGGTTTCAGTATGATCGCTACAGGAGGTTCAACCCTCCGTCGGACTATCGTATAGAACTCAATCCAGGCATAGATGCAAACTATCACGATCCTGAGGTTGTATTAAAATACTACCAATACGTACTGGAGTGTGAGACTTACGCCAGATACTGCTGGAAGAAATACAAAGTCGATGTTTTGGCACCTGAATTGAGCGATCCAGAAGAAAAGAAAATGGCCATGACCTATAATCAAATTAAAACGACGGCATCTTTTCTCAAACAAAAACTGTTAGCATCAGCCAACATGAAAGTGCAGGGTTACTCCAACGACGATATTCGTGCATGGGAAGCAACTGGACTAAGCCCTAAGGATTTCAGCATATTTCAAATATTAGGTAAATCTGAAGGTGTAATTCGTATCGGAGAAGAAGGAGATGGCGTCTGGAAATTGCAGAGACTATTCAATGAGAAAGGGTATAATATCAGTGTTGACGGCGTTTTTGATCGGGAGACTCTGACCGCTTTGAATCAGTTTCAGGAAACTCATAATATGAAAGTTACTCAGGGAGTCGATCGCGAAGTCTTGGAGCGGTTGATTAACCCCTAGCTGTGGATGATCCTCCCATTATTTGAACCTGATCACCAGTACTGTGTAATCGTCTTCTATTTCAGATTCACCAAATTCGCGGGATTTTTGTACAATGGTATGAGCTAGCTGATCTGCAGATTCATGGATATGGTCTTCTATCAGTTTTTGAAGTCTGGTATTGCCAAATTCTTCTTTATGCTCGTTTCGCGTTTCGACAATACCATCTGTATATAGGATAATCATATCCCCTGATTGATACGAAAGTTTTTCGGGCTGATGCAGATAGTTGTAGAATGAACTGTCTCTGACGATTCCCAGTCCTACGGTACCGGCTTTGAGCATAGTCACCTGATCAGATTCAGCGCAATAGTAAAATGAAGGGCAATGGCCGGCTCGAATCAGATCTACTGTTTGTTTGCTTAAATCTATTTGCAGATAGGTCAGAGTCATGAAAAAGCCCTTTTTCATACACTGTGATAAGGCCTGATTGGCGTAGCAGATAAACTGTGATGGAGGTAAATCCAGCAGCGACAGGGCATGGAAAATCCCCTTGATTTCTGCCATGTAAAATGCTGCAGTAGTGCCTTTGCCAGATACATCTCCAATGGCAATCCGAAACTTATCCTGATAGGGTAGAATATCATAATAATCTCCCCCTACCTCGTAGGCAGTTTCACTCAATGCGACAAATTCCAGTTTGTCAGAAAGAGGAAGATCTCTGGGTAGCAATTCATTCTGGACTTCTTTGGCGATCTTCAATTGTTCCTGATAGCGCTCCATTTCGATGGATTCCCGGACTAACTGAGCATTTTCCAGAGCGAGTCCCGCCTGCTCAGCAAAAGTATTGACAGAGTGGATCGTTACATCTTCAAAAGAATTGACCAGATCACTAGCTACATAGATTGCACCATACTGGTGATTATTAGAGGTAATGGGCGAAACCAGAAAAGAACGCAACTTATTGTTATTGCGGCGAAATGCTTTATGTCTCCGGGTATTTTTAACAAGGAAATGCTGGTTTTCCTTGAGTACCTTGCCCGTTAAGTCGTAACCTTGTTTCAGTTCTTCTATTTCTTTTAGGGTAATGCGTTTGTGAATCTTAATCTCAGGTTTGCTGGATTCTTCAGATAGCATTTCAAGCCAGCCAGCCTTGGCATTGGAAGCCATTAGACTGGCATCAAGCAGACTGTTGGAGATTTCAGTGAAATCCAGATTGGATTGTATTGCCTGATTAATCTTTTGTACCGAGGCAATCTTCAGACTGTTGAGCTCAAAGATTGAGGAGGTAGGTAAATTGAAGAATAATACAAGGATGGAAAACCCAGAGTATGTAATAGGAAATACAATGATGAGATATATAAAAAGATTTTGGGCAAGGTTTTCGTATGCATCACCCAGTTCCATAGGGAAGCGCCACAACACTGCATAACAGGTAATACTGACAATGATAATCAGTGTAAAAAGTCCCAAAGAGCGTAGCTTTTGATTGAAATTGAGATAAGCTATCCACCTTACGCTCGTAGAAAGATAAATGACTACCACTGCGTAAATAACGGCAGTAGCAGGTAAAAAATAGCTCAGGGGTGGTGACAGATAGGGTTGAAAAATGGGAAACAGAAGAGCTACCGAGATGATGACCATAAATGTATACCAGGCATTGAGCTTCTGCTGGGTACGTTGATATAATACAAAGCGCTTGAAAATAAATATGGCCGAAAAAAAGAAGCTTACAAATGCCAGTAAATTAATAAAAAAGAAAATGGGAGCAAGATAATCTGCCAGGGTAAGATCTTGGGTGAATACATTAGAGATGATCGAGACCAGCATAATCCCTACAGCGATCATTCCAATGAAAAATAGCCTCCAAAGTAAGGTAATGACATTGAGTTTTTCAATTCGGCCAAATATTCTGCCAAAAAAACCCAAACTGGAAGCCAGGAATATCGTATACAAAATATTGAATTCAAAGCTATAACTAAAGCGCTGGTTGGGATCGTATACGGCTACGATGACGTATTTGTAAATAAAAAATGAGACCATGGCAATCCATGAAAGGATTACCAGTAGCAACAATACGGTTTTCCATAGCCTCTTATGGAGTTGTAAACGCATAAAATCCAGATAATTCCAACGAATTTATAGGGTATTATGCTTATATACAATGTATAAGTTTAACCCGTATTTATTTTGATAATTTGATTGCGCTGAATTACATTAGTTTATTTAGGCAGTTACTAAATTTAATTCTAATTATACTAAAGTGGAAAAATATAATTAACGAATAAAATATACTTCATTAACGTTATTCCTATCAATTCTTCACAGGTTTGAGTACAAACAAAATTAAAGGAATTTTTTTCTGAACCGTTTATACATTTTCTTTGTTTTCCATAAAAAACAGGATAATAATAGGTAATGATAACTGAAAAGGATATTGATTTATTTGCAAAAAGACATATTGGAATCGGCTCAGAAGATCTCGAAAAGATGCTTCGATGTGTAGGTGTTTCCTCACTGGAGCAGCTAATAGACGAGACACTACCCTCGGCTATACGCCTGCGACAACCTCTTAAGGAGATCCAATCAATGAGCGAATATGATTTTCTCAATGAACTCAGAAAAATCGCTTCGGAAAACCAGTTTTATACCACATATATCGGTCTGGGATATTATGACTGCATTACTCCATCTGTGATTTTGAGAAACATCTTTGAAAATCCAGGTTGGTACACTCAATATACACCTTACCAGGCTGAGATTGCTCAGGGACGTCTTGAGGCATTGCTTAACTTCCAGACGATGATAAGCGACTTTACGGGTCTACCCATAGCCAATGCTTCGCTACTAGATGAGGCCACAGCAGCATCAGAGGCCATGACCATGACATTCAACCTGAAATCCAAGCGCGACCGCAAAACTGAAGCTGATACTATTGCTGTATCTGCTAAATGTTTCCCTCAGACACTCGCGGTACTTGGTACACGTGCCGAAGGTTTAGAGATAAAAATAGAGGTAGTAGATGATATACATAACTATCAGCCTCATGAAAAAGTATTTGCTGCCCTGGTTCAGTACCCCGATAAAGATGGGAATATAGCGGATTACGAAGCGCTTGCCAATAAGCTTCACGATCAGAATAGCTTCCTGATCGTCGCTGCTGATCTGATGAGTTTGGCTTTACTTAAAGAACCTGGGGGGTTTGGCGCAGATGTTGCTATAGGTTCTGCTCAGCGTTTTGGCGTACCTATGGGATACGGAGGCCCTCATGCAGCTTTTTTCGCCACAACGGAAGACTTCCTACGTCAGATTCCGGGAAGAATCATTGGGGTATCCATTGATTCTCATGAACGGCCCGCTTTGAGAATGGCACTGCAGACCCGTGAACAACATATTCGCAGAGACAAGGCAACTTCTAACATCTGTACAGCTCAATCACTACTGGCCATTATGGCCGGTATGTACGCCGTATATCATGGCCCCGACGGCATACGCGCCATAGCTAGCAGAATTCATGACCTCACCAGAAAACTATATCATGAACTCACGAACCTAGGCTTTCAGCCTGAATGTGCACACTTCTTTGATACGTTGACGATTTCACTGGAATCTCAGGAAGAACAGGAAAAGCTTCGTCAGATTGCATTGGATCAACATATTAATCTAAGATATAATCCTGGTCATACCGTTAGCATTTCGCTAGATGAAGCGACTGTTAAGGATGATGTACAAAAACTAGTGGATATTTTTGCCAATCTAAAGGGAATTTTCTCAAATGAATTGTCCAGTAATGGACAGCAGATGGATCACATCCCTGCTTTTGCAGTCCGTACTTCCGGATATCTCACACATCCGGTTTTCAACTCCTATCGGTCGGAAACAGCAATGATGCGATATATCAAAAGGCTGGAAAATAAAGATCTTTCTTTAAATACAGCAATGATTCCGCTGGGATCATGCACTATGAAGCTCAATGCTGCTACTGAATTAATGCCTGTAAGCTGGCCGGAGTTTTCAGCAATACATCCTTTTGTCCCGTATAATCAGGTGAAGGGGTATCAGATGATACTCCATGAATTGGGGGATGCACTTTGCGATATCACAGGTTTCGATGGGATTTCTTTTCAACCAAATTCCGGGGCTCAAGGTGAGTACACAGGCCTGATGGTGATCAGAGCATGGCACATCAATAGAGGAGATATGCATCGCGATGTGGCGTTGATACCTTCTTCAGCACATGGTACCAATCCAGCAAGCGCAGTAATGGCTGGTATGCGTGTGGTGGTGGTGAAATGCGATGACATGGGTAATATTGATTTAGAAGACTTGCGTGCTAAGGCGGAGAAACACGCTGATAATCTCTCATGTCTGATGATTACCTATCCTTCTACCCATGGCGTTTTTGAAGAGGATATTATTGAGATTTGCGACCTAATACACCAAAAAGGTGGACAGGTATATATGGATGGAGCCAATATGAATGCTCAGGTGGGGCTTACAAGTCCTGGCCATATAGGTGCTGATGTGTGCCACCTCAACCTGCACAAGACGTTTAGCATTCCACATGGTGGTGGAGGACCGGGTATGGGTCCCATATGCGTGGCAGCTCACCTGACTCCCTTTCTACCAGGGCATCCCCTGATAAAAACAGGAGGTGAACATGCTATTACTTCTGTTGCTGCTACTCCCTTTGGGAGCCCCAGCATTCTCCTGATATCTTATGCCTATATTAAACTTCTGGGATCAGATGGGATGACAGCGGCTACCAAGTTCGCTATTCTGAATGCCAACTATATGAAGGAAAGGTTAAAAGAAGCATATTCAATCCTGTTTCAGGGAAAAAATGGTCGGGTAGCCCATGAATTTATCATCGACTTGAGATCCTTCAAGCACAAAGTAGGACTTGAGGTAGATGACATTACCAAGCGTCTGATCGACTATGGATTTCATGCTCCTACTGTGTCCTGGCCTGTTCCTGGTACGATCATGATTGAACCTACTGAAAGTGAACCCCTCTCCGAGTTGGATCGCTTCTGCGATGCCATGCTCTCTATCAGCGAAGAAATACGTGAAGTCGAACTGGGAATTGCTCATGCAGGGGATAATGTGCTGAAAAATGCACCTCATACACTGAGAGAGGTAACCCACGATGACTGGAAACATGTCTACTCGCGTCAAAAAGCGGCATACCCTATGGAAGGTATGGAGGGAAATAAATTCTGGCCAGCTGTGGGACGTGTGAACAATACTTTTGGGGATAGAAATGTAGTGTGTACCTGTCCTCCCATGGAAGCTTATGAAGAAAGGTTTTAAACATAATTCATAATTACATACCCTTAATTTTTCAGATAATTTTTTTACAACTTCTCTTCTAAGATATACACTTTTCATCTAGCCGCTCATTTACAGGCTGTTAATCCATATAGATTATACCGATTGAAACATGAATTAACAAGATAAAACTGGCTCAAATCTATCTTGATGTACGGGCATTTTTTAGAAATTATAAATTAAAGCTAGTTCCGGGGAAAGTCGTTGCAAAATAGCTAGCAAATGTTGAATTCACGAAATAGTTCTGTAACTCGTAGTATTTTGTAAATCAAACTATTATGTAAATACAGGATAACTAAAAACTATTTCGATCTTTAAAATATCATATGTGTAATTTTATCGGCTATGATCTACTTATTTTTTTGGTCTACTGGACTTAACTAGGGCATCTTACATGCTTTTAAGAAAAAAAAGATCATTTGCGTTCTGTATATAGATGAAATATTAATATACAGTGCATGAAAAAGATTAAACTATTACTTACCAAAATGTCAAAGTCGGAGTTGAAATATCTCCGGCATTTGCTAAAGGCTTTTCAGCCTAGATCCTACCCAAAGGCTGTTCAAATGATTAATTTGATATGCCAAAATCCAGCTATTTCCCAGCAGGAATTAGTAGTCAGGCTTTATGGAGATCCACAAAACAAATCGTTTTTTCATCTTAAAAATAGTCTGTGCGAAAAAATGATGGAGGTCTTGACCTTAGATGTCAATCTAACCCACAATCCTGAAATTCAGGATGATCTGGCAACTTTCATTCCAGTAAGGCTCAATAAGCAGTTGCTAAATGCATTTGTACTACACAAAAGAGGACTCGGGGATTACGCAAGAGAAATTCTCGAAAATTGTATCGAAGAAGCCGATAGCTGGGATATACCTGAATTGAAACTTATGGCATTGATACAACTCAGGAATATGTCCTGTTCCCGGGAAAAAGTATTAGAGGAATATACTCAGCTCATCCAGACTGCATTACAGCAATTTGAAACCGATATCATGGGGATAGGGTATATGGACGAACTAAGGGTAGTTCTGCCTCAACCAGCTAATGAGGAACTTATTCAGCGGTTGGAACAGTACACCATTCAATTGGAAAAACGCCTGGACGAAGTATACAGTCCCAAAGGACATTATTATTATCTGATGCTTAAATTCATTCTACTGGAAGCCCGGCAAGCTCCCCTGGAGGAGTGCAAAGAGGTGTTGACCCAGATCATCGGAATACTGGATCAACACAAAGGGCTCAGATCTCGCAATAGAAGTGGAGTACCCTATGTGAAGTTATCTGAAATAGAATTGAAATCCTATCATTTCTGCGAGGCCTACCAGGCTGGCCTCAAAGCCATGGAAATCCTTCCTCAGCATCGTAACAACTACATGATGGCTGGCATTAATGCTATTCATGCTTGTCTGTTCATGGGTAGGTTTTCCAATGCGCATAGCATCTTACAGCTAATATCCAGACATATAAACTATATTCCCGATGGTATCCATGCAGGATGGATTACCTATTTACACTCCTACTATTACTTTTTGACCGGAGATTACCGCGAAGCCTTAAACTATTTTCACCAAATCACACAATTCGAACATGCCAAAAGCAACTGGAATCCAGCACTTCGCATATACGAGATACAATTGTATATAGAGCTTCAATGGTTTGACTTCGTAGGAACACGTCTGGAGGCTTTGAGGAAATACCTAGACCGGCATGAAGTGTACTCCCGCATAACAGTTATCTACCAACTCTTATATCAACTCGAGAAGTGTTCCTGTAATTTTCAACTGATAGATATTCAGCCTATTTCCACCCTGATAGAAACAGGTCATGAAAACCGCTGGGAACCCCTGAGTTACGAAGTTTTCCCATTCGAATTCTGGTTTATGCAAAAATATCACAAACAAAATATGGTAGATGGATTGCCTTTTAAACGGGATTATCTGCTGGCGTCCTGATAACCCCTGCTTTTTCTCATCGTAAAATTGTATATTATATGCATTAACCAATAGCGTTTCTATGGAAATGGTAATGTCCTACAAGCCGGTACAAAAAATACGAATAGTAACTGCAGCATCACTTTTTGATGGGCATGATGCCGCTATCAATATCATGCGCCGCCTTCTGCAGGCAACTGGTGCAGAGGTTATTCACTTGGGACACAATCGCTCTGTAGAGGAAATTGTATCTACAGCCATACAGGAAGATGTACAGGCTATTGCTATCACTTCCTATCAAGGGGGACATATGGAATTTTTCAGGTATATGTATGACCTACTTCATGAAAGGGGTTGTGGACATATTAAGATTTTCGGCGGTGGCGGGGGGACTATTCTCCCCAAAGAGATCAGGGAATTGCAGGAATATGGTATTTCGAGAATATATTCTCCAGATGATGGACGGAAGATGGGGCTTCAGGGTATGATCAATGACCTGATGATACAGGCTGATTATCCAACCGGGATCAGCCTCAATGGAGAAAGAGCATACCTTCAGCAAAAAAAGCCCGAGTATCTGGCCAGAATGATTAGTGCCATCGAAAATGACTGGGAAGGCGTAGATCATTTAATGGAGCATTTGCCTTCTGTCGAAAAGAGCATTCCTGTACTGGGTATCACGGGTACAGGTGGGGCAGGTAAATCTTCCTTAGTCGATGAACTGGTTAGGCGCTTTACGATGGACTTTGAAGATAAACATGTAGCAATTATTTCGGTAGATCCTTCGAAGCGTAAGACAGGTGGCGCATTATTGGGAGACCGGATTCGCATGAATTCAATCTTTCATCCACATGTATATATGCGTTCACTTGCCACACGCAAAACCCATGCAGCACTATCCCAGGCAATACCAGATATCCTTAAGGTACTTCGAGCTGCAGAATTTGACCTGATCATACTGGAAACCTCGGGAATAGGACAGTCAGGGACTGAAGTCATCGATTTCTCTGATGTCTCATTGTATGTCATGACGCCCGAATTCGGGGCAGCTACACAGCTGGAAAAGATTGATATGCTCGATTTCGCAGATCTGGTCGCAGTCAATAAATTTGACAAACAGGGAGCAGAAGATGCCTTGCGTGATGTGAGAAAGCAATACCGGCGAAACCACGGTTTCTGGAATGCTGACTTGGAGCAAATGCCAGTATATGCAACCATTGCGTCCCAGTTCAACGATCCAGGTATGAACCGCTTATATCGTACCACCATGGATACTATCGTCGCACAAACGCAGGCGCCTCTGTCCTCAGATATGCATTTTTCCAACCAACCTTCAACAAAAATACATGTAATACCTCCTTCTAGGGTTAGGTACCTGTCTGAAATTGCTGAGACGATACGCGAATATGATCGCAATGCATCAAAACAGGCTGAGTTGGCTGATCAACTCTACAGTATTCAGAATTCACTGAAGTTGCTCGAGGATGGGCCTGCACCAGCACGGTCTGCTTTAGAAAAGCTCAAAGAACAACTTTTACAACAACTTGATCCTGAACATCTGGAAGCACTGGAAAAATGGCCGGAAACCCTGAAAAGGTATACGGAGAATGAGTATGTCTATGAAGTTAGGGGCAAAGAGATACGGGTTCCTACCTATGTAGAAACACTATCCCACAATCGCATCCCCAAAATCGCATTACCCAAATATCGCTCCTGGGGAGATATCCTTAAGTGGTTGCTCCAGGAAAATGTGCCGGGAGCATTTCCCTACACTTCAGGCGTTTACCCTTTCAAAAGAAAAGGAGAAGACCCTACACGCATGTTCGCAGGAGAAGGAGCGCCCGAACGCACCAACCGTCGTTTTCACTACCTCTCTGAAGGCATGCCAGCCAAGCGTTTATCTACTGCCTTCGATTCTGTTACGCTATACGGCGAAGATCCCTGCCACCGCCCGGATATTTATGGAAAAATTGGAAATTCAGGCGTTTCTGTCTGTTCATTGGATGACGCCAAAAAACTATATGCAGGCTTCGACCTCTGCGATCCTTCTACCTCTGTATCCATGACCATAAACGGGCCTGCTGCTACAGTGCTGGCATTTTTTCTGAATACAGCCATTGATCAGCAATGCGAAAAATATATAAGGGAGCAGGGAAAAGTCGACGAGGTAAATACATACAGACAACGACTTTTCGAGGAGAAAAATCTGCCTGTACCTTCTTATCATGGAGATTTACCATCTGGAAATAATGGCTTGGGGCTACTATTATTGGGCATCACAGGAGATCAGATAGTCGATAGAGCAGTATATGAAAAGATCAAAGCCCACACGCTCAATACTGTTCGGGGGACTGTTCAGGCTGATATACTTAAGGAAGATCAGGCACAGAATACCTGTATTTTCTCAACAGAATTTTCACTCAGATTACAGGGAGATGTTCAGCAATATTTTATCGATCACAAGGTCAGGAACTTTTACTCCGTGTCGATATCTGGCTATCACATCGCTGAAGCTGGCGCCAACCCCATTACCCAACTGGCATTTACCCTCGCCAATGGCTTTACCTTCCTGGAATATTATCTGGCGCGGGGCATGGATGTCAACGATTTTACTCCTAATTTCTCTTTCTTCTTCTCCAATGGTGTTGATCCGGAGTATGCCGTAATCGGGCGGGTAGCCCGTCGTATCTGGTCAAAAGCGCTCAGGTATAAATATGGTGCCAACGAGAGAGCACAAAAACTCAAGTATCATATACAGACGTCTGGCAGATCGCTCCATGCACAGGAGATTTCTTTCAACGATATCCGTACGACATTACAAGCCTTGTATGCTATCTATGATAATTGTAATTCCCTGCATACCAATGCCTACGATGAAGCAATTACTACACCTACCGAAGAATCAGTGAGAAGAGCTATTGCCATACAGCTCATCATCAACAGGGAACTTGGGATGGCCAAAAATGAAAATCCTCTCCAGGGAGCATTTATTATAGAAGAGCTTACAGATCTGGTAGATGAAGCTGTATTGACTGAGTTTGAACGGATTACTTCACGGGGAGGCGTGCTGGGAGCTATGGAGACCATGTATCAGCGAACCCAAATCCAGGAAGAATCAATCTACTACGAATCCCTCAAGCACAGTGGAGAATACCCTATCGTAGGTGTCAATTCGTACTTATCCAAGGAAGGTTCACCTACAATCATTCCTGGTGAAGTCATCCGGGCCAGCGAGGCTGAAAAGCTAAGGCAGATTGAAAACCTTGGGAAACTTCAGCAAATGTATGCAGATCAAGCACCGCTGCAGCTTGAGGCACTTCAACAGGCAGCAGTACGAAATGAAAATACCTTTGAAAGATTGATGGAAGCAGCCAAATGCTGCTCCCTAGGACAAATAACCCGTTCTTTGTTTGAAGTGGGAGGACAATACCGCAGAAACATGTAAATAGAATCGATGAGTTAATCAGAAAAAAAAACAATCAATTTTCTTTTTGTTGATTCTCTCGCATTTCTCTCCTTCGCATGGGCATGGAATCTATCAACGTATACAAAGATTTAAGATCTATTTCCGTTCCCATCTGACGTTTCTTTTCTCCCCCATCTTTTCCAATCAGCACTACCGTGGTTTTTCCCTGCTGAATGCGGTATTCCTGACGAATCTCATCGGTATTGGTCGCGTTTATTGTCTGATCTCCCACATAACTTTGCCCTTCTTCCAGAAAGTGAAAAACTTTAATGTCCCGGTCTATAAGTTGGGGTTGATCTTTCTCGATCTGGCTAATCAATTGCTGGTATGGCTCAGCTTCTGGAGTAGGAGCAAAAATGAGCACTAGACGGTTTTTCCACTGATAATCGGATAGATCTGGCATATCTTGAGGTTGTGTGCAAGCCTGTATAGAAAATAGAGATAAGCAAGTGAGTATAATAGCAAATTTTACCATGGTTTTTATAATATAAAAAGATGAATAGCAGGAATGTTTGGTAGGCAGCTAGCTAGGAACTCTGGTCTAGCTAGCTGCATCAGAGAGTCTACGGTAATTTTTACAGGAACGTACTATAACCATACAGCGGCTTCGGCGGATAGAAGGTCTATCCCCTAGTAAAAAAAGATGCGATCTGTCCTATCTCACTTCCAGACGATCTACCTCTTCTAGTGTGTCAGGATTCAGTACCTGCATGGAGATCTTGTCTCCCTCAACATGAAAAAATACTAGCGCATTTTGAGTGGTAAATCCACTTACCATCGGCGTCCATGGAGTTTCTTCCTGGGCATAGTAGGGAGCACCTGCAGCGCCGTTGTTGATTTGATAGATTGTACGTGAAAGATCGACTTTTTCACCAGCCCAGTTATCAGGATAAATATTGGTATTGCTGCTAATTTCTGTGCGAGCATAATTGTGCTCATCACCTGTAAGGATAGCGATGACCTTGCTACTCTGATTGATGATGATATCCAGCAATTGGTCGCGTCGTTCGATAATGCCTTTTTCGAGCGGTTCTCCAGCTACATAAGGTCTAAAATCGTTGTTGCCGCTGTACCACATATCATCCCTGACGTGCCCACCATTGGGAAAAAAGGGTGTGTGTTGGGTTACAAATACGTGATCGATATTTTCGTCGTTTTCGAGTGTTTCGATGGTCTCTTCAAACCATGTGAGTTGCTGATCCATGATATATCCATGGAGTCCACCACTAACGATGGGAATGGTAGGTGTACTGGGTGCATACCAATAATCTGAGTTAAGGACGACAACTGCTACATTATCATATGTGTAATAGTACACATTCTCCTGATAAGATGGAAAATCCATACGCTTATCATTGGGATCATAGGATGCTCCGTCTTCACTTACTGGCCCATTGACTGGACATACAAATGCGCTGGCAAAAGCAGCTTCAGCTGACTCTGTTTCGAAAGGAAATTTATCCACTAAAAAGACTTCGCCAGCGTCATCACCACGAAAGGTATACATCAGGGCTTCGTGATTGCCCATGCTCAGGTAAATGGGAAAATAATGCCAGAAGGGCTGTACTGCCCGTTTCCAGTTGGCATATTGCACTTCGGTCTCCTCTTTGGAACTGAGATAGCCATCTATCATATCGCCTGAAAATTGAAAAAAGGATGCTCCCTGTTGCGTAGCAAGAGCCATGATCTTTTTCATGATGTAGAAATTAGCACCATAGACATCCCGTTCTCCGCCTCCCTTGCCACTTCTAGAATCACTGGCATAAGCAAAAGTAAATTTACTCCGTGAACCTGGAGCCGGAGCTGTTCTAAACGAATAGGTCTGGCTGTTATCATCATAATTCACCGTGTAGCTATATTCCCGGTTAGCTTCCAGTCCTGTGATCAGGATTTCATGATGTGTATCCTTGCGCTCACTGCTAAAGGTCTTCCCATCCACTTCTATAGATGCTTCTAATCTTTCATTGGTCTCAAAGGAAATAGTTGCTCCTTCGGGAGTCAGAATGTTGACAAAAGGTCCTTCTGTAATGGTGGGAGCCACTTCAAATGGCCCTGTTCCGTAAAAGCTGACAATACCGTCGTAGAGAATCAGACCATTTTCCTGCATAATACGATAACCTATAGTTCCCTTTCCGCTCTTTTCCCAGCCCACCATATCATAACGTCCCTGCATCGCGGAAATATTAATAGTGGATTTACCTTGTAATATTTCGCCAGGGCTACGGAAATACACAGGATGTGGATATTTGGAATCTCCATAGGGAATGAATCCATAGTACAATGTTCCGTTTAGTGCATCGATGCCGAAATCCAGGAAAATACCGCTATCTGTACCCTTTGGATTTCCTTGCAGTTTTTCCAGTGTGAAATTATATCTGGGAGGCGCTACCGGGATACTTTTGCCTTCATGCGCTACGCGATATTCTCCCGATCTCCCCTTGATGTTGCTGTAACTTCCGGGGACTCGCTGAGTGAATGATTGATAAGGGGTCAACATCAAAAGCAAAAGCGCTAATAGAAAAATCTTGTTAGGGGCAAAAAAATTCATTTTAAAACCTATTTAAATGTATAGTTAGGATGTAAATTAAAAATATATAGCATCAGGTCTTACTTGACAAAAGAATAACATGATGTTCAAAGGTAAGCCTCTTTGACATAAATAGGGAGATAAATTGATGAAATATTAGTAAGGGATTTCGGTAATATTTTTAGGGAGTATCTGGAGGGTTTGATTCTGATTTTTGTACAAAGGATTAATGAGTTGAATATAGGAGTTAGCAAAAAATCCTGTACTTAGATATATTAAACTGAGTAAAAAAATTTTCAAAACTTAGAAATCTTCGTATAAAGTCGGACAAACTAGAGATTCTGTAGCACCATTACATGTTTCTAATAGCACATATAGAGTCTAAATGGTAAAAATAACTTTCCCAATTCTTTCATCCTACTCATTTATCCTCCTACCTTTGCAGCCAAAAGGTCAAATCAATGGATTATAGCGAAATTTTCCCCAAAATTGTCTCTCACGCCAAAGAATATGGATTTGTGTTTCCTTCCAGTGAGATTTATGATGGATTAGGTGCTGTGTATGATTATGGACAATTAGGTGTTGAACTCAAAAACAACATTAAGCAGGCATGGTGGAGAGCAATGGTTCAAATACACGAAAATATTGTAGGCTTGGATTCTGCTATCCTGATGCATCCTACCACCTGGAAAGCATCCGGACACGTAGATGCCTTCAATGATCCATTGATTGATAACAAAGACTCCAAAAAGCGTTACCGGGCAGATGTTCTAATTGAGGATCAAATAGCTAAATACGAGCAAAAATCTTTGAAAGACACGACCAAAAAGGCTAAAAAAGAAGGCTGGGAGGCAGGTAGTGAAGCATATGAAAAATATCTAACAGGAAATCGCAATGCTAAAAAGGCCCAGGAACTGCAGGAACTATTTGCAAAGACCCTGGAGGCAGATGATCTTGAGGGTCTCAGAAATATTATCATGGATCAGAAGATTGTATGTCCTGTTTCAGGCACAGCCAACTGGTCGGAGGTACGCCAGTTTAATCTGATGTTTAAGACGCAACTGGGAGCTACTGCAGATACGGCGATGGATCTGTATATGCGTCCTGAGACTGCCCAGGGAATTTTTGTCAACTACCTCAATGTGCAGAAAACCTCCCGGGCTAAGCTTCCTTTCGGGATTGCACAGATTGGTAAGGCTTTTCGCAACGAGATCGTCGCAAGACAATTTATCTTCCGCATGCGTGAATTTGAGCAGATGGAGATGCAGTATTTTATACAGCCCGGCTCCCAGATGGAGTGGTACCAATACTGGAAAGAACAGCGTATGAACTGGCATAAATCGCTTGGATTAGATCCTAACAAACTTCAATTTCATGTACACGAAAAACTCGCCCACTATGCCGATGCTGCTGAAGATATTCAGTTCAATTTCCCATTTGGATTTAAAGAATTGGAAGGAATACATTCTCGTACCGATTTTGATCTGGGAAGACACCAAGAGTTTTCTGGTAAAAAAATTCAATACTTCGATCCCGATACCAACGAATCTTATGTTCCTTATGTAGTCGAAACCTCTGTGGGATTAGATCGTACGTTTTTGGCGCATCTGAGCAACGCATATCAGGAAGAGGAAGTTCCCACTGCTAAAGGTGATATAGAAATTCGTACGGTACTGAAGTTTCATCCCCTGCTGGCTCCCTACAAAGCCGCTATCTTCCCGCTGGTCAAAAAGGATAGCCTGCCAGATATTGCTCGTGAGATCATCGATGATCTCAAGTACGAGCATCATGTCATATATGATGAAAAAGACTCCGTAGGACGCCGCTATCGTCGCCATGATGCGATTGGTACTCCTTACTGTGTCACTGTAGACTATGAGACGAAGGATGATCAGGCAGTTACGATCCGCGATCGTGATACCATGGAGCAGGAACGTATACCTGTTAAAGAGGTAGGAACCTACATCAGCCGGAAGTTGAGCTGGAAAGAGGCTTGGGAAAATAGTTAGCAATACCCAACAATTGCCAGGTTGTGAATTTATTATATATAAGTAGTATATTTCATAAGGAATTCAATAACCTTTTATGTATCAGAATCAGCAACAGGTAGATGAATACTTTTC
>CAYXVE010000043.1:4253-46647 GCA_964468435.1 uncultured Bacteroidia bacterium | reverse complement strand
ATTGGGTATGGTTAAGTACTCTGTAATCAAGGTAAAGTAATTTTGATTTCAGTATATTAAGTAGCAGTTGCTTAGGGATTTCGCATTGATCAGGTTAACGGCATCTAATGGGAACTTGAGTAGGGTACTCACTCCTTAACTACTTTAGGTACCATAAAAAACTCGCCGTCTGTCTGAGGAGCATTTTTAAGTGCATCTTCACGGCTTACTTCTCCGCTAACCTTATCTTCCCTGAGGTGATTTACTTCTTCGGTGATCTGAATAAGAGGAGAAACACCTGTAGTATCTACTTCCTGTAGCTTTTCTACAAAATTCAGTATTCGCTGAAATTCGGTTTTATATTCTTTGCGTTCAGCTTCGGTGAAAGAGAGCATACTCAGTTTCTCGATCTTTTCGAGCAGTTGATCTGTAATTTCCATGGTATACCAGGATTGCAATACAATGACAATACGAAATATAAACGAAAAAGAGGAAGTCTCAAAAACAGACTTCCTCTTTTTTTCTAATCTTTATTGATCTGGTACACATCAGGCATCTTCAATCTCTTCAGAGGTTTCAATTTTGTCTGAAGGTTTTTGGGTAGACACCGTAATTTTTTTCTCTTCTTTATCGTAGTCAACAAAGAGGGTATCGCCATCCTCTACTTTACCAGCAAGGATTTCATCTGCAATGGGATCTTCCAGATATTTTTGGAGGGCACGTTGTAGCGGTCTTGCTCCAAACTGTTTATCATACCCTTTATCTGCGATAAACTCTTTGGCATCGAGTGATAACTCAATCTTGTATCCTTTGTCTTCGATACGGGAGAATACTTCTTTGAGCTGAAGATCGATGATCTCCATAATGTGTTCCTTACTCAGTTCGTTAAAGATGATTACTTCATCGATGCGGTTGAGGAATTCAGGACGGAACACTTTCTTCATGGCACCTTCGATGGTGTTCCTGCGTATTTCCTCTGACTGATCCTCTCTGGACTTGGTACTATATCCTACACCTGTACCGAAGCTCTTGATTTCACGCACACCGATGTTGGAGGTCATAATGATGACTGTATTCTTGAAGTCGATTCTACGACCCAGGCCATCTGTGAGTAGGCCATCATCTAGCACTTGCAGCAGAATGTTGAAGATATCGGGGTGAGCCTTTTCGATTTCATCCAGCAGGACGACAGAGTAAGGCTTGCGTCTAACACGCTCGGTAAGCTGTCCGCCTTCTTCATATCCCACATATCCGGGAGGTGCTCCAATCAGTCTGGAAACAGTAAACTTCTCCATGTATTCACTCATATCCAGGCGAACCAGAGCTTCTTCGCTATCGAACATATAGCGAGCAAGAGCTTTGGCAAGTTCTGTCTTACCAACACCTGTCTGTCCCAAAAAGATAAATGAGCCAATTGGCTTCTGAGGGTCTTTGAGACCCAGGCGCGAGCGCTTGATCGCTTTGACGAGCTTGTCTATTGCATTAGACTGGCCGATGATGACATCTTTTAATTCGAGTCCCATGTTTTTGAGACGCGTCATCTCACCGGCAGCGATCTTATTTACAGGTATACCTGTCATCATAGAGACGACTGAGGCAACATCTTCCTCGGACACTGTATATCTCTTATTCTTGGTTTCCTCTTCCCACTCCAATTTAGCCTGTTCCAGTTCTTCCAGGAGTCTCTTCTCCTGATCTCTAAGTCTGGCAGCTTCCTCGTATTTCTGGCTTTTTACGACCTTGTTTTTCAATTCTTTCACTTCTTCGATCTTGGCTTCCAGATCAAGAATACTTTGAGGAACGTGTATATTGGTAATGTGTACACGACTACCGGCTTCATCCAGTACATCAATGGCTTTGTCTGGAAAATAACGATCAGAAATATATCTATCGCTGAGCTTGACACAGGCATCTATGGCTTCGGGTGTATAATTCACGTTGTGGTGATCTTCGTATTTAGCCTTGATATTGTTGAGGATAATACGAGTTTCCTCCACCGAGGTAGGCTCTACCATGACTTTCTGGAAGCGTCTTTCCAGAGCACCATCTTTTTCAATATACTGACGATACTCATCGAGTGTAGTAGCACCTATACATTGAATTTCACCTCTTGCAAGCGCAGGTTTGAAGATATTGGAAGCATCGAGCGAACCAGAAGCACCTCCGGCGCCTACGATTGTATGAAGCTCATCGATAAACAGGATAACATCTGGAGATTTTTCCAGCTCAGCCATAACTGCTTTCATCCGCTCTTCAAACTGCCCTCGGTACTTGGTACCGGCGACCAGAGAAGCGATATCCAGGGTTACAACGCGCTTGTTGTATAGTACCCGGCTTACTTTGCGTTGAATAATCCGAAGGGCAAGCCCTTCTGCGATGGCTGTCTTACCTACACCGGGTTCACCAATTAGCACGGGATTATTTTTCTTACGCCTACTCAGAATCTGGGCAACGCGTTCGATTTCATTTTCCCGGCCAACAATGGGATCCAATTTATTTTCCTCGGCAGCCTTGGTCAGATCTCTTCCAAAATTATCGAGAACAGGTGTTTTGGATTTAGACGGTTTTCTTGATGAAGTACTCATTTCTGAAGATTCAGGTGGTTCACTTGTTACTGACATCCGGGGCGTCTGAGTTTCTCCGTCATCCAATTCTGCACGAATGATATCGTATGTCACCCCGAACCTCGCTAAAATTTGTGCTGCAACGTTATTCTCTTCTCTCAGTATGGAGAGAAGCAAATGTTCAGTCTTAATGACATCGCTCTTCAGCAATTTTGCTTCTAAGCGAGTGATTTTAAGGATTTTCTCCGCTTGTCTGGTAAGTGGTAAATTAGCCAGATTCACAGGGTTGATTGTTCCTTTCACGGCACTCTCCACAGAACGTTTCAATTGGGACAAATCCACATTCAATTCCTGCAGTATATTAACGGCAGGACTTTCCCCTTCTCTGATCAACCCCAGTAATAAATGTTCGGGACCGATGTAATCGTGTCCTAAACGTATAGCTTCTTCTCTACTGTAAGAGATTACTCCTTTTACTCTATCTGAAAAGTTTGATTCCATATTATTTTCCTATCACCTAGGATGTATCTATCTTAAGAACTACATACCGTTTCTGTGCCAGTAATTTGTTTGTGACATAATGTCATAACAAGTATTGTTAGAAACGAGGATACGCTTTGAAAGGTTTCGCTGTACAACCTTTGCTACACGATCAGTGCAATGATCAGGGCTACAAGGACAAGGTTAAAGAGTGCAAGCGGAAGGAATTTTTTCCATCCGATATCCATTAACTGGTTGTATTTGAAACGAGGCAATGTCCAGCGTACCCACACATATACAAAAACAAAAAATGTAGTCTTAATCGTAAACCATCCCAGTCCCCACAACATTTGCCATAACTCACTCCACCCAGCCACTCCAATCGCACTTTCGAAAGGTCCCAGATAACCACCAAGAAACAGCGTGGTGATTAAGGTCGAACCAATTATGATATGCAGATATTCCGCTACAAAAAACAAGGCAAATTTCATCGAGCTATACTCTGTGTGGAAACCTCCCACTAATTCCTGTTCAGCTTCTACCAGATCGAAAGGAGCTCGGTTTGCTTCTGCAAATGCACAGGTTATAAAGATGAGGAATCCCAGAGGGTTCCTAAAAATATTCCAGACACCTCTCTGTGCTTCTACGATGGAACTCAGTTTAAGAAAATCGCCATCGCCCTGATAAACGGCGTTTGTAATCAGGATAACGCTCACTACCGATAGTCCCATTGCTAATTCATAGCTTATCATTTGCGCCGAGGATCTCAATCCTCCAAGGAGTGAATACTTACTGTTGGAAGACCAGCCAGCAAGTGTTACACCATATACAGCAATGGAGGTAATGGCAAGCACATATAATATACCAATATTCACATCAGCGATTACCAATGGATCTGGATTCTGGATCGTTGGCAACTGCTCCGTAGCAATATTGGCGCCTGCGAAAGGAATCACAGCCATGGTGATCAGAGCAATCGTCACCGCAATGATGGGCGATAAAAAGTGTACTAGCTTATCTGCTGCTTTGGGAACAATGTCTTCTTTCAGAAGCAACTTAATTACATCTGCCAGCGGCTGAAGCAGACCAAATGGCCCTACGCGGTTGGGACCTACACGCTGCTGAATAGCCGCGGCAACTTTACGTTCAAGATAAACCGTGTAAGCGGCTGCAGTCAGTAAAATAAATAAAGCAACACCAATGAGAATAAGGGTACTTATAATGTCCATACAGCTAGATAAAGCTATTAGTAATGATTATGGTTTCTGAACTTGTAAACTAATACTTATCTAAGTAACTCTCAAATTTTTCCAAAGGTTTTGGATTGTTCGTAGCAAAGTGAGCACAGTGTGTCGTCGGACATCCAGTCATATCAATTCCTGTCAACCCTTCTACGATCTATCAGCTGTGATTTACCAACTACATACCATATGCAGGTTGTCACAAAATCCCTCAGATAGGGAATCGCGATAATGATTTTGGCCTGCTTACGAGGTTTCAGACCAAATTTATATTTGTATATCGGATTGATTAGGTAGTGTGTACGATGCGCTATATCCAATCCACTATCCTCGATGATGCGCTCGAAGCGGTGAATGGAAATACCCGTGTCATGTATTTCCAATAGTGCTTTGATCACATCCTGGGGTTCACCCATAGCTTTCAGGAAAGCCTGATACAGGAAGCGGGGGAGTAAATGATAGTAGGGTAGCTTACTCGTAATTTTTTGTCTACAAATCTGCTGATGTCCACCAAAAGGCATACACCATGGAGGAAAACCAAAAAATATTTTTCCGTCTGGCTTGAGAAACTGTATCAGATAGGGTATAAATTTTTCCTGATTAGGGATGTGTTCGATCGTATCTTTTAACACGATAAGATCAAAGCTACCTCTCCATTTCTCCAGAAATTCTTCTTCATATACATTTTGAGTCGCGAAGGCAGCTTTTCCCAATCGCACTTCATTTTCGTGTATTTCCTTTGCCTTTTCGATAGCCCCTTGTTTCAAATCTACTCCTAGTACATTGACCCCTTTTTCCAAAAAAGCCGTCAATACGCCACCTACATCGCAGCCTATTTCCATGACCTGCATACCCTGTTCTAGGGGAAATACCTCCTCTATGAAAGGAATTACATAATCGCGGGCATTTTCTACCTGTTGTCTATATCTTTCGTCTACCTGTAAATGTTGTTTTAATGCCATAGGGGGAAAATGCCTGAGATCAAAAATCATTTAGTATTTGTAAAATTACACATGATAATTAATAAGTGTCAATGTTTTTCCCTTAATTTCTTCCTCAAAATAGAATAATTATCTTGTACGTTAGTTAATCAAACCATTTTTATGGATCCCAATATCACGCTCACCGTCATCATCGGCTATTTTGTACTACTGTTTATCATTTCTATCCTTACGGGAAGGAACGCTAATGAACAGACATTTTACACAGCCAACCGGAATTCTCCCTGGTACCTGGTAGCATTTGGTATGATCGGAGCCACCCTTTCAGGGGTAACATTTATATCCATTCCCGGAGCGGTAGGAAATGATGCATGGGCTTACATGCAGATTGTCATGGGATATATGGTAGGATATGCTGCGATAGCACTTATTCTCATGCCCTTATATTACCGGTTGCAATTGGTTTCTATTTACGGTTATCTAGAAAAGCGTTTTGGGATGAATGCTTATAAAACAGGAGCCGTGTTCTTTTTACTATCCAGAATTGTAGGAGCCAGTCTCAGGCTGTATCTCGTAGTACTGGTCTTGCAGCTGGCTATATTCAACTATCTGGGAATATCCTTTGAGTATACCGTACTTATATCGATAAGTCTTATTTATATTTATACTTTCCGCGGTGGGATTAAGACCGTAGTATGGACAGATACCCTGCAAACATTTTTCATGCTTTTGGGAGCAGGACTGGCTGTTTATATGATAGGGAATCAATTGGGTTGGTCCATCGACGATACGACTCAGCAGATTCTCCAGAGTGACTATGCAAAGATCTTTGTGTGGGAATGGGCACCCGGCAACAATTTTTTTAAGCAATTTATCAGTGGGGCTTTTATTGCCCTAGCTATGACGGGGCTGGATCAGGATATGATGCAGAAGAACCTTACATGCCGTACGCTGGAAGATGCCCAGAAAAATATATTTTGGTTTTCAATTACACTAGTGATAGCCAAATTATTGTTTCTCAGCCTGGGAGCACTCATCTACATCTATGGTGATCGCATGGGAATAGTTGATCCGATTTTCGCGGCCGATTGTGCATTACAGGTTAAAGATCCCGATACGGGTGAAATGATCTGCCGCAAGACAGATCAACTTTTTCCTTTAATTTCCCTCAACTATCTGGGGCCGGTAGCAGGAACATTTTTTGTATTGGGGGTAATTGCAGCCGCTTACTCTTCGGCTGACTCAGCCCTGACAGCTCTTACTACGTCATTCTGTGTAGATATCCTGGGTATTCAGAAGTTTAGCAATCCCAAAAGGCGCATACAGATCAGGTATCTGGTACATATTGGCTTTGCTGCAATCCTCTTTTTGGTCATTGTGGTGTTTAATTCGATGAATAACGATGCAGTAATTTGGGAAATATTCCGTGCGGCAGGCTATACCTATGGTCCTTTATTAGGGCTTTTTGCTTTTGGAATGTTTACAGATTTGAAGGCTTTGGATAAATGGATTCCCTGGGTAGCTATCATTTGCCCCCTGATTACATACCTCCTGCAGCAGTACAGTCTAGTATTACTGGGGGTTGAAATGGGTTTCATGATACTTCCCGTCAATGGCATACTCACTTTTGGAGGCTTATGGCTGGTGAGTAAAGGCCGTATTACAGAAAAATTTTGAAACCATGGTCTCTTTCAATATATCATGTTACACATGGTCTTCCTGAAGTTCTTTTTCAGGAGCCTTCAACCGTATTCCCCAAATTGCTGTAAGGCTGGCGAGGATCATCAAGCCGATATAAATCCACAGGCTACTGTAAAATCTACCGGGTGTCTCAAACCCCCAGCCCATGATCACAGGTGCAATTGCTGCGGAAAATACCACTAAGGTAGTAACCATGCTACGTATCGCACCAAGATTGGCAGTACCATATATTTCTGCCCACATCGCTGTAGCAGTCAATGATAATATGCTATTAGTAGCGCCGCTCAGCATAAACAAGACGAATGCAGCCAAAGGATGATTAGTCAAAACAGCGGCAAGGCTGCCCAGAATCAAGGGGACCAGGACAAAAGGATATACTTGTAATGCAGAAAAGCGGTCGATGGCTGGACCTGCTATCAGGTTTGTGGCCAACCTTGTAATCCCAAACGCCATGATGGCGCTGGCCATTAGTGTCTGAGACCAACCTTTGATATCGGCAATCATATTTTGATGAATGAGTAGCCCGGTCATGAAAAACGGGACAAACATGAGGACCAGGGACAACAGGTAAAAACGTGGATCTCTTAGTACCACTTTACGAATAAAATGTGTCTTAGGCGCAGACTTATCACGTTTCTTTACTTCTTGGTTAACCTGAAATGGGTTATTAGCAGAAACAATCTTCAAACTAGCGGGAATGAAGAACAAAACTACGGATGCTGCCAGAATTAACCATGTCATTCTCCAACCAAATGATAAGATCAGCGTTGTGATCAACAGCGGCAATATAAACTCACCAATAGGTAATCCAAATCCTGCGATCGAAAGGGCTTTTCCACGATTAAAGTCAAAGTACCTCGCCACTGAGGTAGAAGCTGTCAGGGGCATCATACCTTGTCCAAAAAACCTCAGCCCTACCAAGGCTATAAAAAGCATTACAGGATGATATACCTGAGAGGCGAGTATACAAAAAAAGCTTAACCCTATCCCTATGGCAACACTGATGTACCTGAGCTTAACTTTATCTAGATAAACTCCCAATACTGGGAGTATTAAAGCACTTACAAGCGTTGCTCCGGAGTAAAACCAGCCAAATGCAACATTACTGATCTGTAGTGCTTCGGTAAAGTGTAAAACAAATAAGCTGATCAAGAAAGATTGTCCCAAACTAGAATAAAAATAATGCAACGCGCCGTATCCTATGTAGTTGGGATACTTGCTCAGCAAACGAATGTAATTCATTCAATATCTTATTATATTTTTTACCATATTGGTAATATCAGTTACGAATAAACACATTTTAAATAAACTTATTATCATCTAAGTGTAAGGATTTCTAATTCATTCTTACGTGAAACTTTACTACTTTTGCCTATATGGATAATCACAAAGTACCTATTATAATTATCGGCGCAGGTACCCTAGGCAGGGTAGCTCTGGATATAGCCAATAGTCTGGATGTGTTGGTATATGGGTTTCTCACGGATGATGAAGAGGAGGTAAATAAGGAACTCAATAATGTATTGGTGATTTCCAAACTCAGTACCAAGGATAGCAATACCTTGCTTAGTGATGAGCATGTAAAGGTTGTCATTGCAGAGTACGACAGTGGCCTAAGAAAAGAATATGTGGAATACATGGAGAAATTTTCTCCGGAACTGATTAATTTGATCCATCCACATCACTCGATCAGTCATTATGTAAAAATGGGAAGGGGAAATCTAGTGAATGCTGGAACGATGATCAATGCCAATGTGATGATGGGTAGCTTCAATGTGATAGAGAATCACGTATCCATAGAACCGGATGCAGCCATAGGAGATTACTGTACGATACAGAGCGGTGTACGAATAGGCAGGCGGGTACAAATACATGATCACGTCAAAATAGGTCTGGGAGCGATCATCTATGCGGATGTAGAGCTGGGCAAAGGTGCTACCGTAGGCACAGGTGCGGTGGTGATGCGTGATGTGGAAGAAGGTACAACAGTATTTGGTAATCCTGCCAGAGTAGTGAGTGTGTAACAGGCAACCGTAGAGGTTCCGTTCTGGCTGATGGCATGTTGGTATAGGAACAAGACTGCACAGTACTAGGGTTTGCTCAACAAGCTCTTATGCTATTCCTGACAAATATTCTTCAATAAATGGATTTTGCTGCTTTTCATCACCGATGACCGTAATAGATCCGTGACCGGGATAGACAATTACTTCATCACCCAATGGTAAGATCTTTTCAATAATTGTCTGCATGAGTATCTGGTAGTTTCCTCCGGGAAGATCGTATCTTCCTATGCCTCTTTGGAACAACACGTCGCCTGAAAAAAGCATCTGGTCTTCTCTGGAAAAAAAACTAATATGTCCTGCTGAATGTCCAGGCGTGAAGAGTACTTCGAGTGAGGTTGTTCCAAAATTAACCAAATTTCCTTCCAGGAGTAACTCATTGGGATCGGGAGAAGGTCGGGGATATATGCCTGTAAAACTACTCCAACTGAGGGCTTCCTGAAGTTCCTGTTTTACAAGTTCATGTGTAGCAAATGGCACTTTCCAGGTCATGACCACAAAATCATTACCCAGCATATGGTCTATATGGCCATGTGTATTCAAAAGCTTGACCACTTTCAGTTGCAGAGCTTCCACCTCATCGCGAAGATGAGCTTGCTCACTATGTGTATGGCATCCGGGATCTATGATGACGGCCTCACCCGTCTCATCGTATATCAAATAGGTATTCTCCTGAAAGGGATTGAATGTGAAAGATTGTACCTGAAGCATGCTGTATACTTTGCTATATTAATACACAAACAAAGTAAATGCTTAATGCGTATCCCTCAAAACAAAGCCCTTGGAAAAAATGATTGGCTTTTATGAATAATCTTTTAAATATTGCCTTATAAATCATATATAAATACCATGAGAAAAATCACACTATGTATGCTGACCATGGGAATGGCTCTTTCAGTATGGGCACAAGGAACATTTCCGGCTGACAGCGTTTCTGCTAATGGAAAAATGAGTTATCATGGCATGCGGATCACCGAAGAAAGTGCCATATCTTCTGAGGATTTTGACACATTGACTGATCAATGGGATATATGGGATATGTCAGATCTGAAATTAAGTGGAGCAGTAGATGCGGTATGTCAGGCCAAAGGATGCTGGATGACCATGAAGTTACCGAATAATCAGGAGATGCGGGTTACCTTCAAGGATTATGGCTTTTTCGTTCCCAAACATTCTTCTGGTAAGACTGCCATCATACAGGGGGAACTTAAGGTTGATACGACATCTGTAGAAGACCTCAGACATTATGCCATAGATGGAGGGATGTCTGAAGAGGAGGCAAAGAAAAAAATCACTGAACCTAAAATCGGATATTCTTTTCTCGCTAATGGTGTGATTATCAAAGAAGAAGAATAATCCCTATAAGTTCTTTGCATGGCACTGCATCCGGATTTAATTCATACCTCCGTTTTCAAGATTAGGACCTACGACGTAGATCACCAGAAAGTGATCACGGTACCTTCTTTGATCAAACTGATGCACGAAGCTGCTATGGAAAATGTGATCAATCTGAAGGTTTCAGTATGGGATTTGGAACAGCGCCATATTTCTTGGGTACTGATGCGAAAATGTCTTCAATTCTTCCAAATGCCGCTCATGGGGGAAAAAATCAGTATTGAAACATACCCAGCTGGTTTTGAAAAATATTTTACTTACAGGGACTACAAGGTATACAATGAATCTGGCAAGATGCTGGCAAAAGCCAGCTCTGTCTGGCTGTTGATGGATACCCATACGCGGAGGCTTACGCAAATACCAGAGGATATTCTCGCTTACCAAATGCCTGACCCTTCCAGGTGTCTCCCAAGGCCTTCAGGAAATATCCCGAAACTTACAGATCCTGACTGGTCTCAGACCTACCATGCAGGTTGGTTTGACTTAGATTTTAATCAACATCTCAACAATGTGTATTATTTACAATGGATGATTGAAACAGTAGGAGACAGCATTCTACAATCTCATGTACTTCGGGAACTGGATATCGTATACAAAGCTGAGTCCCAATGGAAAGATATCCTCGTCTCACAGACTCAGAAACTTGAATCCGATACCTTTCTGCATCAACTGGTCCGAAAAACCGATCATAAATTACTTGCTCACTCCCGTACCAGGTGGGAATAGAGCATCAGGTAATATGGAAAATATGTATCTCAGTATTTACTTTTCTACATAGGGCCTTCCATTGTCCTCCATTTATCATATATCCACCCATTGCTTATTTTCCCTCCTTTTGTGGGGTAATTCTTCTCAGTATCAAGTCTTCTTCGTGTTTTCGAATAATATAGTCAAAAAAGGTTTTGATCTCTTCATATTCATCAGGTTGATAATGCGTTTTCTCGATAAAGATGGTACTAGAGACGTGTATGATAGACTCATCAACCAGTACGTTGAAGGTAAATTCTCCTGCTTTATTAGGCATGAGTACCCGGATGGGATGAGGTGTCTGGACGAGTTCATATCCTGGTGGTATTTCTAATCCCAGGAGATAATATTCCCTGATCGGACAGGGCAAATCTATCGGAGCTATTCGTTCCTCAGACTGAAAAGGATTTTCAATGATAGATTTGGTAAGCAACGGTCTCACAAACATCATGTCATCGACAATTTGCACATAATTGGGTGTTGTAAGCTGACATTCGATCAATACAGGACTGTCGATGTTAGGGGGGTTTTTGATATTAAAATTGAGCAAGGTAGCGCCAGGTAAGCCCTGAAGAAATTCCTGGCGTATATATTCAGCCTTTTCGAGAGATACATTGAGAAGCTTACCTCTTTCTGTTGCAGCACTATACTCTTTGAAAACCATTTCGAGATCTCCATGCAAGGTACCATCCTCTTCGAGGTTAAAACGCGTGTAGGTATTGCGAATAATTTCATGTTTGGGAATGATATCTATCCAGCCCCAGTTGCGTTTATCGACCATGAATCCATTTTCGTTCAGATCTCTGCGAGGCAGCATATCAAATGGCACCCCCATGCTGAGTGCATCCAGAAAAATCATATCCCCTCTGTATTTAACTCCCACAATGACGTGGTTAAACTGTGTCATATCAGGGAAATACATTTGTGCTTTCCCATGATCACGCGTACTGATCAATATGGGATACGCATCGAACTTAACAGCCTGAAGCATGGCACAAAGCATCAGATTGATATCAGCACTATTACCTATCTTTTGATTAAGTAAATCGGGCAGGTCTGTGGAACCATAAGGATCATACACTCCGTTCCATTCGATGCGTTCCTGGACAAACTCAAATAAGGTTTTGATTTTATCTCTATTTCTACGGTCATTGCTGGTCATGCGCTGAGCGATAGCCTGTATCTTCTCATCATCCATGTATCTCCCAAATTTCTTGTCACGAACCAATTCTCTGCTGAGCATTTTCCAGGTATAGATCCGGTTGCTACTAGATATGCGAAGGCTGGCGAGTTGAAAACTCACCTGTGCCATGTTGTCTTCCAGAATAGTCGTGTAAGGTTCCAGTTCTAATGGCGCGATATCCTCCATACTGTAAGAATTTGCATTTCCGTAGATTACGCCATCAAGCATCACATTACTGATCCCATTCCCAAAGCCACTCGCATTGTTGAGAAAATTTGAACTGGTTACTTGTTCTGAATAATCACCTGTTGTGCGGACCAGTTTTCGCGTATCACCCCGGAGAACAGGTACATACTTGACCCTGCGTGGAGCATAAGTGGTAAATTCACTATAATTCACAGGTATAGATTGCTGAAAAAACCAGGGTTTAATCGATTGTATATTGTCAGAAGTAACCTGATAAACGTATTCCACCACTGACCCCACCCTTGCACCTGGCAAGGGAAATTTCACATAACCTTGTTCGCTATTGGGTTTTTCTTCGGCAACCGTTCTTTTATCCAATTTTATTTCTTGCACCTCTCCATTTTCCAACAAGTTGTAAGTAACACCTCTCAAGACTTTTACATTTTCATTAAACCGCTGATTGAAAGGGATATTTACTTTAGCCCAGTCGAGACCTTCTTCATTTAATATTTTGACTCGACGGTGAAACCTGTACGTCGTCTTAAGTCTATTTACTTCCTGATTAACTACTACGCTCCCCAGATCAAACAGGATAACTGCATCAGCATTCAGATCTTCCTCTTCCTGACTAAAGAGTAAATCAGCAGGATCTATTTTTCCATAATCATCAAAGGTAGGTTGTGCATAGAGCACAATATTCAAACATAATAAATTAAGGAATAAAAGCTGGGGTAGTATTGTTTTTTTCATACCAGTAAGCTCTTAGTTTTTAGCTCTTCTCTTGCTATGGGTTACCTTGTTAGTGGTTAAGCTGTTATGTCAGGATTAACAAACATACATCATCTCATTTTGTTAAGATAACATTCAGAAAGCTACGGATCAATTGAAAAATTTTGTCTGACAGAATGATTTCGATCTTCCTACTTCTAAAGAAACAAAATTTGGCTAAGGAAAGTTACGATCTTTCCTCATTCATTTTTCCAGATTTTCCCTTACTACTTTATTCACTTCTTTAGGGTTGGCTTTGCCTTTGAATTGTTTCATAACCTGGCCAACAAAAAATCCCAGCAAACCTTTCTTCCCATTGCGATATCGCTGTGTTTCTTCGGGAAATTGCTGGATCAATTGTTTGACAAAGTTCTTTATCTCCGAACCATCGGAATCCATGATGACATCAAGACGAGCAGCGATGTCAAGTGGATCTTCTTCCGGGTGCAAGAGCATTTCCGGGTACACATAATTTTTTGCAGCATCGTGGCTTATTTTTCGATCGTGGATGACCTGTATAAGCCGGGCAATTTGTTTGGGTTCCAGGGGAAATTCACGAATCTTGATGTTTTGCTCATTGAGGTACATCTTGACAGGTCCCAAGAGCCAGCTAGCAGCAGCCTTGGGGTCCACCATAGCTCTTAGTTCATCAAAGTATCTGGCAAGTCCTTTCTGTTCTGTAATGGCAAGTGCTTCATTTTCGGGGATACCCAGTTGATCGATATAGGTATGAAGCAACTGTTGTGGCAGCGCAGGGAGGGAAGCCTTGATACTGGCCAGTTGTCCAGGTGAGACTTCTACTGGCAGGAGATCGGGTTCGGGAAAATAGCGATAGTCGTCTGCCGTTTCTTTATCCCGCATGGGAAGTGTAATGCCTTTATCCACCACCCATTTCCTTGTTTCCTGCACTACTTTTCCACCATCTTCGACCAATTGGATCTGCCGGTCAATCTCATATTCGATGGCCTTCCCCAGAAACGTAAACGAATTGAGATTTTTGATCTCTACACGTGTTCCGTATTCCTTGGCTTCATGTAACATGACAGAGACATTGGCATCGCAACGCAGGTTACCCTTTTCCATATTACCGTCGCTAATCCCCAGGTATCTTACGAGCTTGCGGATCTCGGTCAGGAAGATCATTGCCTCCTGAGAACTTCTCAGGTCAGGTTGAGTGACCAGCTCTACCAGCCCCACGCCTGCCCGGTTGAGATCAACATAGGTGTATTGATCAGAGATGTCGTGCAATGATTTTCCAGCATCCTCTTCCAGGTGAATGTGGTGAATCCGGATGGTTTTATATTGATTATTCATACGGACATCAAGTTGCCCCCCCATACATATGGGCTTTCCGTCCTGAGATATCTGATATCCTTTGGGGAGATCCGGATAAAAATAGTTTTTCCTGTCGAAATAAGTCCTGGAGGATATTTCACAGTCCAGGGCAAGCCCCAACTTAACAGCATGCTCGATACATAGCCTATTGATAGAAGGAAGAACACCGGGATGTGCCAGTGTAATCGTAGAAAGACGATGATTGGGCTTATCACCAAAGGAAAACCCATCTGTAGCAAATATTTTGCTTTTGTTGAGTAACTGAATGTGGACTTCCAATCCGATAACTGGCTGATAAAGGCTGCGTAAAGATGATGAAATGCCCATAAATTACCGTTTTATAGCAGGTCAAAAAATAAGCCTCCATAAAAGAGGCTTAACATAATAAAATTTTTGTTTCTTCAATAATCTACGCACATAGATCAATCTAAATGCAGCCAGGCTTTTTTATCCAGGAGCTGATCTTCTGTCTCTTCATGATCCGGGTCTGGCACACAGCAATCTACCGGACATACGGCAGCACACTGGGGCTCTTCATGAAACCCTACACATTCCGTACATTTATTAGTCACTATATAGTAAATCTCATCGGATACAGGATCATTTTCTACATCCGCATCTACGGTTGTTCCATTGAGTTGAGTTGTACCAGAAAGGCCGGTACCGTCAGAAAATTTCCAGGGTACACCTGGTTCATATATAGCATTATTGGGGCATTCCGGCTCACATGCGCCACAATTAATGCATTCATCGGTTATCATGATCGCCATAAGTAATACTCATTTTAAGGAGGTAAAACTAATAATTTATCAACAACATAACTAAATCCATATAAATTTGTTGCTCCTCATTCTAGGTGACGTAATATTCTTATTAGGGTTTTTCTCTTAAGGATTGTATATTATGAACAATAAATCGTATTTTGATCCGATTATCAAGTTAGATATTGATCTATAGCAGAGCTGATGAGTATAATATCTATAGCAAATCACAAAGGTGGTGTTGGAAAAACCACAACCGCAGTAAATCTGGCTTCAGGACTGGCAAGGGCAGGTCTTAGGGTGTTACTGATCGACATGGACCCTCAAGCCAATGCTACGGCATCACTTGGGCTTCAAAAGCAGGATCAGACCATTTACCAGATTCTGGCATATCAGGACGATGTAATGAAGGTTATAAAATCCCTGAATAACAATTTATATCTCATTCCTTCATCCATACATCTGGCTGCATTTGAAAAAAATAATGAGATAGGGAAGGAATTCATCCTGCAGGAAAGCCTCGAAGGGATAAGTCATGACTATGACTATATCATCATCGACTGCCCCCCTTCCCTGGGTACTCTGACTATTACTGCCCTTACTGCCAGTGATTATGTTCTGGTAGCGCTTCAACCCGAGTTCCTCTCCCTATCCGGGATGACGGATTTCATTAAAATTTTGCGTACAGTCAAGACCCGGATGAACAGTAAGCTGGAATTACTGGGCATCGTCATTACACAGTTTGACAGTCGCAAAGTCCTTCATCAGGAAATCGTAGAGCACGCTCTTAACACGTACAAAGACATGGTTTTTGACACGTATATCAGGGGAAATATTTCATTGGCAGAGGCTCAGAGTATGGGGAAAGACGTATTTGAATACGACTCCAATTGTCATGGAGCCGAAGATTACTATTCTTTGACACAGGAAGTCATCCGGAAAACCTCTGCATTGGTCGAAAGTTGATACCTAAAGTAATGTAAAAATCGTATTCCAGGTTAGATCCTATATTATCAAGAAGGAAAATGTATGTCTAAGAAGTTTTTAGAGCGGCTGGGAGAAGCCTTTGATGATGGCGAGTTGGACGACCTGATCCCTACTCGAAAAAAAAGTTCTACGCGCACATCTACTGCTAAGCGGAGCAAGTCTTCGCATAGGAAGAAGCATTTTATCAAAAATATAGAGGAAGCTCTAGAGGGAGAGGTACCATTAAATAATCCTTCCAGTACAGAGCGTACTTTTCTGGATGCTATGGAAGGCGCTTTGGAAGATCAGGCGTTTGATCATGTGTTCCCACGCAAAAATGTGAGAGAGGCAAAAGCATCCATCCCTGAAGATGAGTCTTATGTCCAGTTCCAGACGCTCATCAGCATGAAGGTATTCAACAGAGCGAAAGAAATCGCTATTGAAAAAGGTATCAGAATCAAGGACGTGATCAATATTGCGCTTAAGTGGTATATTGATCAGGAACAACTAGCCTAACGAAACATTGGAAAAGAGGTACAGTCCAGATCTGACCTCGCTTATCTATCATCTTAAATAGCTCTTCGAAATGTGTAAACGCTTCGCATTAAATGCCACTTTAGAAGCATGAGCCTTTATAACTTGAGGCGAACACTATGTAAGCTTCTTTAAGAAAAAAAGGATTTATTAATCTTGCAGTACGGAGTGTTCTGTCTTAACTTTTTCCTGGATGGTCTGCAGTGCATGTATTACAGTTTCAGGTCTAGGAGGACACCCGGGTATGTAAACATCTACAGGCAAAAAGTTATCTACTCCCTGTACGACTCCATATACACGGTGCATACCCCCTGTAGAAGCACAAGCTCCCATTGCCACACACCATTTAGGATCTGGCATCTGGTCCCATATTCTCTTGATTGAGTGAGACATCTTGTAAGAGCACCAACCCGCGACGATCATCATATCAGCCTGACGAGGTGAGAACCTAAACACCTCACTTCCAAATCTGGATACGTCGTATTTTGGACCAGCAAAGGCCATCATCTCAATAGCACAGCATGCAAGTCCCATGGGCATGGGCCACATAGCATTAGCACGTGCCCAGTTAGTAATGGCGTCAACTGTAGTAAGCAAATATCCTTGTTTGGCTATAGCCTTCTCTAATCCCATATTTTTTTTACTTTACCGTATTTGGACGTTTATATGATCAACTGAATAGATTTTTAAATGTTTGGCCTAAGACCATTTGAGTCCACCTTTCTTGTATATGTATATATAACCTACAAACAGGATCAGGATAAATACCAGCATTTCCACAAATGGGAACCAGCCAAATTCCTGCAGGAGTTGTGTATACTGGACAGCCCAGGGGTACATAAACACTACTTCTATATCAAACAGGATGAACAGCATGGCTACGAGGTAGAACTTCACTTTGAAGCGTTCATGAGCAGTACCTACAGGGTCCATACCACTTTCATAGACAATAGATTTTTTACTGTTGGGTCTATATGGGCCCAGCAAGCGGGAAAGATTGGTCAATAGTACACCTAGTACGATTGCAATTCCGATCAGGATGAAAATAGGTATGTAAGCCTCCATATTATCGAAAAATATTATTGATAAATAGATACTGTTTTACATGAGCTACCATGCAGATTCTGTAAAACAAATCAAATATAAAAGATTTGTGGGAAATGAAGTAGATTCCTGAAAAAATGAATATTAAAAAAGGAGGTTCAAGACAACCTCCAAGAATTTTGAGCGAAGAAATATGTAAGGGAATTAATTTAAAGATATTTTGCCGAGGAATTCAAGTTCAGCGATCATCTTTGTCAATTTTCTGTTTTGGCGTTCTCCCAGATTTCTCACTCCTACTCTTTCCGCCTCGTGAATCATGTCCAAACGCATGTCTATCTGCCTGTAAGTCAGTACACTTTCGTTTGGGTTCACTTTATTACGTACAATTTCTTTGTGTAAAAAACTTTTAGTCGCCTTTAGCTTGGCGTGTAACTCCTGTGCCGTCATAATTAATACCTAAACTTTAAACAGAATTATCCTAAACTGATTACAAATATATTATTTTTTTGTAAAAAAGACAAATAAGTTTCGTTTTTCAGATCGTAGTTAGTATATTACTTTTTTTTGGCTGAAAATTTCATGGGATAGGTTGTGTCAATCTGGCCTAGTGTTACTTTATTTAGGCGGGTTTTGAGAAGTTTTCTACGCATGGGAGAGATGTGATCTATGAAAAGGACTCCTTCAAGGTGATCGTATTCATGTTGCACAATGCGAGCCTTCATACCTTCAAAGACCTCTTGTTGTTCTTCAAAATGCTCATTCATATACTTCAAAACGATTTTATCCTGCCGCATTACCTTTTCCCTGATATCTGGAATACTGAGGCAACCTTCTTCAAAACTCCACTCCAGGCCTGTTTCCTTTATCTTTTGCGGATTGATGAACACTTTTTTGAAACCATCGAGGTATTCATAATCTTCTTTCATCGGAGTGCCATCTACCACAAAGATACGGACTGACTTACCGATCTGAGGTGCAGCTAATCCCACGCCCTGAGCATTGTACATGGTCTCAAACATGTCAGTTATCAGCTGTTCAAGTTCCTGATAATCTGGACTGATTTCAACTGCTGGCGTCCGTAACGCCGAATGTCCATATCCTACAATGGGAAAAATCATTCAAGTTAGTTTATTATCGGCTATTTATACATAATATATCAACCTTGATAGGAGGTTAACCCTGATAGGGGGTCATCGGTTTAGCTGATGGTGGATAAATAGTCTTGTAATATGATTGTAGCACTTATCTGGTTGATTAATTGTTTCTCTCTTCGCTTTTTCTTTTTCACACCAGCCTGTAGCATCACTTGTTGTGCCTGCCTGGAAGTAAATCTCTCATCCCAGAGGATGATCTCTAATTTGGGAAATTTACTTTCCAGCCATTTGACAAATTGGCGCACGTTTTCGGTATTGTGTGTATCGCTTCCGTCTCCCCGGGTTGGCCATCCAACGACAAAGCCTTCTATCTCTCCTTGAGACACAAGTTCATCAAGTTTATCGTACAATGTATTTGCTGCAAAAGATCCAATGCCTGTAGCGATCATTTTAAAGGGATCAGTCCAAGCCAATCCTGTACGTTTTGTACCGTAATCTATTGCAATAAGTCTACCCACAATACAAATGTAGCGTTTTACCCCAATGGAAACAACAATGCTTAGATTGGGCAAATATACGAATCTTTTACCTTAAGGTTTAATAAGGAAAGATCCCAATACCTATTTGGAAATTAAAAAAATACTGACCCTGAAGACGATTGGTAGCCAGGTTTTTAAAGTAGATTTGTTCACTGGAGGGATCATCTTTGAACATACCCAGTATTGTGGCAAAACGTATTCCATAATGAAATGATACCTGATCGTGGAAGATAATCCTGTTTCCGATGACAATTCCTATCCCCAAGTCGTGATATCTTCCTAGCCAGCTTCTTCCATCCTGATAAAAGGCTCTATCCCTATCAATCATCCAATAGGTCAGGTACATAATATCTATTTTTTTGTATGGGCCTAGAGGTGCAATATTTCCCTTTCGCCTGAGACTGTATATGCGAAAGCTTGTACCGATATTCATACCACGTATCAAAGATTTGCCCTCAAGATTAGATTGTTCATACAAGGCTCCTGCCATAACCGGGCGTACAAACACTCCTGCGGAATAACGCCTTGAAAGAATTTTCTCGAGTTCTAATTGCAATTGTAGATTCATTACATATGGGGGCAAATCGCGTTTACTGGCCACTCTGAGTGCAGGCGCGGCTTCCAGGGATAAATCCAGCACCATCGTTTTTCCTAAATAGCCTGGAGGTTGCTGGGCGTATACCAGAGGTATGTTCACACAAAGACACCATATCCATACCGGCAAAAATACTTTGAGATTATGATGAAAGTGGGGGAGGCGTAGCATGAAAATCTAATTATCAGATTGTTTCAACTGATAGACAAAATCGTATGTGATCGAATTCAAGACATCAATACGGTCTTTCATCATAACCTTCTTGGGATACGTTGCCAATTCCATACCAGTCTCGAGGTTGTATATAATGCTGTATAAAAAAGTCAGGTGTTTGGGAGTCTGTGTATAAATGATCGAATAGGGCAGTAATACAGGAAGAAGAATCCCCGCAGATAGAACAAGTCCCTTATTTGAACGTGAATGAGCGATGTTACCTGCTTCTATCCACACGAAATGGGGCGTTTGATATTTTTCTTTGAGTTCCTGCACTTCATCATAATAAATGCTCACCAAATCTAATCCCTGCTGATTATTTCTTTCATTGAACCATTCATTAAGTAGGTAAAGGTCTTCAAATGCCGGGGCAGCTTCCAGTTTTATGTTGTTGCCACCAAGAATACCGTAATTGAGTCCCAACGATGTTGCATGCTCTTTGATCATATGCAAGACCTGTCGTTGTTTACGCTCAGCGTTTTCAAGTTGTTGGCGACGTGATAATCTATCATCCACGATGTAGTATACAGGGTCTACGATCATAATCTTATCCAGTCCCAGGTTAAGTCCTTTTTCGAGCGTCGCAGCTACATTCTGTATTTGATCATTTGCGGAGGTAGCGTTGTTATGCATGTTGCTATCAGCAGTAGCACCTAACTGGTGCGAGAACTTGTTAACAAATTCATCATGTTTCAGGGCTTCGGATAGTGCATAACGATGAAAGTCCTCAGCATCATCAATATCTACCTTCTGACGATAGTAAGAGAGCTGATCTACATAATGATAGCCCAGTTCCTGCATGATATCCTGGATCATGCGATCCAACATCACTTCGGAGGGATACTGAATATGTAGCCTCCAATTGTAAACCAGAGCTATCGTAAGTAATGCTTCAGGAGTAATCTGTTCGAAAAAATAAAACAAGCTCCGGCTTTTTCCAGATACCTGTTCGAAGTTGGTATGGATATCCCAGAACTTACCTATCTGTTTGAATCTGGCAAGACGATAAAGAGCCTGTCCCAGGCATATCTTCAGAAATTTATTATGGGGGTACTTTTGTAGCATTAAATAAGACCAGTAAAATGATTTTTCGTAATCCCCATGGGCCAGGTAGGAGAAACAGGTCTCGAACCTGCAAATTTCCCTGATGTGGTAAAAGTCTGCGGATTCTGAAATAAATAATTTTCTTCCACTGAAATCGTCAATTTTTTCATGGATACTATCCATTAGGACATTTCTTCTGAGTTCGGCTGCGGGATGTGTACTATTATATTGTTGGAAGATGAGAATATCTTCCGGAATCGAGTCATGAGAAGGCAGAAAAAATGTATCGGGATAGTGTAAATGAGGGATATCAAAAAAGCTTGGATGAAAGGCCTTTTCATCAAATGCAAGATCTTTCTGTCGAATAATATCAAAGCAGGAAGGGATGGCATTCAGATCATATCTAGATGCCATAAATATTTTGAGTCCCAACTGATCGGCTTCAAGTTCTGTCTCCTGAGAATACTTGCGTTGTTCCATGAGCATTTTCTTCATGGAATGCTTATCTGTAGTTTGGTCGAGTTTGGTTTCCCATTCTCTGGAGGCCAGGTAAAAATCCATCTGGTGTCTACTGATGATGTGACTTATCTCGTGGCTTAAGATAAAAGCTAACTGAGCCTCATTTTCCAGTCTCGCAAGTAATCCCACATTGACAAGCACGACTCCCTGGTTGGACGAAAAAGCATTTAGGGAAGGGGATTTGACTGCAAAGAATCTCAATTTTCTTCGTAATTCGGGATGGCTTCTCAAAAGGTGGTCAGCAACTTGACCAATATATTGAGAAACAGGGTCATTATACAGTATTTTTCCACTTATCAACAATTGATTGAGGTAGTAATTGCTCTCCTGCCAAAAATCATCTTCTGTAACCGGAGCATCTGTATAATCAGTACGCGTATCAAAAGGATTGTATGCATCCAGAAAAGGTATAGAAAGATAAGCAGGTATCTTTCCAGAGGGCTTTAATCTTATATAATCAGATCCAAACTGTCCCATCGACTGGTATTGCCAGCAGATTACAAGAAAGATCCAGATCAGCATTTTCTTTTGAAAAAGCATTATCTGATTTTTTTATATGCATTATCATTTACAAGCAACAAAACCCAGAAGACAAGTTTAGGAAAACTGAATTTTACAATAGGCAATTCTATTGTATCACTATACAAACGTTCAAATAGCTTTTAGTATTTAACATATCCACCAGAATGTGTCATTATTTATCCCAATCCTAAAAATACTGATTATCAAACCCTTACATCATCCACATTCTTTTTCTATTTGGCGGACCTCAAATGTGATGTCCTTCACATCAGTATCTGGAATCGCTATGATGATATAGGGCTGGGTAATTGCCAGGGTAGTTATACAGTCTTTGCCGGGATTGTTGTATACAAGATCAACATGCAGGGTATGACCTTCAAGTCGAACCTGCTCTACAGAAACCTGGAATCCCCCTTTACTTCTTGACCCCATAAAGCATGCTATCAGGTGCTTTCTGTCAAAATTGACAGCCGGAATTTCAGGCTTAGGGACTGTATCTTTATATAATTTTTCCCAGCATCTCTTCCAGTTTTCTTCATTCATGATCCACATCTGAGCTTCTTCATCATATCCCGAGTAGCTCCCTTTGTCCACTATTTCATAGGATATATTTTGATTATTTATATAGCTCAACTGTGCCGTTCCACAACTGGTACAGATAAAAGGCATTACAACAATGGCCTCAATCAGATTTTTATATAATTTATATCTTAAATTATAAATAAAAAACTCTTTTTTTAAGAAAATCATTATATAATCAGTAATAGTGTAGCAATTATGATGCCTATCCTTGTGGAGGATTAACCACATTTATCCATTTACCTCCTGTTTTTGCATTAATTGATTTTTCGTACATAGCCTCTGTGTACACAGTCGGTAGATAAAATCTTCCCTGATAAGCAGCATTTAATCTGAGGATAAATATCTTGGTTTTTCCTTCCGGGATTTCGAAGAATGTGTATACTCTATCGTCTCTGATATCCTGATAATCAGGAGTATCTCCTCCATTTTGCATATTGAACAGCCTCGAATTATATACTTCCCATCCCGACGGAAATATTTGGTTAAGTGCCATTTCTGTATAAGTTCCTCTTTTCCCTGTATTAGTGATCTTCACTTCCGCATAAAAATCTGTTCCCTGGGGAATGCTTTCAAGGTTGAGTATCTGACCATTGAGTTGTTTATATTGTACACTCATCGATACTCCATTAGACGAACTCGTATTGTCGCCCTGAAGTGGAACGCCTTCAGAGGCAATTCTTGTGAAGAGAATTTGGTTGCTCGTGTTGGTGATTTGTATCTGAGTGGCCGCATCAGGATCAAGGGATCGTTGCCATACAGCAGTTGTTTCTGTCATTGATGCAGGGGAGGTACCATTATTAGCTAGTGAAAATTTCATGGCCTGATCTGGATTTTGTCTGCCCACATAGTTTGCCATAGCCACCAGACAAAAAGCTGTAGTCTGAGTACTCAACCACTCATCAGAGGATAACCGGTCTGAAATACCTGATACTAGTTCTGAGGCTTCATCTTTGGCATCCATGGTACTTAGTGCATCGAGAATAATAGCTTGATCTCTTAAGGCAGATCCAAAGGTATAGGATCTGCGTCTGTAGTCAGGTACATTTTTGTCGAGTCCTTTACGGATACGCTCAGCTATCCGCTTTTGTCCTGCCAAATGATAGGCTGCTGCCAAATGATATTTGGCAGCAATATAGAGATTGTCCTCCTGACGAAGACGATTCATCGCTCCTATATTAGGGGCTCCAGCCAGGGCCAGCAGATACAGGCGATATGCCTGTGAAAGTTCCTCAGCCCGCCCAAACCATGGGGTAGGTGCATTTCCCGTCCAGTTTTCTGCCTCAAGGCGCTGATATTGTTTCCAGTTATTGAGCATGTCCTGGGGTACATAATATCCTGCATTCTGCGCTTCCAGCAGAAAATGACCGACGTAATTGGTACTCCAGGTATTCGCTTCTCTATTTCCAGGCCAGTATGCAAATCCACCATTACTCAACTGAAATCTTCGTACCCTGTCAATGGCAGCCCTGATATTTTGCTCTGTATCTTTTTTCCTGTCCGCTTTCAATTCCAATAGTTGACTGAGATAGAGTTGAGGGAAAGCACTAGAAGTTGTTTGTTCCAGGCATCCATAAGGATATCTTATCAGATAATTGAGTCGTTTGCCAAGGTTGAGGGGAGGAATAGCAGATAATTCCAGGATTCCTTGGTTGGTACCTTGAACACCTACAGGCTTGTAAGCCTGAGTCCAGGTTTCTCCAGGAGCTAATGATGCAGATACGACCTCTGTGATGGGCGGATTAGGCATACGCACGGCTATATCAGTCTCATAAATCGCTACCTCACGTCCACTTCTGGCGGTGATCGTTACATGACCTGTTCCCAGATAAGGTTTTACCTTAATGTTAAAATTAGCTACCTGATCTCCAGTACTGTTGAATTTCAGATTTTGTTGGGAAGGCCCATCTATTTCCAGCATCTCATTGGTCTCAACTGAAAGGGTAACCTCTCTGATGTTGTTTTCCATAGCAAAGACAGTTGCCGAAAGCTTGAGGGTCTCAGTAGGGCCCAGCACTCTGGGTAAAGTACCCAGTACCATCAAAGGTTGTTTGACGGGAGTACTTTTCTCAGCATGGCCATAAGCTCCATCCTGTCCTGCTATGACCATGGTTCTTACAGATCCTACATAGTTAGGCATCTGAATAGTATGGGTCTCTTTCCGTCCTCTTCTGAGTGAAAATGGTCCCAGGAATTTTACCACTGGCCTGAAGCGACTCTGCTTGCTTGCATCGGGATCTACCGCTTCGGTACCATCTCCTCCAATACTTAACAGGCTACCTATTTCACCGCCATAAGCACCCACTACCTGATCGAAGATATCCCACGTTTTCACATGTAATGCTTCCCGCTGATAAAACACATCATGGGGGGCAGGTGTTTTGAAGCGGGTGATATCTAGCAATCCCTCATCTATCATTGCAATGGTATATGTCATAGGCTTACTATTGGCTTCGCTTACCCTGATCATAACCTCCTCGTTGGGTCGCAATACATCTGGCATATTTATTTCAGGCTCCAGGTAAGTCTGAGGATCTTCGATGAAAATGGGAATTACTCCATACAATCTGATCGGGAGATCATTGGCCGTCTGTGCATGAGGTTGTAACAGGGAGATATGTGCATATACATTGGGAGCCATTTCCGCAGTGGTCTTGAAGGTATATGTTGTCATACCCTCTTGGGCCTCTATCCAGGTAGTTTCCAGTATTTCCGCACCACGCTCGATACTAACCAATGCTCTTCCGGTAAAACCCGTGGGAATATTTAGTGTAACTGTTTCCCCCACCTCATAAGATTCTTTATCCGCAGTGAAGGACAGCATTTTGGCCCCCTCATTATTACCGGCACCAGCCCTTCCCCTCCATCCGGGCTCATCAACATATACTACCTGCCCAGTAGCATGCCCCGAAGGATCTGTAATCCTGACAAGATATCTTCCCCAGTTGGGTTCATCTATTTTCAGCATCCAGGAACCTTTTCCATTGGGGGTACTTACCCTGGCAGACTGGACGATATCTGAATATATCCGTCCCTGGAAATTTGAGAGGTCATTGTAAGACTGGTCCCACCACCATTTCCATTCCAGCTTATACACATCCAACTGAAGATTGTTTCTTGAAACAAGCTTTCCATCCTGCCCCATGGTTACAAACTCAATTTCATGAGCTTCATTCAACTCCAATACATTTCCCCAACGTTCAGTTTCAGGTGTTTTGATACCCACATATACCTCATAAGGGTGATAATCCATGACAAACTGATCTACACTAAAGCTCCCGCCTGGTTCGTATACCTGGGTTCGGAAATTTGCGCTTAGCATACCAGGAGGACGTGCATCCAGTGAAAAAGCGGCAGGAATGCGTGCATTCCCATTTTGATCCAGCTTCCCTTCAAACAGCACAAATTCTTCGTAATTGAAGGATCTTACGGGATCATCGAAGCTGAAAGTTGAATACTCATCAAAACCCGTTTTTTGTGGCTCCAATGCTACATTCACCCTGGCTTCCAGGTTTCTGGCAGGAGCACCATGCAGCCAGCTAGCCTTCAACTGTACAGTATTTTGCTTCATTCTGGCAGTAAGTGCATCTGCCTCATAATCGAATTGAATCTTAATTCGATTGGGGGTGATGGTTTCCACCTTCACGGTTTTACTAAATTCAGTGCCACCCACTTTGATAGTAGCCTGATAATTTCCGGTGGGAGCGTTGGCACTAGTCTGAATGGGGAAAGTATAAAATCCATTTAACCCCTCGTTCCTGACCATAGTAGTAACAGTCTGTCCTTGTGGATCTATCAATTTGAAGTTTACCGGATGATTATCTGGCAGGATATCTTCTGTATCTTCCAGGATGAAGGTCAGGAAAATCTCATCTCCGGGTCGCCAAACCCCGCGTTCTCCATATATGAAGCCCTTCAGACCATCCTGATAGTCAGAGCCACCTATATCAAACCTGCTCAGTGACAATGCATTGCTTTCATTCAGCCGGAGATATCCCCGTTGATTCCCAAATTTAGCTACGGCTATGAAAGGTGCCTGTATACTATCGGCAGAGATTTTTACCTGTCCCTGAGAATTACTGATCCCCTGACCGATAAGCTGTTGCTGGAAATCGTAGAGTTCGACCTCAACTCCCCCCAGAGGATCCGTAGTTTTGAGATGGGTCAGGATCAATACATTTTCTTTTTCACTTTGCTTGACAATCATTCCAATCTCTGATGCCAATATATTCCTTTTTACTACCCGGCTTTGTCTGTAATAGGCTAGATCACAGGGGTTATCACGTTGGTTCCAATCATAATAGTAATAATCGTTGTCATACCAATACATGGTATTATAGGAATCAGAAACTTTAAGCATATCGACCTTTCCCTCCTTGTCCAGTTGTGTGGCACAGGGATTGAGTGCATAGGCTGGACGGAAACCCAAGGCGACTTCGTAGACAGCACCCGGTTCTGGCTCAATAACAGATCTCAGATCCAGTGAATGCCGTGTCCATTGATTAAGTGAAGCAGGATTTGATTTATTAAATTCCAGGAATTTCTGGACGATCACCTGTCCCACGCGGTTGATTTCATCATGGTTATCCAGTGTACTTGCCTGAAGGAACTGGAGTACATTCTGCTCATAAATTTTTATCACCCGGACATCCACCGCTCTCAACCCTATCGTTTCAAACACGAAAGGGAGTGTTGATGATTGTGGGATGATAACCCCTTTACCCACGAGACGCACTCTGGGAAGAGGCTCTTCGAAGATAATTTCATATTGTTTTTTCTGATCCCATCTGGTTCCAGCCATATTGCGGATTCCAGGTTCAAGGCTGAGTTTAAAGAAGCCTGATGCCTGCCGGGCAGGATATATCTTTACCTGATTACTATTGACCGAGATACGAGTATCCATATCTTCAATCCGGATAAGTCCCTGAAGATTCTGTTCCGGGTCTACAGGATCTGAAAATATCAATTGTACATATGGCTGAGGATGGTTGACGACATAATGATCTTGTAGGGTAAAAGCGCCCATCTGAGGCACTTCAACACTTTTCTTGCCATCGGGCATATCATAAGATTCGCCCTCCCAGGCTATAACGAGCTCTTCTGGTTCTTCCTGGCGAGAAATGCTATCAATACTAAAGGTATGCACGTAGTTGTCTTGCTCGTGTTCCCAGTTAATTTTCAGGTCTTGATTGCCCATGTTGGCAAAGAAGATCTTTTCAATAGTCTCATTGGGTTCATAATCGAGGGTACTAATCGTACCAGACAGTTTCTGCCAGCGAAAATCCTTCATATCTATTGTCTGTAGGCCTGCCAGTTCCACGTTGATCCCTTGTGGCATGGTTCTGAACTGAAAGCGAAATGACGAGGGCATATCAGGCAGGCTGTCCTTGATGGGACCCGTGTTCAGGGAAACCTGATAAACTGTCCCTGACTTGAGATTTTCATCAGGGGTAAATTCGAGGGTAAAAGGATTCTTCCATTTTGCTTTACCATTAACTTCTGGTTCTAGCTGAAACAAGCGCTGACTGAGTTCTTCTCCTACCATCGATTCAGGTATCATTGTAGAAGTAAACTGAACCAGGATAGAGGAATTCCTTGAAATTTCACCCATCGTATGACCAGCCACCACCCCTTCGAATTCCGGATTGAAAGTAGTATACTTATCATCCATAGACTTTTTACTACATCCGGAAAATAAGAGAAGGGAAAAAGCTGCAACAAAGAGCGTTAAGGGAAAAAGACTGCGTAATGAGTACATGGTAGTGATTAATCTGTATCGTGTGAATTATCAATTTACTGAAAAGTCTCACGAAAATAAAGCTATTTTCCCAGTTGTTGTATATATTAACGAGTCATATTACTGGAATTACCTAGATTTTATTTTCAAATGAGATCAACACAAAACTACCGTACGCTATTTATGCGTAGTCTATGCCTTTTGGCATTAATTACGCTGTGTGTAAACATACAGGCACAGAAGAGGAAATCGAAGACGGATGTATCTGAGACCAGTCAGGCAGATACTACAAAGGACCAAAAGGAGAAATCCAAGACCTATACAGATATCATTACCAGTGAGGCAGTTACAGATTCAGGTCTGTTTATCACACATCAGGTCAAAGACAAGTACTATTTTGAAATTCCCCAGGAGGTTCTCGATAGAGAAATCCTCGTAGTCAGCCGAATAGCTGGAATAACCGAAGGTCTCAGTTTTGGTGGTGCCGGAATGAAGAGCCGTCCTCAGCAGGTAATACGCTGGCAGCGTATGGGAAATAAAATTCTGCTACGTTCAGTATCTCACAACAATGTTGCCAGCTTTGAAAACCCCATTTATGAATCGGTGAGAAACAATAATTTTGAGCCTATCATCATGGCTTTTGACATTGCAACCTTCAGTGAGGATTCATCAGCTTATGTGCTCGATGTTGCTAACTTATTTACCACGGATGTAGCAATGATCGGTGCATTAAGCAAAAGCCAGCGGAAGAACTTTGAGGTCAAATCTCTGGACAAGGACCGCTCAATGATCACAAGTATGAAAAGTTTTCCAAAGAATGTAGAGGTCCGGCATATCCTGACCTACAATGCTAGTGATTTGCCTTCCAATGAACTTACACAGACCCTATCACTAGAGATGAACCAATCATTGGTCCTGCTTCCTGAAGAACCCATGATGGCGAGAATATACGACCAGCGGGTGGGCTTCTTTCGCATTTCTCAGGTAGATTATAGTTCGGATGAACAAAAAGCATACAAGGAAGAATACATTACGCGTTGGCGCCTGGAACCCATAGATATGGAAGCCTTTATGCGTGGTGAACTTGTAGAACCTGTAAAGCCGATCGTATACTATATCGATCCTGCTACCCCCGTAAAATGGAGAAAATATATCAAACAAGGGATTGAAGACTGGCAAAAAGCCTTTGAAGCTGCGGGCTTTAAGAATGCTATTCTTGCTAAGGACCCTCCCAGCAAAGAAGAAGATCCTGACTGGAGTCCAGAAGATGTGAGATATTCTGTGGTAAGGTATATCACGACTACCATACAAAATGCACAGGGTCCTCATGTTCACGATCCACGCTCGGGAGAGATTCTGGAAAGTGACATACTTTGGTATCACAATGTCATGAATCTGTTGCGCAACTGGTATTTCATACAAGCTGCGGCGGTAGATCCGGAAGCTCGAAAAGTAAAGTTTGATGATGAACTGATGGGCGAGTTAATACGCTTCGTAGCGGCTCATGAAGTAGGGCATACATTAGGATTTCCGCATAATATGGGTTCCAGTGCGGCTTATCCTGTAGATTCGATGCGTTCTCCCACTTTTACTCAGACCAATGGTACAGCGCCATCTATCATGGACTATGCCCGGTTCAACTATATTGCACAACCGGAAGATGAAGAAGTAAACCTAATGCCGGCTATAGGTAAATATGACATCTATGCAATAAAATGGGGTTACCGTCCTATCCCTGGCGCTGATACACCCGAAGAAGAGCAAGACACCCTGAATGCCTGGATCGAAGCCCGGGCAGACGATCCGGTATATCGCTTTGGCAAACAGATGTCTGATCCCCTGGACCCTAGTAGCCAGACGGAGGATCTGGGAGATAATTCTGTCAAAGCCAGTAGGTATGGCATCCAAAATCTAAAGCGAATTGTCCCTAGCCTCATTACCTGGACAGAGGCCAAAGGCAAAGACTATGCAGACCTCGAAGAATTATATGGACAGGTATTAGCACAGTACAACAGATATATGGGGCATGTAAAGACAAATGTTGGGGGCGTCTATGAATGGTACAAGACATATGATCAGGAAGGTCCGGTTTATGAACACGTCCCAAAGGAGCGGCAGCAAGAAGCTGTAGCTTTTCTGAATGAGGAGTTATTTGAGACACCAGAATGGATGATCAATGAAGATATTCTACGTCGTGTAGAACCCGCAGGAATTGTGGAGAGAATCCGTGCAGTACAGGAAAAGGCACTGAAGTCCTTGTTTGATTTCAGCCGGTTGGCCAGATTACTAGAAGCTGAAGCTTTGTATGGCAATGAATCCTATACGATGTTGGATTTATGCAATGATACCAGAGCAGGCATCTGGTCCGAACTGGATGATGGTGATGAAATAGATACTTACAGAAGGAACATACAGCGAGCTTATATTGAGCTAATGGAAACACTTATGAAGGAGGAGCAGCGTCCTGTCAATGGAGAGCGTCGCGGGTATGTGGCCTATACGCCTGTAGATGTATCACAATCTGATATTCGCGCTCTTGCACGTGCTAATCTAAAGCAATTGCAGGATGAGATACAACGTGCACTTCCCCGTTTTGATGATGAAATGTCAAGATATCATCTGGAAGATGCGCAAATGCGTATTGATATGATTCTAGACCCAAGAGGATGATGTTATTGGGACCAGGGTATGCCCTGGTCTTACACTAAATCCTCGAGGCATTCTGACATGTCCCTGGGTAGCAATTCCAGTATGGCGTTGAGGTCTTTTTCGCTCGTGTGCTTTCTGATGACCTTGAACACGGAATGCGTTGCATGTATGGCATTATCCACTTCCACAAAATCTGAGAGATAAGTTCCCGACTTTTTCACTTCCATGATAAAGTCGTCCATACTTGATAGATCTTCTGGCAATTCTTTTTCTACCTGCCAACCGCTGACATATATGGTTTGTAAAGTCTTTGGTAAATGATCCATGAAATGTTTGGCACGGTCAAAACCCAGACGCCTACGAATGGCCGATAGGACTGAATATAAAACCATTCTAGCCCGGTCCAGGTCTTTGATATCACCGAGTTCTCCTGCCAACTCTTTGACTATTGCATTTCCTTCTTGTTCGTGTATTCCAAAGTTGAGTTGCATAGTGTAAATATTTTCATGTTAACATTGCCAAATAGGTTCGTCCCATTGTCAGTTATTGTGGCATTATATTATTAAAGACCGAGAATCACATCTTTAAGTCCCTTGATGAGCCAGGGTTTGCGGTCTCTGGCAGAAACCCGGGCATGTTCATAAAAAACTTCCAGTGCTTCCATTTCTCCTTTATCCATCCATATACCTCCACAATAGGAACATATATCGATCATGACTGCAGAGCAATATCCATATTCTTTACGTTCCATTTCAATATTACAACCGGGGCAATTAACAATTGGTCGTTGTTTCTGTATTGCCATTTCATACAAGTCAGCAAGCTGTTCCTGAGGAACCTGTAGCAACTTGTCATGGTTGTGTTCGAATATCTCTTCAATCGCTTCGAGCTGTTCTCTATTGAGCCAGATACCTTCGCAAGCTGGACATGTCCAGACATTTACATCTCCTTCAAAACGTTTGAATATCAAGGGCTGATGGTCAATAGGACAAGTCAGTTTATCCATTGCGATTTTCTTTAATGATCCTGGAGGATCTACATATTATTGTCAATTTAATCTACTAAAAAAGGATTATAAAATCCATCTAATCAATATAAAATATCATTCATCCAGATGAGATTAATCAGCCGGCCAATCCTGATTGAGACATGCTTATTTACAATGACTTTAATCACTCGTGGCAAGAAATTTTAATTATCAAAAAATTGAATTTTTCAGCTTTATTAAGTAATATATGTATAATAACCTCAAAATATTAAAGGTATCATCACGCACAAGCATTTTTATATTTTATCATACTATCAACTCAAAACATTACAAAATCATGCGCAACACTTCCCAAATGAACCATGAAAATATGCACTGCGATCACATTCGCTGGGAATCAGAAAATTCATTGTGGCTTAAAAATATCGAGGAATGGGATCAGGAAATCAATGAAGCCCGTGAGACCCTAAAGGAAATGCAAGATCGTTTGCTGACCTATATTGAGCTGTACGAACAGCACCGACAGGCTATTCAAAAACAACAAGCTCTTTTGCAAAAACATGAAGCCCACTTACAGCAGAACCAGGAGGAAGATACAGACATGAGGGTGATCGCATATCATCAGGTGGAAGCAGAGAAGCATGAGAAATACAAAAAAGCTCATGAACAGATGAAAAACTGTCACAAGAGTATCTTGTCTACGATGAATGGGTTGAAATTTATCATGGACAACAATTGTGTGGATAAGAAAGCCAGTGAACAAGGATATAAATTCGATCAATAAACACGATATGAGGGTTGTCTGTTATTGAGGTTTATCTTACATACCTTTAACTCCAAAAGACAATCCTATAGCGCGATATATGAAGAGTACAATCAATCCGGCACACGACGAAAGTAAAAGACATCAAACTGTCAGATTTCAGAATTATTTAGGCGAATTTGTATATGGAGGTATTGATGGATTGGTAACGACATTTGCAGTGGTAGCAGGCTCTGCTGGTGCGGGACTTTCCATGCCGGTTGTTCTTATCTTAGGTTTTGCCAACCTCCTGGCAGATGGATTTTCCATGTCTATCGGAGCATTCCTCTCAGCTCGGTCTGAGAAACAAAATTACCTCAAACATAGGCAGATAGAATACGATGAAGTCGAAACGGTCCCTGATATAGAACGTGAAGAGATCCGGGACATATATAGGAATAAGGGATTTGAGGGGGATTTACTGGAGCAAGTAGTGAACGTGATCACTTCGAATAGAGACAGATGGGTTGACGTCATGATGAAAGAAGAACTTGAGATGATTCCAGACACTCGGGCGCCATTTTTGGTAGGCCTGATGACTTTTATATCATTTGTGATGATAGGATTGATCCCACTTTTTGCATATTTATTTGAGTGGGGGCCCCAAATGGATGACTGGGGATTATTTACCATTTCCTCAATTCTTACCTCATTAGGGTTTATCTTCATAGGATGGTTAAAGTCCTATGCTACTAAGACTTCACACTGGAGAAGTATATTTGAGACACTTGCCCTGGGTAGTGCAGCTGCTCTTGTTGCTTATTTAGTAGGAGATCTCCTGGAAAAAATAGTTATGTAACCTACTTTATCACAATCTTTTTGCTTACATGTCTCCATTCACCATAACCTGATATACATATATCCCCTTTCTTGTTAAGGAAAAATATTCCTCCTCATCGCTATATACCCGTATTTCTCTATCAGCAAGCACCTGTCCTCGGACATCATAAATTCTTAGCTTATGATGTGTAAAACCGGAGGCGAACATGACCAGTATTGGGACATGAATATCCATCCCATCAACAAGTTGTTGGAAGGTTTTCAATTCCAGATTTAGCGTAAATACATCACACTCCATTTAAAAGTTCCTGATGGTCTCATTAACTGTGGGCTAACTCATGGCTAAAAATAATGTGCAAAATCCATTGACAAAGTCACATATTATAATCCAGCGTAATTGATTTATAGGTTTATTTGCTTTTCATATCATGAGAATGTAATTTTTATTTACAATAACTATTTATGCTTCCCAGGAATACACATACTGAGCCATGCTACCACATGATTTTCAATCACTGTGTGGAAGGTGTGATGATTATCAACTGCGAAGGGAATATAGTAGTGCTCAATCCTCATGCTTCTGAAATGATGGAATATGAGCCTGAGGAACTTATCAACTGCTCTGTCGACAAGATTATTCCGGAAGATTTTAATCAAAAACATTACGCGCTAATCGAAAAAAATTTTAATAATCCTGTCCCAGGGCCTATTGGGAGAGGATTGAGGATGAAAGCAAAGAAAAAATCAGGAGTCCTATTGCTGGTTGAGATCAGTCTGAGTCCTCTGAACACAGAAGGTACAGAGTATATAATCACCCAGGTGGTAGATATTAGCCATAGGGTGAAGATTGAAGAAAGGGTCGAAAAACACATAGATCGCATACGTACCAATGCGCGTCATCTTACCAATATGCTCAACGCTTTTCTTTCGCTCAGCAAACTGGATGTAGGTCTGAAACAAGCTGTACCTGAAGAGATTATCATTACGCAGTTCACCAATAATGTCATGGAAGAAATGCAAACGCAGGTGAAAGCAGGTCAGGAAATCAAATATGTACACAAAGGAAACCATTCTGCTATCTACCAGGATGCTAAAATGCTACGCAATGTCTTGCATAATCTGATTTCCAATGCGATAACATACGCTCCTGAAAATAAGCAGATTTACATATACCCCCCTCTCAAAGCGACTACGTCAACCATTGAAGTCCAAGACCAGGGCATAGGAATTCCTGAAGAAGATCAGCCACATTTGTTTACCCGTTTCTTCCGTGCTCATAATACTTCTAATATTCAGGGTACAGGTCTGGGGCTTAATATTGTCAAACGCTATATAGAACTCATGGGAGGAAGTATTTCATTTACGCGTGTCGCAAATCAAGGCACAACTTTCTTCATCGATTTACCCCAAAACCTTAATAAAACTATCTCATGAAAACTATACTGATCATAGAAGACCACTGGGAAATAAGAGACAATGTCATTGAGATACTTGAATTATCCGGTTATTGCGTACTGGCCTCTGAGAGCGGTGAAGCGGGATTGGTACTTGCACAAAATAATAATCCGGATCTGATCCTGTGTGATGTAGCTATGCCTCAAATGGATGGGTTTGAAGTATTACAGGAAATCAAAGCTCGTCCAGAGACGGCCAAAATTCCCTTTATTTTTCTTACCGCCAAATCTGAAAAAAGAGACCTTCAGGCAGGGTTACAACTTGGCGCTGATGACTATCTTGTGAAACCCTTTGAGGAAGCAGAACTTCTAGCAGCTATATCCATGCAATTCAGGAAATCCAAGTGTTCGGGATAGCAGTAATAGTTTGTGGAAAGTAAGCAGTTGATTGTAGAAACTCAACAAACCCCTGGGTATTCACTCATCCTACAATCTATCAGCTATCGCTGGCAAGCTATACCTTAATAAATATCTTCTTACCATACAACCAATAGGCCAAGTAGCAAACCCAGGCAAGCGTTATGGCTGCAGAGAGTACTGCCACAATGCCATCTCCCACCCCCCATGCTCCCAGGCTATCCCGAATAAAGATATAGTAGAAATCATTGAACCACTGCTTTCCAATAGTTTCCATAAATACATACACGAAAATAGGATTCATACCCACGATCAGAAATAAACCATATCCCTTTTTGAGATTCCTTACGTCAATGAGCCAGTAGGTAAGTGCCAGTGCAATCAGACACCATCCTCCAGATACGATTACAAAGGAACTAGTACAGATCCGCTTAATGATGGGAGTGATCCCAGTCCAGTCCAATCCATATCCAACTACGAGTCCTATCGCCCCTGCGATGAGCAATAAACGGATCTTTTCACGGGAAAGCTTGGCTCCATGAGCCAGCAGACTTCCCGCGAGAACCCCCCAGATTGTATGAGCCGTTGTAGGGATACAGTTGATCGCCACCCATCCTCCACCAGGATTAATCTTACCCATCAATACCATATCCATGTAAGAGCCGAAATTGTAATCTTTAACAAAGGGTTGGTCATAACCGGGAATGTTGGTGTAGCGATATAGTAATTCAGTGAGAAGAATCAGTCCAAATGAGATAACCAACTGCGTGCGTATGGGCATACGCATGATCAGAAAGGCGATCAGTATCGTTACCGATAATTGTGAAAGTACGTTCCACAATTCCCAAACCAGCTTATTGTTGTAACCAATGTGGAGGGTAACCCCAAAAGCCAGCAGGATGAGACAGCGACGATAAATATGCAAGGAAATTCCTCTCCAGGAGTCCCCTCGTGCTATGCGCTTATGAACAGAAAACCACATCGCCACGCCGACAATAAACATGAAAAAAGGCTGGATCAGATCCCAGAACCTAAGACCATTCCAGGGATGGTGATGAAACTGGCGTACAATTCCGTGGCCAAAAGTGCCCTCTGGCAAGAAAATGTCAAAAGCCTCATATAGGCCCGCTCCTTCAGCTAATAACAAAAACATAGTTAGTCCCCGGAAGAGGTCCAAAGATACCAATCGGTCGAGTTTCATGATAGAGGTTGCCGATGGCCCGGAGATTTGTGTAGTAGTTTCGTTCATGTTGTAACAGATTGATATGCTTTAATATAAGAATTAGTCGATAAATTGAAATGCTTCTTCCTATATTTAGATACTTTTTACTGTTATGACCAATTTTACATCTAACAAAAATCTTGAATTTATATCACATCATTCTGTTTCCAGCAGCCCAATTACCCAGTTATATTCGTTGAGTAGCTTATTGGCTGCCTTATAATTGGGATAATACATTGCGACCCAGTTCCAGTATGCCAGACTATGATTCATCTCACGAAGGTGCATCAATTCGTGTATGATCAGATAATCTACCAGTGATTCAGGTAAAAAGATCAGGTGCCAGTTGAGGTTGATATTGCTTTTTGAGCTGCAACTACCCCATTTGCTTCTGTGGTTTTTGACAAAGATTTTCTGGACTTTTGAATCCGTTTTATCTGCCCATTCCCAGGTACGGGGTATCAGGTATGTTTTGGCTAACTGGCGGTAAGCTTTTGCCAACGTTTCAGTTGTAAGGGTAAGATTCCCATTATTTCTCAAGGACAGTTGGATTTCCTCACTGGAAACATTTACCCCAAATGCATTGGCCTTATACACTTTGAGCGGATACCAGTCCCCCAAATACAACCCTTCCCCCTTCGATATCTTTTCATAAAAATGCTCCCTCCTTGCAAACTGTACTTTAAGCCGGCTGTAGTGCTTCCATATCCAACTCCGTTTTTGAAGTAAAAAGGCTTTAACCTCCGGAGTAACCTTACCTCCCGGCACGTTGATCACTAAGCTGGGTACATTTTGAGCAAAACCCAAACTTACTCGTTTACCTTTTGCTTTTCTTACCTGTACTGGAATCCGTTCATTATTGATTGTCAGATATTTCACCTAATCTTTTTTTCGACCAACAAATACCTGTGTAATGAAGTACTCTCCATCATCACTTTGTACGACACCTATTCCTGTATAGATCCAATCGCCCAGCATGTTGCGATGATGTCCAGGACTTTCGATCCAGCTTTTCAATGCAATCCTGGCCACTCCACTTTTGAGTTTGGTAGCATAGAGATTTTCTGCCATGGTGTAGGGAACTTTTGAAAACTTTTTTACCTCTTCAATTCTATCCTTAAAGCCGTCGTGTGAGAATGGAATTTTACCTTTGGCCATGTTCCATGAATGCTTGTAGGCGATACGGTTCAAAGCTGTTTCTATTTTCAAGGCATTAAGATTTTTTGATTTGCGATAGCGATTTACGTCCTGATACACATTGCTGGTAATTATCTTTTCAGTTTCCTGAATTTTGGATGGGTGAACTTGTGAAACCATCTCAAAACTTGTATAAAACTGATAGATAAACAAACTTATTATCAAGTTAAAAAACATATTTGGCATACAGTTCTACAATTTTAGTGCAAGTTACAACCTGTAAGGCTATATCTATTTTTCGCGGAAAACTATTCCTACAACATCCTGGGTAAATTTATTATTCTATCTGTAAAATGATTCTACGATATGCTATAAGATTGGGAGTATCCTGATCTGTAACACGTAAAACGATATGAATTTGTTTACCGGCAGCATCTCGAAAAGCGGACCAATATTGTAGCAGGACATGCAGTCATCTCCATTGACAGCAGCGATGAAAGCTTTGATCTATCCTGCAGCCATAGTATTTGTTCTTAGCAAAGATGGAATCAGCCATAGTCTGGCAGAGTTTACCGTGTTGGAGCACATAGAGCAGGGAATTCAGCTTGTAAGGGATGGGATAATCAGATTCGATCGTAGTTAATTGCTGGGAACTCATATAGATTTCAAAAGTAGTCAACTACGTGTTAACCCCATGACCTACCAGCTATAAGCTAATTAAGCATCAATTTTAGTCCTTCATGGGAACATTGGAAGCCCAACTTTTCGTAAAATCTCACGGCTCTCGTCCGGGCTTTATTGGAAGTAAGCTGTACCATTTTTGCACCTTTCTCCCTCGATCTGTCTATTGCCCATTGGACCAGTTTGGAACCTAGCCCCTGCCTTCTCAGGCTAGTATGTATAGTTACAGATTCGATCTGCGCACGCCAAGCTCCCTGGTGGGAGAGGTGTGGTATCATGCTGAGTTGCAACGTCCCAATAATACGTCCCTGCTGCTCCATGACGACAATTTCGTGGCAGGGATCGCGCTGAATTTGATCAAATGCTTCTTGATAAGAAGCCGGAAGTGGATTTTCATATTTTTCCCGGTGAGCGCCAAATACGTCTTCGGAAAGTAGTTTGACAATGGCAGGCAAGTCATTACGCTCAGCCTTTCTGATAGTCGTATCTATATGAATGGTAGTCTCCATAGAAAGAAGTAACAATATTCTTTCCCTAAAATTTGCACAAAATACTTTAAACTCTTCGCATTTTTTAGGGAAATTTTTGTCAACCTTTACATGAGAAGATTATTCCACTTTGGACTATTTGAGTGGTAAAAACTCAACCACATCCCAGAACCTCACTAAAAATCCTGAATTATCTGCATGACTTTTTTATAAATGGATTCTACGAACAACAATTTAAGCCCGGTACCTATGTTATTGTTGCAAAGCGGCAATGTGGATAACTTATACTGTGACTGTATATCCCACTTATATTACAGTTGAGCTGTGATTAAACAAAAATAAACAATTGATTTACTTCCCATTCACCTGACCTAAGATCATTATTAACATACTATTATTTTTAAGCTTTGCTACCTCTCGGGGCTTTTTTTCTCGAAAAAGCCCGTAAATTTGCGCAGCGTTTGCCCAGCATATACGTTTGGGCTACATAAATCGTGTTGCATGAATTACATCCAATCATTTTGGGATCGCTACGCTTCGCATTTCAAAGCTACTATCCAGCTCTCTTTCCCGGTCGTGATTGCTCAATTAGGCAATGTACTGATGGGTTTTATAGACAATCTGATGATTGGAGAGCTAGGATATGTTCCATTATCAGCTTCTTCTCTTGCCAATGGATTTTTTATCATCATTGTGATTATCGGTATTGGTATTACCATGGCGATATCGCCACTGGTTGCAGAGGCACATGGAGGTGATCGGGAAGACCTTATCGGAGACTATCTGAAAAATGGTACTGCTGTGGGTGTAGGTTGTGGCATTATATTAGGATTAGTGGTGATTGTCCTCACAGAGCTTATGCCCTATATGGATCAACCTCCGGAAGATGTAGCGCTTGCCATGCCTTATACAAGGATACTGAGTGCATCTACGCTACCGATGATGGTATTTCTTGCTTTTAAGCAGTTTACTGACGGGCTTTCACGCACCCGGGTAGCCATGTATGTTACACTTATTGGCCTTCTAGCCAATACTTTTATCAATTGGTTATTGATCTATGGCAACTGGGGGCTTCCACGTCTCGAGCTAAACGGTGCTGGTATTGGTACATTACTCAGCCGTACAATCATGGTAGTATTGATGGGGCTATACATTCTGAAATCTCCCCGTTTTCAGGCATATGGCGTAATTAGTGGATGGAATCAGTTTAAGGGAAAATATATTGTCAGAATTCTCAAATTGGGTATCCCATCTGGGTTTCAATACTTTTTTGAAGCTGGGGCTTTTGTTGGCGCTGCTTTGATGGTGGGATGGATTGGCTCAGCAGAGCGTGCAGCGCATCAGATCGTGATCCAGATGGCTTCCATCACATTTATGGTGGTGATTGGGATTTCAGCTGGTGCGACGATACGTGTGGGGAATAATCTTGGCCGAAAAAACTGGCTTGGGGTTCAACGCGCTGGTCTTGCGGGAGTATATCTGAGTGCTGTTTTCATGACCTGCTCCTCAATTACCTTCTATCTTACTAGATACTACCTACCTCAATGGTTTGTCGATGAAGCTTTTGTGATTGAGATAGCAGCCAGCCTGATGATTTTTGCAGCGTTCTTCCAGCTTTTTGATGGGATACAGGCTGTAGCAGTCGGTATACTCCGGGGTATACAGGATGTGCGAATGCCTACTTTGATTACATTTATAGCATACTGGCTCGTCAATCTGCCACTAGGATATGCCTTGGGATTTATCTTTGGCTTTGGTGTTCAGGGCGTATGGGTGTCTTTCAGTATCAGTCTATTTATCGCTTCAGTGCTATTGACAGGGCGCTTTGTGAGGATTACCCGAAGAAAAATGACATTGCAGCCTAATAAGCTATCGGTTTCTGAAACTGCTCCGGTTGTGTAAACCTGAGACGTAGGCCGTGCAGATTATCGGATGGAAATCAACTGATTCAGTTTGATTTCGTATAGTCTTCCGCCAAGTTCATCTGCTATGATGAGCGTTTCAGCATCATCATAGCAGATAGATTCTACCTGCTGTTGTGGACGTCCATCTACAAAAGTATTGTTGATGGGTTGCCACCAAATTTTACCTTCAAAATAGCGGTCTTCCTCACTGGCTTCAAACACCCAAACCCCTGTGTAAGTCAACACAGCTATCTGTTTCCCATCCGGACTGGCATCCGCAGCAGTAACCTGACCCTTTATATCAAATGTTTGTAAGGCTGTGAGGGTATTGACCTCAAAGGGATGAGTCTCGTCCAGTCGATAAAGTGTAGTATGAGTGTTGCTCCGGTTCTTGGATAAAATGTATAGTTTACCATTAGCCACAAAGACACCTTCCGAATCAAAATTAAAGTCCTTTTCGGATGCGGGATATTCTTTCTGATCGGGATAACGAAAAAAGATTTTCTGGAATACCTTATTCATTCGCTTACCTGGATCAGTTTCGATGATTTTATACAACACCAGGTCTTTGCGACAATTGCAGTTATTACCTACGTCGCATATATAAATAAATCCCTGATTATCAATAGTAATGTCTTCCCAGTCTGAATTGCTTGCTTCTCTGATATACTGACCTATGATTTCGGATGATCTATAGGAACCTACGACCTCTCCTTCTCGATTGATGGGAATGATACGTGGTTCATCGCCGCTGTCATTCAGAATCCAGAAGACATCTTCATAGTATCTGCTTTTGACAATCCCAGACACTTCGGTCGCTACTTCCGGGGGGATTATGGCATATTCTTCCAGATTAAGGCCTGGTGCTTCAGGCAGATTTACGGTTAATACATGGGGCTGTGAACGTGTGATGAAAGGAACAAAGGCCAGATAAAACAACGTGAGGTAAATTCCAGGCTTCATATGTTAGCTTTTGCTTGCTATATATGTATCATGTATTAGGAAAAGATTAAGAGGAGGTAAAATTGTGGTGGTTTGGAAGAGGTGCGGACAGGATTTACAGGATTAACAGGATTGATAGGTTTTGACAGGATTGACAGGTTTTGACAGGTTTTGACAGGATTGACGGGATTGACAGGATTGACGGGTTTTGACAGGATTGACGGGTTTTGACAGGATTGACGGGTTTTGACAGGATTGACGGG
>CAYXVE010000043.1:0-4153 GCA_964468435.1 uncultured Bacteroidia bacterium | reverse complement strand
ATAGCATTCTCTACCGGTTAAACACAAAGTATTCATCAATTTTCTTTCCATCTAGCCAAGCAACTACATTTTCCGCAGTGATCTGACACATGTATCGATAGGTAGTTGCTGTAAGGCTACCAGCATGAGGAGTCACCAATACATTAGGGAACTGCAGGAGGGTATCATATGGATCTGGCGGCTCCTTTGCCAGCACGTCGGCGGCAAAGCCCCCGAGCTGTCCGGATGCCAAAGCTTCACGCAAAGCTTTCTGGTCGATAACCGGCCCACGTGCGGTGTTGATCAGCACTGCACTGGGCTTCATCATAAAAAGCTCTTTCTCTCCGATCAATCCTTCTGTATCAGGCAGTAATGGCAAATGAATACTTATTACATCTGCATGAGATAATGCATATTCAAGACTCACCTTTTCATAGGGTGCATCTTCCAAAAATTTATCCCAAAACATAACCTCCATTCCGAAAGCATCACCCAATTTAGCTACCCTGCTGCCAATATTCCCCAACCCTAAGACCGCCAGATGTTTACCACCTAATTCATCGCACTGCATCTGAGTACGATATGCCCAGTTTCCCTTCTTTACTTCTTCCACCGAATGATACATATTCCTGACCAACATCAACATGAGGGAAACAGCATGTTCAGCAATGGTGCCAGCATTAGAACCCGGCGCGTTGAGTACTTTCACTCCATGCTGAGTAGCAGCATCTACATCAACATTATCGAGTCCTACACCTGCTCGGGCTATCAGCTTTAGGCCCTTACATGCATGGATCAATTCCTGATCTACCTTGCCTTTACCACGGGTGACAATAGCATCTACAGGATATATCTTTGCAATTTCCATCCCTTTATCCGGGGCATCGGCCATCATGACGTAGTGATGTTTGTGAAGCAGTGCCTCAGCAGTTTGGGTAAGGGTTTCGAGTAATAAGATATTGGCCATGTAGGTAAAAAAAGTGGGAACTACAGGTACAGAGGTCATTCTTACCTGTTGGTTTAATCATCAAATACTATCAGTTATTATCCCCATGATACAAGGTTGCATCTTCGCTTTTATAGCCACGAAAATCATTTCTACCAGACACATAGAGTCCGGGTTTAAAGAGTTCATCTTCGAATATCTTCGGATCTATTTCTTCACTATTGGGACGGGAAGATAGTTCCAGCAAATTTCCGGAAGGATCACGAACAAACATCTGCATAGCTCCGTCAGTAAGTTGACGAACGTGTCCCCAGGGAGTCGTGTCAATAATTCTCTGCTCTTTGAACTTCCAGAATAATTCACTCCAGTTGTTGACTTTAAAGCAAACATGGCCCCGAAAGGACATGTCATCTTCCCACTCAGACAAATGAAGCTGTTGAGTATCCGTAATTTTGTAAAACATCACGGGGTAGTCAAAATTAAATGCCGGAATGGGTTCAAGTCCCAGTTCTTTTTCGTAGAATTCTGCACATTTCTCCAGGTTATCTACGATGAGGGTAACGTGGTTAATATCTTGTATATTGGACATAAGAATAAGAGTTTTAGTAGTTAGAAGATAATAATTGGAAGCTTTTAGCGCTATTGATTAGCCTCGCAGATTAAATTCGCTTTACCAGCTAGGAATCACCGTCTACCAACTTTCATTAATTTATAAAAAAATTCACACTTTCTGTTCAAATTCCGAAACAAAATCCCAATCCGGAGTCACACCCAAACCAGATCTATTGGGGGCATCTATCATTCCATTTTGTACTTCTATATTTTCCTGTACCAGGTTATACATCATGGGATTTCCCCCCAGGGAAAACTCGATAATGGTTGCGGATGGGGATGCAAAGGCTAAATTTACACCAGCCATAAATGAGAAGGCAGATCCCCAGCAATGCGGCGCGAGTTCAAGTTGATAGATATGAGCTAAATGCGCCACTTTGAGGCTTTCAGTAAGTCCTCCTATAATAGCGGAATCAGGTTGTATTACATCCAACGCCCTTACCTCGATCAGGTCCCGGATATCGAAGCGGGTATATTCTGACTCGCCTGCGGCGATGGGAATCGTAGTACTTGCCCGTACTTCTGCCGTTCCCCGGATATTATCCGGATTGATAGGCTCTTCAAACCAGTACAGGTTGACCTCCTCCAACGCCCGGCAGAAGCGTTTGGCCTCTGGTACACTGAAGGTGCCATGTGCATCTGTCATAATCTTGACATCGGGTCCCAGAACTTCTCTTGCCGCTTTGACACGTGCGACACTTTTATCAACCGTTTGATCCATGACTCCCACACGCATTTTTACAGCCTTAAAACCTCCCCGATTGATATAACTTTGAAGTTGCGCACCAATTTCATCCTCATCTGCCCATCCTCCACTGGCATAGGCAGGCATCTGATCGCGACAAGCTCCCCCTATCAAGTCCATGACCGGTACCCCCAGCATTTTACCCTTTAGATCCCAAAGAGCCATATCTACCCCACTAATCGCAGAAATAGTCAGACCTCTTTTCCCCAGAATGGGGAATCCTCTTCCTCTGGCCAATGCATAGTGATCCCGTGTGCCGTTATACATCATTTCCCAGAGCCGAGATATATTTTTGACGTCCTGACCGAGTAGAATAGGTCTAAGTTCATGCTCTACACAGGTAACGATCGAAGCACATACACCAGATGAGCCTACTGCAGCCTTGGCTTCTCCAAAACCTTGCAGACCATCTTCAGTCGTAATTACTACTAAAGTCATATCGAAGTTGGTCAGCAAACCATAATCAGATACGTGTTGTTTCTCCTCAGGAATAGGGCATCGAAGCCAATGGGCTTTTACACTTGTAATTTTTGACATAGAAAATTATACCATACCAGCATTATTAGTCAAGCAAAAGGATTGCTAATACATTATGCTAGCGCGTTAAGAATTAATTATAGTAAGGGTAATATGGTTTCTGCCGAGATTTTGGTCAACATTGTATAAAATTCTTCTGTAACAGCAGAGCTTCCATGATCCTCCAGAAACTTCTTTTGTTCTGCAGTCAATCCTTCAGGGTTTTCATCGATGGAATTATGATATGGATTAGCTGGTGTACGGTCCACTGGTGGAGAGAATTCCACTGAGATTGCACCATCATATCCCGTTTGCCTAAGGGTATCAAGAATTGAAGGCCAGTCGAACCGTCCCATTCCACAACCCATACGATTATTGTCTGCCACATGGAACCCCGCAATACGTGATCCTACTCTCTGGATCGTGTCGAGCATATCATTTTCTTCGATATTCATATGAAATACATCGAGGCATACCCCACAATTGGTTCCTACAGCTTCAGCCAAAGCTAATGCCTGATCCCCTCGGTTGATGAAATATGTTTCGAAGCGATTGATCGGTTCTATCCCCAGTTTCACGCCAACTGCTTCGGAATGCTCATAAATCTCTTTCATAGCATCTACGGCCCATTTCCATTCTTCCTCTGGTCTGCCATCTGGAACGATCTTTCCCACCGTCCCGGGTACTACTGATACCATGGTACCTTCCAGTTCTTTGACCATGGTCGCGATATCTTTTACATACTGTATCGAACGTGCACGCTGCCCCTCATCTTTGGAAAGCAGATTGCGTTCCTCTAACATCAGCGTTACAGATCCCCAGCAGGTCAGATTATATTTTTTTAGCAGGGGTAATACCTCAGCAGTGTTATACATGGAAGGCTCTCCCTGAATTTCGATCCCATGGTAGCCTAGTTGAGAAATGCGCTTTAGCGTTGCCTCCAAAGGCTCCGGGCGCATCCAGTTATGAATGGTTAAGTGCATAAGCGAATAGTCGTAATAAAGTTATTGCCTTGAATATAAAGACGCGGCTAACCCGCGAAAGATATTTTTGTTACGTGTAACGTGTTGAATATAATATTTTTTAGTGAATATGATCGTATTGCGTCTATTTTTTGAAAAAATGAGGAAGTCTCGAATAGTCTGGATAATGGAAGAGGATAAACAAATTGGGCTTAGCATAAACCTTGGTATTGAGAGGTTACAATAAGTAATGCCTGGTAGTGTGAGTTTGCCACGGATTACACAGATTTTCTCGGATTATTATGAGATTTGAAGAAAAAATATTCTTCCGATCCTCTAGGGTATCTCAATCCAGTTGGGCTTAGCATAAACCTTGGTATTGAGAGGTTACAA
>CAYXVE010000042.1:0-47419 GCA_964468435.1 uncultured Bacteroidia bacterium | reverse complement strand
TAATTTATTGCACGTGTTGTACTTATTAAGCACAACATGTGCAACTGTGTTAGATATGAATACTAAACTAACACTCACTTTAGAAGAAAAAGTCATCCAGATGGCTAAGAAGTATGTTAAAGTCTTTCTAGTTCGGTCGACAATTATTACAAGGAATATTAAAGATCATGAAAAGTCAGAATTTGCTGTATTCACACCTAGGCAATATCTGAAGTTTTTAGGAGATCATAATTATGTATAATAAGAGGAATCCGCAGACTTCCTCCGACTGCTTTATGATCAATTCGCCAGCATAAACTGCAACCTGAAACCTCCCCTTGTCCTCGATACCTTGTAAGAACTCGAAGTCCAGGGTTCATTAATACTTTGTTCAAAGAAGATCGTCGCGTTGATGCGGCGGTTGAGCACATAGTCGACGGAGGGCGATATCTGCCAGTTTCTCGTACCACGAGTATATTCTGCGGAAAGTGAAGGCTCTTTCCCATCCTGGCTCAGAATTCTGTTTCGCTCCCGTGTATCGCGCATGGTCAGCGCAAACTGGAAGTGAACGCTGTTTTGCAGATTGATCTCCTTACCGAATAGACTGAGCTGAAGGTTTAGTTCATCTCTGCGCAAGCCCCAGGCAATAGACAGGTCTTGCGTGCGAAGCTCGGCCAGCTGAAGGCTTCCCGTACTGAAATTCAATTGTCTTCCCCGCTTGTAGTCAATGCTGGCTGTCATACCATTTTTCATGGTCAGGTTGACCCCTAGAAGTGGAGCAAACTGCTCCGTGATCTGTACTGCCGTGATGTTATTCTCAGCGAAGAAATTCTCAATATTTTCTACTCTATCCAGCGTATCTGTATTTGACACAAAGCCATTGGTTCCCAACTCCGCATTGATGTTGTTGTTGAAGGTACCAACAGTGTAAGTAGCGCGGTAAGTGTGCCGCAAGGTGACGGCTGTAAAATACTCCTGAATAAATGGCAACTGTGACAGCCCATTGAAGTCGATACTCCAGTTGGGGAGGGGGATTTTGGGAAATGCTGAGAGCGATACCTTTTCGGGATCTGTAACCCCGTATGCAGATAGTAAGGCAGGGATCAATACATCCTGTTGTGTACCGGTATATCCATTGCGATAATCTCCCACGATCTGTCTGCTCAGTTCTTCAGCATTGGGATTCTGCTCAGCCATTCTCTGGGAAATAATTTCCCGGTTTTCAGAAAATTCTTCAAATACCTTTGAAATCTTTTCATTTTTCTCAAAAGCCGTATTGGCAAAGATGTATGACATGCGGAAATTACCTGTCAAGTAGGGGTCAAAGCTGTCATAGAGTTCTCTGTCAGGGTCCCATCTGAAGAATTCACTTCTGTTGCGTGCTTCATCCCGGGTGAAGTTTAGATTGATACGCAGCACTCGGAACAACTCGATCGTGGCCCGCCCACTGATCTGTTCAGTATAGTCTTCCATATAGAGATTTGAGAGCGTAGGGTCCTGTGTAATCCAGAAGTTTTCTCTAGCAATGGGTCGTATATCCTGTTGGCTACCAAACACAAAGCCCACGGTGGGAGGTATAATAGGAGAAATAGTTCCCGATACGGTATCCTGATAGCCAAAATCCAGTCCGAAGTTATCTGTACGCGGCAGATATCCCGGAAGTACAGTACCTGAATTTTTGCTATAGGTCAGGTCTGCATTTTTGACGCTAAAGATGATACGTAGAATCTCTTTACCCAGATTTTCGGCAAACTTTTCAAATGAAGTAGGCGGATCTTTTTCTTTCTCCTCTTTATCCTGCTCCTGTCCCTGCTGGTTTCTACGCGGGGGTAGCGGGTTACGGCGCTGTTGTTGGGACGGTTCTCCATCCAGAATCTTACCTAAAGGCTTGATTTTGCGATAGAGATTGGAGAGGTTCAACCTTCCATTTAGCTGTACTTGCTGAGTGTTGGAGATTGTTCCTCCAAATGCAAGGTTGATCTCTGGGGGTTGATCCCAGCGGAAGGTGCTGGTATAGTTTACATTACCATTGATCCAGTTGAGCAAAGGAAATTCATTGAAGGGAAGCCTGTAAGTCAGGCTCAGATTATGGGTATAGCCGATAGTCCGGCCAAAGTTGATATATTGATCATGTCCGTTTTCGGGATCCTTACCGATATGCAGGAGGTTTTCCATAAGTGTTCCCACGGAGTCCCGTTCGCGTTGTGTAGCATCCGACCATCTTCCTTTCACTTCATCTACCCGGGCCTGATTATTGGCAGAGAAGTTCAGTAGCAGGTTTTGGGTAAGGTTCCAAACCAGATTGTACTGACGGTTGATTAGGAAGTTTTTGTTGAACACCGGATCAGAGATACCCCCAAATTCGCCACTGGGACGAAGTAGGCGTTCTTCAAAGAATCGATCTCCTCCGACTCTGATATCCAATGACGTAGGCAGGGGAGAGAAATTGATCAGCTGCAATAAGGGGAACTTAGCATTTTTGAATGGTTGCCAGTTGGAATTGACAAATGAATAGCGATAATTGACCTGCCCGCTTTGTTGTTGGGTGATCTGCCGGGCAATGATGGAGTTTCTGGAATATTGCTCATTGTAATAGAAGGTAAAATCAAGGTTTTCAACATCGTAGAAATGCTGTTTGGCCTGTGGATTGGTCTTGATTTTTCGCCAGCTATTGAAGGAGATGCTTCGATACCGGGAATAATCCTCTATACTTCTCCATACGCTATCCTGTTTCTGCTGTTCATTGAACCTTCTCACCAGCAGGTCGGTTCTCACATCTGCTTCCTGAGGATTGAATACGGGCCTTGACCTACGTTCTCCATAGGTACCACTAATTGGAAGCTGAAGTCCCCATTCTTCGGGAAAGAATTTGTCAAAATTCAAGGTAGCATTGATGCTGTACTGGAATTCATTGTCCAGAGGACGAGAAGTGATGCGCTGCTCAAGCGGGCCAAAACCTTGTGTACGGTGCCGGAAATTGGCATTGACCGTTCCCAGGTCAGCCAGACGCATATTGACATTAGCATTGGTAGCCCAACCTCCTTTATTATCAAAATTGGTAAGACGCAATTCATTGATCCACATTTCGACGCAGATTGGGCGTCCTCCTGGATCTCTAGGGTTCCTGACCCCGATCAAGATATTCCGGATATCACTGAGTTTGGGCGTTCCCTTGATATAAATCTTGGCTCCTGTAGTATCATTGGCCAGAAACTCAAAGCGGTCATTGAAGTCAAAGTCAGCGGAATCTCTTACCCCTTTTGCTAGAGAAAGGTCATTGAGGACAAAATCTATTTCATTAGCCCATATATTATTAACATCTCCTGCACCGGCAGTAGGATCAGAAGGTTGTAGGGGAAGTTCATATTCATAATAATTGAGGTTATTGTCAAGTCCCAACCGGATGAAGACTGTGGCATCGCCACGCTGAAAGAAGTTAGAGGGAATACCAGCATCATTGACAGCTTCAGCGTGAACCCATAGTTTCAGGTTTTTGTACTGGCGAAGATCCTGTCTTACTGTTTTAAAGACGGCTCTTGCGTCTCCATCTTCGAGATTACAGGTTTTGAGTAGGAGTGAACGTTCATCTTGCAGGAAGCCTGGCTGGGTATTTCCATTCAAGGATTGGCGTATAATTCCAGGTGGCACACGATAATTAAATGGTAGTTTTTCCGAGTTTTCTTCGATACTCACACTACCCACTTCAAAATCGGCAAATGGTGGCTCGGGAGGATTTACTGCTTGTTGAGGATCTCTCAAATCATCCAGGTAGCGTCTCCACTGAGTAGCGACAAACTGAAATTCAGCCAGGCGTAAAACCACTTCTTCTTCGAAGCCTGTGAGATACATCCGCATGAAATTGATCGATTTGAAGTCCGGGATGTTGTTGACGCGGGAACCCGAGATAATGGGAATCCGGAATTGGTACCATGTTACCTCAGTATTATTGGAACCGGCAATACCTGTGCTGACAACTGAACGTATGCTGTCCACGACAAAGTTGGAGCCAGGGGCCAGAGCCTGGGGCCGCAGATCGACTTCATACTGCCAGTATTGCTCGGCAAAATTGAGACTTCCATTTTCATTGAGATCCTCAGTATCTGGTAGGTTGGTAGATTGCAGCGTGAAGTTTTGCGTTCCTACACCTGCTGGTGAGTTACCCTCGGTACCATTGAAATCCTGGTATCTTTCCAGAATGCCTGCTTCCTCTGCTTCAAAATCGGAATCTCGAAAGTGCCGGAAATTATCTGTACTGGGGTCGGCCTCTACTTCTGTGAGTGCTTCGGGAGATAAGTACCCGCGAAGATTGTCAATAAACTGAAACCGCTGGTTAAAATAATCGCGCTCCTGTTCGTCATTCAGACCATCGAGGCCGATATCCTGGCGTTCACGAGCACCGTCTTCTGCACTAAAAAAATCTGTAGGTGTATTTCCTAGGGGTACAATCCCCCAATCTGTGGTGTCTATAAGCCCTTGCTCATCTACTCCACTAGTGGGTAGACCATTCTCGCGGCTTAGACTCTGGTCTGGGAGCACATCCTCATTGATGAGTCCCAGGTTGATGTAGAACTTACCTCCCTGGTGGGCGGTATTATCCATATAAGGGTCCATGAGCCAGAACTCAATATACTCGACATTTGCTGCTTCAAAGTCGTTAGTATTGAGTTTTATTTCCTGCATAATTCCAGCCCAGTTTTCATCTGGATTGGTGAAAGACCCATCAGGATTGAGTTTTTCCCGTCTTGTTTGGTAATTATACGGACCTCTCTTGGCGGGTCGGAAACGCATGTCGAAGGTATTTTGGAAATTGTTTCCAAAAGCTCGTCTAGCCTGTGGGAATATCTCTTCAGGACGTATCCTACGGGTATAATTATTGGCAAAGTCTTCCTGTGGAATCTCTATTCCAAATGAACCCTGATAAATAGTCTGGTCTATGCGGTACCATGATAGTTTAGCTCTTGTAAATCCCTGTGCCTGTGGATTATTTTGGTTTACAGGATCCAAGGTAGGATTAGTCAATGGGCCTCCTTCGGGGAAGGATGCCAGTTGCCATCGTTGGCTGGCAGAGAGCTGATATTCTGTTTTGGCTGCTTCAAAGTCATCGATATATACGAATCCTCGCTCCTGGTCATTCTTGACGGCACCAGGTTGACCCGGGATAAAGTTGGCAAATTCGCCACTAAAGTTAATGGTAGAAGTTTCTTTAGTCGAGATGAGCGGAATGCGGTCGATCAGACGGGTGATGAAATCGGATTGGTGCTGGAATCCCAGGTCCATTCCCCAGAGTGTGTTGTTGATCGGTTCATCTCCTAGGGTAGTTTTGAAGTTGAAAGGTTGCTCGCGCAGGTTGAGGAGTGTAGCACCTACCCGGAAGTTGTCAAAGCGGTCTAGTTCGACCCGTGTACCCAGCATAGTTTTATTCTGCATCGTAAATAGCTGAGCATTTTCATATGAAATTTCTATGGGGGCACCTGAAGATAGGACGGCTTCGTTGAGAATAATCAGCTTACCCCCCATTTCATCCACGCGATAGTCTGAGCCTTCTGTTAACCTTCGTCCTCCGGCTGTAACCACAACACTACCTGGAGCCAGATTGAAAGCGTTGAGCGGTATTTCTGATCCACCAGCCGAGCGGTAATATCCTTCAATGAGAAATTTATTCTGCTGAGGTTGGTTTTGGATAGCACCTTGCTGGGTATCATTGTAAAGCGCTTGAAATACATAGCGTGCCGAGTCATCGGGGTTGCCTAATTTCCGTGCCAGATGTGAACCAAAGGGTTCTAGTACGGGAAATATGATCAATCCTTTCTCCGGGATGATGGTCCTGTTAGGAATAAAGTCAAAGAAGTTATCAGCACCTGGTGCAGTATTGTTGGTCAGACGGTCTACGTTGAGTACCTGTATCAGGGGTTTGTTTTTCAAAGAACCCTCAGGCAGAAAGTTGACACGACCAGCGCTGGTACCAGATTCGTATTTTACATCCAGAAAAAAACCTTCTTCGGAGATGCCATAAGCATCAAGACGGTAGATGTTTTTCATCATCAGGTCGTACAGCGGAAACTTTTCTCCCTCATGCTGAACCCTCAGAACCGATGATTTCAGCATTTTGAGAAAAATTACGTTTGAGTTTAGTCCATCTGAGGGTTTATCGTCTGAAAATTCACCTACCTGATAGGATTGTCCATTTACAGTGTAGTTGAATGCTACAAACAATACCTGATCGCTGGGAATTTCCTGATTTAAAGAGACATAACCTAGTTGAGTGTTGATTTCATATTCGTTTGGATTGAGTCTGCGGAGGTTACCGGCAATTTCGAAATCCAGGGTATTTTCAAAGCCCAAACTTTGCAGCTCTCTGGGAGCGTCTTTCTGTACCCTTAGGGATGCATTATTGTTGATAAGATTATAGAGGTTGTTGGCGTCATTATCTGGAAATCGCGTATCGCCCTTGGGCTGTACCAGATTTGTGTTAAAGATCGTTCCATTTCCACCTCCAGGTGTAGGCAAATTATTTTCTCCCAAATCTATGAATCCAACAGCATTACGGGTATTATGTGTCGCCGCATTTTTTTCCATCCATACTTCTACCCGGTTGATGCGTATGGTGGAATTGATGATGGGCAGATTTTCCAGGGCAGTCTCATATCTTGAGCGGAAAAAGTGTGAGAGAAAAAAGTGGCGATTCATATCGTAATCAGCAACTTCTTTCTCAAAAGGAGTCTCTACAGCTCCTCCACCTGAGACGGTAACTGATTCCCGTTGACCGCGTTCATTGGAGCCAACCAGAGTTACGAGTACAGGACCAAATTTTAACTGGGTTTTGAGTCCAAACAGGTTTTGGCGTCCTTGAATCAGTGAGTTACCCAACTGCATACTTACGTTACCTGCTTCAACACTTTGCACAATTTGATCTTCGGTTCCTTCATGCCGTAGCTTGAGCTGATTTTGGAAGTCAAACATTTGGCCTGTGTTGAAATTCAGGTTGAGACGCATGCGTTCTCCAATTTGCCCTTGCACACCTAGTTCGATTTGCTGGTCAAAATCAAAGGTAGTGTTTCGTTGCTGTCTGAGTGTCAATGCCGGATTATTGGTACGTTGGTGATTGACTCCAAAGCTTAGCGTAGCGTATCCCGTAGGACGTATCTCGATGGGGCCACCTCCGAAGATATCTGCCAGTGGCCCTAGATCCAGTGAGGGTAGTAACCCAGGCTTCAATTCTTCATTACTTTTGGTGGATAATTCCCGGAAATAATTTTTGATTCCTATATCCTGCCGATAGTTGAGGTAGTTGTTGAAGTCAATTCTGGAAGGATATTGAAGCCTGATCGTATCACCAATGCGTTCATAAATGCTATATCCCTTGATATTTTCATCCAGTTCATACTCAACATTGAAATTAGAAGGATTCTGGAGGTACATGGGAGAAACATATGGCTGAGTCGTAGCATCGGTCATTCTTTTATTAGGATTTTTTCTAACCCATGGCGTATCGTTAATCGTGTAGTAATCAGCTGTATCAGATTCAATTTCAAATGTATCAGGGAGGATAGCAGATAGAGACAGTTCGAAAGTGGCAGGTTTTACATTCAGATCTACCCATGAATAGGCAGTATCGATGTAAGTAGAAACCGAATCTGTAATAGCAAGGGTATCAGGGAACGCAGAGTTCTCCTGTAGGGGAACAGCTTTCTCCGAAACAATAATTGACTGTGGACTCGAATCGACGAATATTAGAGACGCCAATATCGATGCCAGGATCGCAATACTGATGTTTGACAAAACGTAGATAGTTAAATACTATGTAAAAGTTTCGGGTAAGGCTTGCTACATAGGCACACTAGTAATTTGGATTAGTTGAATGACACAAAATTATAAATTAAACCTGATTTGTAAAGGGCAGAACCTATTCTCTGTACTTTTCTATCAACAATTACACCAAAAAATGTAATATTTTTGCAAAATCAATTTATATCTAACAAAAGAGACAGTCTTCATGTACACGTATTGGAAATATTACCTATGAGATGTATTGAACTTAGGAAATTCAAAAAAAATAAAGAGAATGTTCCAAATTACTTTCTCACATAAGTTCAGGCATTTTTCAGGGCTATTTTGATAATTTCTTCCACACTGATCGATTCTCCCTGTTCCTTTAATATGCTGTCTATTCTTTTGGTCATAGCTTGCTTAGGAAAACCCAATGTATGTAAAGCAGCCAGTGCCTCTTCTTTTTTGATGGAAGGATGACCGGACTGAACCGGAAGATTCTGTGTGTTTATATCAGTGATCAATTTGTCTCTGAGTTCCAGAACGATTCTTGCGGCAGTTTTAGCGCCAATCCCTTTGATTTTTTTTAGCGTACTTTCATCACCTTGTTGAATGGCATAAATAAGCTCTTCAGCAGAAAGGCTGGATAATATCATCAGAGCGGTATTTCCACCTACCCCATTAATCGCTATCAATTGTTCAAACAGGGCCAATTCATTTCTCTCCGCAAAGCCATACAATATCTGAGCATCCTCCCTGACCTGAAAATAGGTATACAGCTTTGCCTGATCTTTATTTCGTAATAAAGCATAAGTCTGAAGGGATATTTTCACCATATACCCAACACCGCTGCAATCCACAATCACATGTGTGGGTTCCAATTCTGCAACTTTTCCTTGAAGATATGCGATCATGATGAAGGAAAATTTAATCTAATATTAGGCCAAGATAGGAAAGTAGCCCGATACAAACCAGTTATGATATAAAAGTCAAACATACAGGAATCATTACTTGGTGTTTCTGATGACTTGGGATACAGATATGACACTAGGAGGAATCACGGGAATGGCCCGAATGTGGATATTTCTGATTGCCACCTTCCTGATATTGGTGAATGACTCTCAGTTTGTGGACCATTACAGCCTTATGGGGTATGAAGAACAAAATGAGGATGGCGCATAAAGGAGTAGAATAGGTCATTATATGTATACCATAAGTCTGACTGTATTAGGACTTACGGAGTATAAGGCTGATATTTGTGCTATGTGTCCAACTATCCTGACTGAAAACATTCGTAAGAAAAGTTCTTTTCTCTGTGTAGGGCTTGATACGGATCTACAAAAGATACCTTCCTTTTTACTACATGAATCAGATCCAGTTGTCTCATTTAATAGGCACATCATTGAGTCTACCCAGGAATATGCTGTCGCATATAAGATGAACATAGCCTTTTATGAATCGATGGGTACAAAGGGTTGGGATGCATTGGAAAAGACGTTGGAATGTATACCAGAAAATGTGATGACCATAGCAGATGCCAAGCGTGGGGACATAGGTAATACCTCTCAAATGTATGCACGCACATTTTTTGAAACCTACGATTTTGATGCAATAACCGTAGCTCCCTATATGGGAAAGGATTCTGTTGCTCCTTTCCTAGAATTTGAAGACAAATGGGTATTCCTGCTAGCACTTACTTCAAATCCGGGTTCTAAGGATTTTCAGTTTTATGGAGATCCATCTCCTCTGTTTGAACAGGTCATTACCAAAGCCCTCAAGTGGGAAAGACAGTATTCCGGCAATCTAGGCTTTGTGGCAGGAGCAACTCAGGGAGATATGTTGGGCTATGTAAGAGGGCTGGCTCCCACTTCTATTTTGCTGATACCTGGGGTAGGGGCTCAAGGTGGAGATCTGGATACCGTGTGTAAAGTAGCCGGGAATGACACAGGAGGGATACTGATCAATTCCAGCAGAGGTATTATCTATGCAGGCAAAGATGAAGGATTTGCCGATGCTGCAAAGGCTCAAGCTGCCGCTCTGCAGCAGCAAATGGCAATACATATCAGAAAGCTACTTCCAGCGGAATGAAATATCTATATTATCCAGTATTTGGCTTGCTCTTTTGGATCTTGATGCTACCCATCAGGGTTTCTTCACAGGAGTATCGCCATGCAGTCTCCCTGGAATTAGGGGGAATGGCTCCAGTATATTCGATTAATTATGAATATAGTTTTCCTGGTGAAGGTACAATGAGATTTTGGTTAAGAGCAGGTCTGGGAGTAAGTGGTTCCAGGTTTGCTGTACCTGTAGGGATCGGAATCATCACCAGAGATGAACCTCACAAATTTCAGTTATTAGCTGGTATCAGTCCATTTATCACTGATTACGGAGAAAATAGTTCCGATACCTTCATGGACCTAATGGTAGGTACGGGATACCGCTATCAGCAGGATGAGGCTCCCTGGTTCATAAGTATTACCTTTTATCCCAAGGTAAGGCTCGATCCTGCTGAAGACGATTTGCTAAAGGTAGATCCTCAATTCAAATTTGCAATGGGACTTGCCGGCGGTTGGCGTTTTTAGGATTCGATTCAAACCTTCCATTTAATCGTACATCCCACAGCAGGTGTTTCCTTGTAAGCTACTTCACCATCCATGAGTAGGGAATCAACCTGCTCTTCCACATATTTTTGGGTTACAGCGTCAGATTTTTCCCAGTTATCATCAATAGCACCTTTGTAATATGTTATCCAGGTCCCATTTTCATGTCTAATTACAAAGACATGAGGCGTTCGCTCTGCCCCAAACTTTTGTGCTACCTCCTGCGTATCATCGAACAAGTACGGGAATTTGAAATCTTTGTCTCTGGCGCGAACTTTCATATTCTCTGGAGAATCCTGGGGATAGGCTACCGGATCATTAGCACTGATGGCAATTACAGAAACTCCCTGCGGTTTATACTTATCATGGAGTTGTTTGATTCGTTCTTCATAAGCGATGACATAAGGACAGTGATTGCAGGAAAAAATCACGATCACAGCCGGGGCATCTTGATAATCGTCAAGCTTGATGATTTTATCGTCGACATTGAGAAGTGTAAAATTCATTGCCTATCAATTTTGTAAGGTTTTTGAGAAATTTAGAATAAATCAAAGTTAAGCAATAGCGTAAACTGATTCAAAATTATGGAAAAACATATTTTACTTCTCGCTTCATTACTATTTATGCTATCGAATGGCATATCGGCTCAACATGTGGAAGTTCTTGATTTTCCTGCATTTGAAAAGCGATTGAAGCGATCTGGTGATACGCTCTATATCTATAATTTCTGGGCTACCTGGTGTAGACCCTGTGTGGAGGAGTTGCCATATTTCACCAGGTTAGATAGTATGTATCAGGGTCGCAAGGTAAAAGTGGAATTTGTTAGTCTTGATTTGGTTGATCAGATGGAAACTGCTGTAAAGCCTATGGTATCCCGAAAGCTGGCAGGTCAGAGCGTTTTACTGCTGAATGCACCGAAATACAATGAATGGATTGACAAAATATCACTCGATTGGTCGGGAGCTATTCCCATAAGTCTGGCTGTGCACAACGGTCAAGATATATACGATTTACGCCAGCAGTCATTCGACTATGAGGAGTTGACTGCCTGGGTAGAAGAAATGCTTGCAAGTATCACCTCTAAATAAATTCTCTATGTTAACTCGTATCACACTACTGATTTTGACACTATTTATAACTATTGGGTTGGGCCTGAATGCACAAACCTCCAAAGGTTATCAGATCGGCGACCAGGTAAAGAATTTCTCTCTTAAGAACGTAGACGGAGACATGGTATCCATGTCAGATTACAAAGATGCTAAAGGGATTATCCTAATTATCACCTGTAACACATGCCCCTGGGCCAAAAAGTATGAAGACCGGATCGAGGCACTCCATGCCCAATACGAGCCTAAAGGTTTTCCGGTGATTGCTATCAATTCCAATGATGTAAATAAATCTCCTGGAGATTCTTATGCTGCTATGCAGCAACGGGCTGATGAAAAAGGTTTCTCATTCCCTTATGTATATGATGAAACACAAGAAATTGCGAGAGCTTTAGGAGCAACGCGGACACCAGAAGTATTCCTGGTAGAAAATACTCGTGAAGGATTTATCCTGCGCTACCACGGTGCTATCGATGACAACCCCAAAGACCCCAACAGCGTGGATGAGAAATTTGTCGAGCAAGCTGTCAATGCTGTCATTGAAGGAAAAGAGATAGATAAGCCTGAAACTAAATTTATTGGTTGCAGCGTAAAGTACGCTGAGAGTTGATTAATTCTATCAAATAAAAATAATCATAAACGGGCTGTTTTTGCAGGCCGTTTATTTATTTTTTAAGACAAAAAAGCCTCGCCTGGGGTTTGACGAGGCTCGTTGCGTTTGGGGTATTAGGTAGGTTTGTTAAGAAAATTCGAATGTTTGGCTCATTCGATAATACTAAGATAAAAGCTAAGTTTCATACATCCAAATTTTACACAGGTTTTTTGCGTACATCATATATCTCGGAATCTTGATATATTAATGTTTCCTGATTTACATTTGCGGTGATTGGGAATGAAATAGGGTAGGAAACTGCAACTATGATAAATGAAGGGCTGTATTTTAAATAGTTATTTTATTGATAGCCAGTAATTTAAACTAATATGTGACAATATAATTAAAATATTAAAAAATATATTAACATCAAATATTGAATTAATTAGAAAAACTGAATTCGTTTTTTATACATGCGCAAGTCAAGCAATTGTTCCATTTTTATTAATTTCCATTGATTTTAATAATTGATTGGGCTTGCTAGTTTTTATGGCCTTCTAATATCCATAAAAGTCCCATGCAACTGAGAACTGAAATGAAGATGTATGTCAAAGCGTACACCCATTGGCCTTGTTGTATAAGTATAATTGCTTCACGGCTGAAGGTAGAAAAAGTGGAGAAACCTCCACAAAATCCGATGATAAAAAAGGCTTTTATGCTATCAGCGATATGGGTTTTGTCGGCAAAATAATTGAAGGCGAAGCCGAGTACCAGACAACTCAGGATATTGGCACAGAGCGTAGCAAAAGGGAAATGATTAGCATTACTTCCGAGCCATGTAGAGATACCAAATCTGAATAAACTACCGATACCGCCTCCCAAAAAAATAGCAATCCAATTAGTCATTTTTTATCAAGTTGCCTTCTTTTATCAATTTACCTTCAATTCGTGCATAAAATGCTTCAGATATCGTAGATACATTCATTTTTGAATCTATCATGTGTTTGCGGTAATTTCCTAAAGAATCAAAATACACATACATTCTGATATTTGTTTTGTAAAGCCATGAATCCTGCACCAGCATTGTTTCGATGTACCGGATTTGTTGATTTTGATCGTGAAGTACCTTCTGTAATTGCAGATCAGAGGATTTGGCATTTTCAGGCTTTACCCTGGCGATGATCGTATCATTCATCTCTTCAATGGAGAATATTTCTTCCAATCTGGGATCATCATATACTTTCTCCAAAGCATATCTCAATTCATTAAATATCATACATGTATCATTCTTGATGGAGAGGGAATCTAGGGAGAACGTAAGTGTTTCCCTATTTTGTTCAGGATCATTGAGATTGCGGGTGCTTTTCTCATAAATCTGTCCTGATGTGGAACAGGTCAGTTCAATTTGTGATTGAAATTGCTTTTGTTGTGGAGTAAGAGGTCGATCAGTACGCTGGCTGCATGATGATAAAAGAAATATCGATGCAATTACAATGACTAATCTACCGTGAATGGAGCAATCTATGTTTGGCATTTGGCTAAATTACAAAAGGGCTTTCATCGATGAAAGCCCTCCTGTAATAATCTCTTTGAATTTGCAACTTCAGCTAAAGCTTTAGGCTGTGTACAATTCGTTTACCTTTTGCCAATTAATGACGTTGAAAAACGCCTGAATATAATCGGGTCTTCTATTTTGATAATTGAGATAGTATGCGTGTTCCCATACATCTAATCCCAGGATAGGAGTTCCCTTTTCGTCAGCGACATCCATCAGGGGGTTATCCTGATTAGGCGTAGAGGTGATAGAAATGGAACCATCTTCTTTCTTGATAAGCCATGCCCATCCAGAGCCGAATCTTCCGGCAGCGGCAGCAGTAAACTGCTCTTTAAATGCGTCGTAAGAACCGAAAGTACTATTGATTGCATTTGCAACAGCATCTGTAGGAGCACCACCACCATTGTGGCTCATGATCTCCCAGAACAGACTGTGATTGTAATATCCTCCTCCATTATTGCGGATTGCAGTTGATGCAGGAGATGCTAGTAATTCCTCTATACTTTTGCTCTCATGGTCAGTCCCTTCTATGGCAGCGTTTAGTTTGCCGGTATAACCTGCATGATGCTTATCATGGTGTATTTCCATGGTTCTCGCATCAATATGTGGTTCCAATGCGTCAAATGCATATGGAAGATCAGGAAGTGTAAAAGCCATAATGTTGTATATTTATGTTATGGTAAATGAAATATGTATAATGGTGAAATTAATACAGGGTTTTTGAAATAAAAATAATATTTTTGAGTATAACCTATCCGAAATATCATTGTTTAAATAATATCCAAACTCATGTAATGATCTTACTCTTAGCCGTTGAAGTTGTACATGTAAATATCTATAAGTTAAAAATGTATCTGGATGCTGTAAAATTTTATTGATAAATGTATGTATATGCGCTACATATATGTTAGATGCGCTGTACATGTTATACACTCCACACTGGTTCATCCCAATATTAATTGTGTTCTGTAGCATAAAAAATTACTTTTTCAGCATCTGTACCCTGCCGCAGATTCGTATATTTGTAAACAATTGAATATAACTTTAGTAAACCAAAAAATTATGAAAAAAGGGAATCTGTACATTTTCAAAGCATTTACCTTTATTGTATTAGCTGCAGCACTATTTACGGCCTGTGGCACAGCTACACAGCAAGAACAAGATTCAGGCAGCATGAGTGAAGAGACCGAGGAAGCACCTGATGAACTCAGCCAACTGGAAAAAGAACATCAGTTGTACCGCGCTGGTTATTCGGATAGCGTTAATTCAGGACTTATCGAAGAAGACCAATTTGTCAGTAGTCCCAGACGGGAAACAAGTGGGGTGGTCGGAGATACAGAAGTTACTGTTAATTATGGTTCGCCGGGTAAAAGAGGCCGGGTAATCTGGAACGGATTGGTATCCTATGATCAGATATGGGTAAGTGGCTCGCACTGGGCTACGGCTGTAACTTTCAGTAATGATGTGAAAATTCAGGATGTAACGGTACCTGCGGGTATGTATGCATACTTTACCATTCCAGGTCGTGAAGACTGGACATTGATCCTCAATGAGCGATACGATCAGCATCTGTCTGACGATTACAGCGAAGAAGAGGATATATTGAGAATGACTGTTACGCCTACCATACTGGATGAAGTCGTTCAGCGTCTCAAATACGAGATCAGGGAGATTGATGAGACTCATGGTGAGATTATCATGTCCTGGGATCAGATACAGGTAGCTATGCCTTTTGAGGTATTGTAGTCTCTACCAACACTTTTTAGGGTCGAATTTACAAAAATGTGTGAGAGGAAGTCTTAAGAGCAGACTTCCTTGAAATGAATTGTAATTGTATTAAAAATTCTTTTTCAAATTCTCACAAACTATCTAAGGGTCATATGGGACTTAATCAAAAGGTCGCTTCTACCGAAATACTGAAATTCCGACCAGTTCCAGAAATGCCTGAACTGTATGGCCTATAACGCTGATCTGTGATATTTTCGAGTCCTGCACTTACAGACAGGTTGTTATAGAGCTGATACATCCCTTTTACATTTAGTGTATACCATCCTGGGGCATAGGTATTACCATCTTTGTCCAAAGCATATATTTCTGTTTTATTTCGCTCTTCCACTGCCAGGTCATCATGAGATTGTTTGTCCTGATACATAGCGTATAGCTGTAGATGGAGTTTGGTGTTGGTATAGCTCAGCCTGGAGACGCCAAATGCAGGGGCTGCATGTCGCGTAGGACTTTCCGTACCATCATCTAGTTCTTCTGTTCCCTCCTGGACATTGTAGTCAGAAGTGATGGAGAATCCTCCGGGAAGTTTCACCTCAATACCCGCCTGAAGCCCGTATACACGGGCTTCAGCTGTATTCTGTATAGCCTGAACTTGACTTAGGATTCCATCGTAGAAAATGCTATCTTGGTCATTCAACTTGAAATTGCGTCTTACCATAGCATTTTGCAGCAAGGTATAATATGCGGTGAGATCTACTTTTATGATATCCCCAAATACCTTGGCGATGCCTAGGTCCATATTGTATGCGTATTCTGCACGTAGATTAGGGTTGGGTACCGTAACAGCACCCGGTTCGGAATCAAATACCTTGCCTACATCATCTACATTAGGAGAGCGGAAAGCTGTACCGAAGTTGGTACTGATTACCCACGTGCTGGAAGGGCGGTATACACCACCGATGCTACCAGTAAGCGATCCATTTTCCAGCCTTGAACTGGTAAAGGGAAAGGGGAAAAATGTAGTATCAAAATCTGCATGTAGGATATAGTGATTATATCTCAGGCCGGCCTGAAGGGTAATAAACTCAGAGATTTGATAGGAGTCATCTATGTAAAAGGCAAGGGATTGCCAATCCGCTCGTGGATAGCGACTTGGACCAGGTCTGCTCACACCCGTTTCTATTTGCTCATGGATCCCTGCTGAGTTGACATTATTTAAAACGTACTCCGCACCATAGTAGAAGGTATGACCTTGTCTAATGCTTTTCACGAAGTCCAGATTAATCGAGTAAGCATCTACCTCCTCTGTCCTTACCTCCCTGGATGGCTGATTGAAGCTCCGGCTAATCCGGCTTTCTTCAAATGCTTGGTGGGCAATCCTCAGGGTCATCTTGTCCATATAAGAGAGATGATTATCATGTGCAATCTGAAGATAATTCATCATCCATTTTTGAGGACCATATTTCCATTCAGCATATCTGGGCAATCCATTTCTAAGCCTGTTATGTCGGTCATATCTACCATAAGGAGATGTCTCAGAAAAGTGAAAACCGTACTGAAAGTCCCATTTACGATCAGGGGCAAAACGCACTTTCTGCATGAGATTGATCTGGGAATAGGCAGATGGTATTTGCAGTAAGGGATCTTCCTGCGTGATCACTTTGTCTATACTGTCCTGGCGTTGCACGTAGAAAGCTTTGAGATAGTCATTCGGACCGTTGCTACCCTGCCGCAGATGATCATAGTCCCATGAGCTCATACTGGTAACCCAGGCCCATTTCTTTTTTCCGACGTTGATATCAAAGTGTCCCGTACGTTCATAATTTGCCGAAGAGTATCGGACAGTGGCTTTACCCTGTACAGCGGTTTCCTCTAACTGAGCAAAAGAAGGGGTAAGGGTCTGAAAACTCATGACACCTCCTATGGCATCACTGCCAAAGATGATAGATCCCGGTCCAAACAAAACCTCCGTTCTTTCTACTGCGAAGGGATCAAGGTTAATGACATTCTGAATATTTCCCCCTCGGAAAATAGCATTGTTCATCCTTACGCCGTCTACTGCAATGAGTAGTCTGTTGGTGGCAAAGCCTCTGATCATGGGACTTCCCCCACCCTGTTGACTTTTCTGGATAAATACCTTGCCCGATATCCCCAGTAGATCTGCGGCAGTCTGCGGGTTTTGTAGCGCTGCTTGTCGAGGGGAAATGAGGGTGATCCTGGCTGGAATGTTGTCGGATGTCTGCTGCCAGCGTGTTGCAGACACTACGACTTCGCCCAGATTAAAATTGGTAGACTCGAGATATACGACAAAGGAATCGGCTTTGATACCTTGGTAAGGTTGGATAATGCTTTGATATCCCAACCGGCGAAACATGATACTATCTGAAGCATTGACATTAGTAAGTTCAGCATGTCCTTGTTGATCAGTGATAACGCTGTTATGGCCTTGTTTACTGATTAGGACAACTGAAGGTATGGGATCTCCTGTATCTAAGTCTTTGACAGTGATAATTTGAGAACGAGCAATATTCCACGAGACTCCCAAAATAAACAAGAGAAATAAGTATTTCATTGTGATAAGAAATATGGTAATAGGAAATTTGGTAAATAAACGGTGATCTCAATACAATAAGTCAGCTATTGTATTCAGGCAGGGCTATGGAGCTTGTATGAAGCTACCTATTTCGGAGGTGGAGTATGTGGGGGGAATGAAAGGGAAAGAAATAGGACAAATGTTTCTGGAGATCTGATAATAGCTGCAGTTGACGTGTAGAACTTCCAATCGTTCTTTTCCGCAACATACAAGGATTTGAAAAAGCTGATCAAACGTGTTGCATGTGTTTTGCCCGGAAAAGTACCCTGTAAAAGATGTTGAAGCTGTTGCTGAAGTTGGGTTTTTAAATATGTCTCATTTTGATCTTCCCAGCACCATAGGTACAAGGTGTCTCCCTGTATTTGAGTATGGACCACATCATACATTCGATGGTGGTATTCAAATTCATCTTCCTCTTCCCATTTAAGGTTTGTATACTCTGTGCGCGTGAAATTGAACAAGATGAGTGAATCTCTGTCCATATTGCTGAGGATGTGCCTTTTTAGCTCATGTCTGTATATATAGCGATGGTGTTGCATCCAGCAATAAGTCATGATCGCCGGCATAAATAAAGCGGTAAGTAGCAATATGAATAGTATGTTTTTTCGCAAGGTCTACTAGCTGGATAGTTTCATTACATACGTTTCTCACAGTTTATATATTCATGTATAACGGGTGTTAGGCTTGAGGGGTTGTATAGGCGATTACTTTAGCAGGCTCTACCTTAAAAATATAGATAAGCAAAGATTAGGGCAAATATTGGTAGGGATTGGATTATAGAAGCTTTCCTCTCATACATGAATATGATATCTACCCACGTAATCTATCTACCTAATCCTGGGGATAAGATTACCATAATTTAGGTAGTTATTTTACCTTCTTTTAGGTATTGCCTTATGGGCAAAAAAATATGAGATTGCAGTTGTTTAATTAGACCAATTCTAAATAACGATATGCAAAAGTTTTATACATTTTTCATTTTACTGATAAGTGCTACGATTGTTTCTGCGCAGATTGATCAGCTTACTACAGGGCCGGGATATAGTCAGATGGCTTTTTATTCACTGGAAGATGGTCAGGTTGAAGCGCACGATCACACAAGCTGGGATATTGCATTTGATGTTTTTAGTCAGCGTTCTGCTGGTGTATTCGTCAATGAGGGGGTAGGATCTTCCCAAACATCAGCTTTACCTGTCGTAGCGCTTTACCGCACGGATAGCATTTCATTTGCTGCTGTACGGGATACCAATGCAATCGGAGAGCGGTTGCACAATCCCGACCGTACATGGTCGGAGGGGGCATTTAACACCATTAAATCCACCCAAAATCCATTGGATTTTGGGTGGGGGACATATGAACCTACAACCAATCAGGTGATGGGAGGACCTATTTATGTGATTAAACTCCGCGATGGAACGTATAGAAAAATCCGTATTGATGCCTTGGCTAATGGTGAATACAGTTTTACCTATGCTAATCTCGATGGGACAGATTCTACTGTACAGGTATTAAACCGCCAGGATTATGTAGGCAAGACACTGGCTTATTTCTCGTTTGAGACGGAATCTTTTCTGGATCTTGAACCTGAGAGCTGGGATCTGCTATATACCCGTTATACCACCCCATTGGTTGATGGTGAAGGCAATATCCTGCAATATAATGTCACAGGAATTCTTCTTGGGCGAAACGTAGAAGCCGCAGTAGCAGATAATGTAGATCCAGCTACCGTTACCCCTGATGCTTACGAAGACTCCTATACCGACAGCCTTGCTGTTATTGGGCATGAGTGGAAGTTGTTCGACCTCAATACATTTCAGTGGTCAATGGATGAGGATCTCGTATTTTTCATCAAGAGTTCTAAGGACAGTCTTTGGAGAGTTCAGTTTATCGACTTCGAAGGTGCTTCTACAGGTACAGCTACCCTTGAGAAAACACTTCTGGGTACATTGACAACCAGTACGCAGAATGAGTTAAAACATGCTTTTTCGTATAACATTTTTCCCAATCCCACAGTAAGTAGTTTTACACTGGCCTATCAACTGGATGAACCCGTAAACGATGCCGAAGTTGCCATTTATGATGTCAACGGTCAGCGGGTGTACAAACGTGAGCTACAATCTCAGCATGGATTAAATGTGAAAGTACTATCTCCGGATTTAGCTGCTGGTTTGTACTTCGTACAGCTGAAGCTCGGTCAGCACTTGCTCAATCAGAAGCTCATAGTTCGGTCATAGTACAAAAATGTTGATACAATATGTATAAAAAGTCAATTAACTATGTCTGTGTTGTGTTGGCCATCCTAGTTGCAGGATGGCTGACTTCGTGTAATATGACTAGTGCCAACAATGAAGAGTCACGAGCTCAGGAACTCGCAGAGGATGAATTCCGGATCGTGTCCATGGGAGGTTTTATTACAGAGCTTCTCTTTGAGCTGGAATATGGGGATCAGATCGTGGGAGTAGATGTGACCAGCACATATCCTGCTCAGGTATCAGATATTCCGAACCTGGGACACGTAACCAACCTGAATATTGAAGAAGTTCTGCAGCTTCGGCCAGATATTATCCTGGCAGAAGACACGCCGCAGGCGAAGGCTATGCTCCAAAAGTTACGTGATGCAGGGCTAAAAATTATGTTGATCCCTGTCAGAACACAGCTAAGTAATGCGTATCTAGCTGCTAATCAGATGAAAGATGTGCTATCTATTAGCGATGCTCAACTGAGTGCGCTTAAGGCAAGCATAGAATCAGATAGCCTGAGACTGGCAGAGCTTACAGATCAGGTCAGTAATAGACCTTCAGTATTATTTCTGTATGCACGGGGGACTGGGCGTTTATTAGTTGCAGGCAAAGAGACTACTGCCGATGCTATAATCAGTCTGGCAGGTGGTAAGAATGCCATCAGTTCTTTTGAGGGATTTAAGGCGCTTTCTCCTGAGTACTTGCTGGAAGCTGCTCCTGAGGTGGTGCTGATGTTTGAGTCTGGACTTGAAAGCCTGGATGGAATAGAAGGATTGTCGCAACTACCGGGGATGTCGCAGACACCCGCTTTTAAGAATGATCGTGTGATCACTATGGATGGTCATTATCTACTCAGCTTTGGACCGCGGGCAGGACAAGCTGTGTATGACCTTGCCGTGCAGTTACATACTTTTCAACCGTAATCATATATGAGATTATTCCGGTATACACAGATGTCTTCTTGGTTGTTACTGATCATCTTAATGATCAGTGCAGGGCTGGCAGTCTTTACCGGTGCATATCAATTGTCATTTGAGTCTGTTATCTCCGTTTTGTTTAAACAGGGTGATATAGCGGGTACAGAGCACTTTCTCATATGGCAAATCCGTATACCTAGAGTGATACTTGCTGGACTTACCGGAGCGGGTCTTGCCATAACAGGTGCCTCGATTCAGGGTCTATTTCGCAATCCGCTTGCAGATCCAGGACTTATTGGCATTAATAGTGGAGCTATGCTGTTCGCTGCATCGTCTATTGTACTGTTGGGACAACTATTTAGCAACATTCCGGCATTCATGGTACAGGTATCGACCTCCTTTTCCGCTTTTACAGGTGGACTACTTACCACTTTACTGGTTTACGCGATCTCCAGACAAGGTAAAAAGACGATAGTCATCACCATGCTATTAGCGGGAATAGCCATTTCTGCATTTACTGCAGCTATAACAGGTGTGATGATCTACATATCAGATGATCAACAGCTAAGAGACATCACTTTCTGGACACTGGGCAGCTTCAATAGTGCTAGTTGGAGTCAATTGATGATCGTTTTTCCTGTGGTTTTTGCGGGTATTCTAATCCTGAATCGTTTTTCTCGTCCGCTGAATGCCATTCTACTCGGCGAACAGGAGGCTTCTTATCTGGGGATAGAAGTAGAACACGTGAAACGTTGGATTATCCTGCTTACCGCGCTGATCGTGGGTGTATGTATAGCCTTTAGTGGTATTATTGGATTTGTAGGGTTGATCGTCCCACATTTTTTAAGATTGATCATGGGATCGGACTATCGTCAGTTGTTAGTCAACTCTGCCTTGCTAGGTGCAGCATTTATGATTGTGTCCGATCTGATTGCCCGTACTTTCATTGCACCAGCCGAGTTACCAGTGGGGATAATTACCGCGCTCATCGGAGCGCCTTTCTTTGTGTGGTTATTATTGAAGACAAGATCTGAATTATTGAGTGTTAGATAAATATAAGATAAATGGTACATGTACAGTCGCTTTCAGTATGGAGAGGTGGAAAACGCATAGTAAATCAGGCGAGTCTTTCCATTCTTCCCGGTGAGATCAGGGTGTTGATGGGAGCTAACGGAGCAGGTAAATCTACCCTGCTACATGCAATTGCTGGGGGGTATGCGCATTCTTCAGGTCATATCTGGTGGGATGGACAACCTCTGAAAGACATCTCCCAATCGCACTTAGCTCAGAAGAGAGCTGTCATGGCACAACAAGTCCAATTGAACTTTCCCATGAAAGTTCACGATCTGGTAGAGATGGGGAGCTATGTACGTGGTACCAGTATATCTCCGGGCGAAAAGGATCACATGATCCTGAAAGTACTGGAAGAGGTAGATATGCTCTCCTTTCGCAATAGGATATTTACTTCGCTTTCTGGAGGTGAACAGAAGCGAGTGGTTCTGGCAAAGTGTTTGTTGCAGATTTTTTGTAATAAACATGAAGGTGGAAGTCAGTACCTGCTCATGGATGAGCCTTCAGCTGGATTGGACATCCACCAGCAATACAAGTTTATTGCACTGATCAGACGTCTGGTGAGTAAACATCAGATAGGTGTATTAACAATCCTTCATGACCTCAATCTGGCATCTATTTTTGCAGATCACATATATTTTATCAAATCAGGCGAGATCACCTCATCAGGAACACCTGACCAGGTACTTCAAGAGACCACTCTACAGTCAACTTTTGGTATACGTTCTATTATTCATCCGCATCCTGTATATGGATGTCCACAAATTACTGCTTTACCACTATGAAAGATAATATTATCCTCCGTCAGGCTTATCAGGAGTTGAAAGCCAGGCAACCTAAGCTAAGAAACCGGGACGCAGCTGCCCAGCTTAATGTCAGCGAATTTGAGTTATTAATGCTATCTGTAGGTGAAACGGTAACCCTACTGAAAGGAGATTGTAAGCAATTGCTGAAAGATGTATATGATATGGGACGAGTCATGGCACTTACACGGAATGAGTATGTCGTTCACGAACGGAAAGGAGTATATGATCATATTACCTTTTATGAAGGTGGGCACAATGTAGGAGTAGCTGTAAATCCTGATATTGACCTTCGTTTTTTTATGAATGAATGGACATACGGGCTGGCAGTTGTGATGGAGCGTGGACCCAAGTTCCCAACTTTGTATAGTTTCCAGTTTTTTAATGCACGTGGAGAGGCCGTACATAAAATTTTCTCAACGCCTCAATCTAACTTGGATGCATACCATAAACTGGTTAAAAAATACCAGGATCCTATTCAGGAACTTCAGAAACCCGTGGATCGTTCCCCTTTATCTCCCCCAATCGTTAAGCCTGATCATGAAATAAATGTTGAGGGCTTTAGAGAAGCATGGAAAAATCTCGAAGACACGCACCACTTTTTTGGTATGCTGAAAAAATTTGAAGTGAGCCGAACACAGGCACTCAGGCTTGCTCCAGAGGGCTTTACTCAGCAAGTAGATAATCAGGCTGTCGTACGTACACTGGAAATGGCATCTGAAAGAAGGGTGCCTATCATGGTATTTGTTCATAGTAAAGGATGTGTACAAATACATACAGGTGAGGTTAAACATCTTAAGCAGATCGACCAATGGTATAATGTGCTTGATCCGGATTTTAATATGCACCTTGATCTGGATGCTGTGCATGAAAGCTGGATCGTCAAAAAGCCTACGGTAGACGGGATTGTTACCAGTCTCGAACTCTTTGATGATAATGGAGACTTAATGGTGTATTTTTTTGGAAAACGTAAGCCAGGGATTCCAGAGCTGGAAAGCTGGCGCGAAATAATAGATGAAATATCCAACGTACGAGTTGGAGTATAATTATGATTTGATCATGGAAAATGGATATATGAGGTACGGATTAATGTTTTGTGTAATCATTCTGGGATCAATTTTTGCCTATACTCAACCTACAGATAGCTTAAAAAAGGAAGAAGGTAAGGATTTTTTATCAGCCGATACACCTTATTCTGACAGTTCTGAAAAGGAGATAAATTTAGAACAGGTTGTCATCACGGCACAATATGCGCCCACACATATCAGTAATGCGCTTCATGATGTGAGCGTTATCAAGCAGCAGGATATCCGTAGGATGGGTTTCACGCATCTGGACGAATTACTCACCAATCAATTGAATCTAAGGGTAGATGTAGATCCTGTTTTAGGTACTAGTCTACAAATTCAGGGAATAGGTGGGGAAAATGTTCAGATCCTGATAGATGGGGTTCCTGTGATCGGTCGAAACAATGGTAACATTGATCTTTCTCAGATCAATCTCAACAATATAATTCAGGTTGAAATTATTCAGGGGGCCATGTCAGCACAATATGGAAGCAATGCTTCCGGAGGCGTCATTAATATCATCACAGACCGGGAAGCTGCATACAAGATGGAGGTTTCGGCACAGAATCAGAATGAAAGTGTGGGAATCTGGAATAGTAATATAAGCCTAAAGGCGAATCTTGGCAAATTATCCGGTCGTTTCAGTGCAAACAGATACCATATCGAGACACATCCTGAGGATTCACTCAGGCTGTTCACTACACGTACTAATCGCAACGGAGATGTATTCCGTACTAAAAAATATCCTTGGAATCCCAAAATCCAGCATGGACTTGAAGGTCTACTCAAGTATCAGCTTAGGGATTCCCTTCAACTCAGATATAATTACCGCTGGTTTGATGAAGCGGTCAAGTCTTTGGGAGAAAAACGAAGGTTACAGTTTCGGCCTTATGCCTTCGACCAGTATTTTCATACTATGCGGCAAAACCATAATCTGCAGTTAGAAGGTTATTTTGGAAATAACTGGTTTCTGCATACCTGGCTGGCATACAATATTTTCGATCGCCACAATGAATTAGAACGGATCAATTTTGAAGGTGAGGATACATCTCCCTTGCCCAATGAAGCAGACACCAGCCGCTTCACCAATTGGCTTCATCGAGGGGTGCTGAGCTACTTGACAGGATCATCCTGGGATGTACAACTGGGATGGGAATGGATGCATGAGACAGGTTCAGGAGAGCGGATTATAGACAGTACATCAAGGCCCTATGATGAGGCTACAATCAGCAACTATGCCGCATGGGGAAGTATGACCTTCCGGCCAAACTCCAGTCTCAGCCTGATGGCTTCCTTGCGCTATGGCTATAACACCCAATATGATCATCCGCTGATTCCAGCATTCAATTTGAGGTGGCAGCCTCGACGTAACATGACCATGAGATTTAGTTATGCACGTGGATTTAGAGCTCCTTCATTGAAAGAACTTTACCTGTCATTTATCGATGCCAATCACTTTATCCTGGGTAATACGGATTTGGAAGCGGAGCATTCACATAATGTTGCCTGGAGCATGGATTACCGGCCTTCGGGAGATAATCCCATCGGACTTAATACAAAAGTAAGACTATTTTACAACCACATCAATGACAGGATCATTCTGGCTCAGTTTGATGCTGCAAAATTCAACTATCAGAATATAGATGAGTTTAAAACTTATGGAACCAGTCTGGAAACCCGTTTTCAACCCCTATCAGGATTGACTTTACAATCAGGTCTTACTTATACCTGGCTTTCCAGCCGACTGCGTGAAGAGGAAGTGGTTCCAGCATTCAATGGAGTATTTGAAATGCAAAATCAACTTAGGTACCAGATAGCTCCTGTACAAACTCAGCTTAGGATTACCCATCGATTTATCGGAAGACAAGTCCAATTTTTCCTCAATGAAGCTAATCAGCCAGAAGAAGGATTCACAGGTTCATTTCATCTGATCAATGCTACGATCAATCGCAGTTTTTGGCGTGATCGTATAGTATTGACCACTGGAGTGAAAAATATCCTTGATACACAGACTGTTGAAGTTGTTGGTGGAGGCGGCTCCGCGCACAGTAGTGCTGGCGACAGCCAATTGCTCAATTGGGGAAGGTCTTACTTCTTACAGCTAGATGTGAATTTCCACACGCGTAATTAAAGCAAAAGAGGAAGTAGATATCTCCAACTTCCTCTCTTGAGTGTTCGACACGATTATGTATAATTTTCAAATAATATTTTGGAAATGAAAAATTCGAGGGGCAGTAAATATCTATGACGTGGTTGACAGACTGTGCTAATACACGCCTAAATATGTCGCAATGCTTATCCATTTACTGACGTCATAAACTCACGAAACCTATTGTTTTAAAGCAAATACGATAAAATGCGCTTCAGTATCTCCTGGATTGGTAAGGGAATGGCGACATGTTTCGTGCCAGTGTGCATCTCCCATCTGATAAGTATTGGAGGTCTCTTCTTCACCTTCTGCCCGGTAGTCCATATCATATGAACTAAGTGAATAAATGACACGGTTTCTTCCCGCATGTTCAGGGATGAGTTCACCAGCAGGAACCGTTACCTGGATAGCACGTACGTGCTCATTTTCAAAAATGATTTCAGCCTTATCAGGTGCTACCTCGTGGATATCCTGCTCAAGCGCATCATCTTCACAAGCTGGCATAGGAGTGGCTTTACGCGCTATAACTGCAAATCTGGCAGTATATTCGCCTATATTTCTTGCAGCATGCATTCCGCCTTCGTGCCAGTGTACATCGCCGCTATTCCAGCTTTTTTCCCCTTTTTCTTCGCCCTCTTCCATCCAGTCTATCGTGTAATCGTTGAGTGAAAGAATGGTTCGGGGTAATCCTTCATGTGGAGCTATTTTCTGCCCGGATTCCAGCGTTATTTGCATGACACGTACATACTCGTTTTCCAGGATAACTTCTGAAACTTCGGAAATGGGAATAGTTATTTCATCTGATGTAGTCTCAGACTCTTGAGATTCCTGACTGGAGGGAGACTGGCACCCAGCCCATGTTAAGGTGATAAGCATGATAAGTAACAGGTAATGTTTCATTGGATTAATTTTATTGTTAATTACATGAAACACTGTTGCAGTTACAATGATTCATATCACCCAGTGGGGATAACAAATCACAGCTATATTAATTGTGAGCTATTGATGAGCATGAAATCTCTCGCTAAGTTTCTTGACACGATTGTGAATATGCATTACAGATCTCCGGATTTCCTGCTGTAAAGCCAGGATTTGATCTGGTGGGAGATCCTGGAGTTCTTCTGAGCTATGATCATGATGCTCGTGTGAATGATCATGCTCATGCGAATGATCATGCACTGTTTCAAAGCCTGGTACAGACATGAGATGGTTATCCCAGGATTCAAAGTCCGACTGGATTGCTGCCAGAGAATCTTTCAGGTTACTCAGCGAGGTTTCCAGACTATCAGAAGCTGAAAGTGCATCAATCTGGCTTTGCAGTTCCTGCATTTCTGAACTCACAGAATCGTGAATAGTCATCGCATAGAGATGTATGGCTTGTGCTTGCTGAAGTGTGGCATCATGATCAATAGAGGAGGTGCACGACAGTATGCAGATAGCTGCCCCAAAATAGACCGTCCTGTACAGATATTTCAAGGACATATGTGGGTTGATTACTGATTAATTTTTTAAGTGATTATTAAGTTTTACATCATCATTAAGCTTATGACCAAAGATAATACATATAACTTTCTATATAGTATCCGTTTTATCATCAGCTTCCAGACACATTTTCTTGTTTCTTCTGTTTAAAGGCTAATGCTCCTGTGGCTCCAGATAGGATAAGCATAAAGGGCATAGCTACCGGCCATTGAGGACAACTAAAAATGGCACAAACCATAAGTCCTAATGAAAGTCCGCTTATCCAGAATAAGATAATATGTAATTTTAACATTTTTAAAAAGTTTTATTCGATTTTGGTAAAATAGTGCGTTTGGGTGTCGTAAATGAGAATACCTTCACTGTTGTGATCCATTTTCCCCACCAATTTTCCCGACATATTCCAGATAGCAGATTGCCCCGCGCTTTCAAAGTCATCGCAAAATCCAATACAATTTGACATGGATACAGTCATGGAATATTTTTGAGCAATCTCAGGGTAGTGTCGATAGGCTTTTGCGATCCCTCTCTGAGGTTTGGCAACACTTGCTAAATAGAAAGAAGCTCCGCTTTTATGAGCTTCTGCAGCGTGTTTGGGTAACAACGATTCGTAACAAATGGCAGGAGCTATTTTCTGCTCCTCCAGATCGATATAAATTTGCTTATTCCCGGGAATAAAATAAGGTAACTCATCCTGATGTAAGTATTGTTTGTTGTAATACTGGGCAGGCTTATGAGGTTGAAATATTTTCATAGAAATGTAGGTCCCTTCTGGTCTCTTAAGGGGAAATCCCAGAGATATGATGATTTGATGGCCATCAGAGATATCCTGAAAAAGCTTGAATACCGGATCTTGCTCATCCATCCAGGTGGATTTGGCCAATTGAGGTTCATAGCCTGTAAGGGATAACTCAGGAAAACAGATAAACTCAGCTTCATGCTCAATTGCCAGATTTATCATTTGGCGGTGTTTGATGATATTTTTCGAGGTATCTCCCTGGACGGGTTGGAATTGTGCCATGCAAATTTTCATCAGGGCAAGGACATCAAATTGTAAGGTAATGTTTAATGGTAAAGACCTTTTTTCAATGAAAACAGATAACAAAATTCAATGTTTAGGAAAAATGAAAAGCTTTAAGATAGTCATTTGACTCATCCAAAATAATACTCAAAAATATACTCTTACCTACTGCATCAAATACAAAATCATACGTTTCATTGTCTTGGGTAAAATCTTCTGTCTGGTAGTCTATGAGTTTGTCAACTCCTAGGGATTTCACAAGCTCAAAATGTTCAGCCTTGCAGACTGCTGTAACATACATCCCATGATACTTGAGAAACTGCACGGCTGCAGATCCAATCGCTCCAGTAGCTCCATTGACTAGTACTTTTTGTCCTGGCTTCAGATCGACCTTTTTGATAAAATTATAAGCATAGTGTGCACCTTCGGCACTGGCAGCTGCCTGCTCAAACGACAAATCATCGGGAATGATAGATATGGCTTTATCTGCTGAGAGAGTCAAATATTGAGCCTGGGAACCCACTCCATTATCATCAAAGCCCCAAACTCTATCACCTGTTTTTAAGACTTCAAAAGAACCATAGACTTCGCGTGTGATAGCTTTCATTGGGATTATGATGATGAGGGAAAATCTATAATAATTGCATATACTACTAAAACCAGTGCACCGAATGCAAATTCGATATGGACATTGTTGACAGCTACTCTTGTCATGTATATTGAGGAGGCAAACCAGCTAACAGGTACGGCGATTCTGGAAATAAACCATTTGACGTAGCGAGACTTCATGATACTACCGTGTTAAAGTATTTCTTTTCATGGTGGCAGATCATTTGAATGGCATCTCTGCCGGCATATGCTGCCGGAGGCATACCTCCTCCTGGTGTCACCCAATGTCCTGACATGTAGAAATGGTTAAGCGCCTTGAGATGAGTGGGTAGCTTGATTTTACTGGCTTCAGGAGTGGGAAGCCAGCCTTCATAGCTACCTTTGTGATTACCAGTCCATTTTTGGTAAGTAATGGGGGTAGCCGTATCAGTAAATTCTACCTGCTCACTCAGTCCCGGAAACTGGCGTTCCAGATTCTTTACCAATTGCTGGCTAATGAGCATCCGGGCCTCGCGATAAGGGTCTTCGCCTGATTGATACAGGCTTTTCCAGTATTCATAGTCTGTATCCAGCATAGCGGTGATAAGCGTCTTCCCCTGAGGTGCGAGGGTAGGATCAAAATTATAAATCTGGAAAGTAGCGCGATGATGCGTATAACTTCCTATCTGAATAGGGCGTTCAAAGGGAATATTCAATCCAATTATCGAAGGAGGTACTTCATCAAAGGTTCTGCTTATCCCTGCAGAGAAGTATAGGAGGGAAGGAAATGTCTGGAGCTTTCGATAAGCTTTTTTTAGGTTTTCATCTACATATTTACCGGGCAACATCTGAAATAGTACGGTATGCCCATCACAAGCGGCAATGGTGTAATCTGCAAAGTGTTTTTCTCCATCAACGAGTTCGATCCCTTTGGCAGTATCTTTTTCGATGAGTATTTGTCGTACTTTTTTACTCAGTTGCAATTTGCCTCCCAGAGATAGGTATCGGTTAACCATTTTTTCTACAAATTTTCCCGATCCTCCCAGCGGATATCCAGCAGTACCAGCACTTGCATATGCTAGTTGCATTAGGAAAAATGTCATCGACATTTCTGGAGACCAAAAGCTTTCAAAAGCGGTTTTGAGGACATTTGACTGAAATTTTTGGGCAAATTCTCTGATAGAAATCTTATTGAACTTACCCATAGCCATGATAGCTGAAAAATTGTTGAACATAATCTTGGTCCAGTCCCAGGCATTGAGCAGTTCGAAGGATTTATCAAGGGGAAAATGATTTTCTGCTATAGTTTGTAGGCCATTGATAAATTCATCGATAGCACTCGCGTCTTCAGGAGATATTTCCACTAAATGTTTGCGAAGTTTTGCTGGATCTGTATAAAAGTGTATATCTACTCTTTCGACATCCCGGTATTCGATAAAACTGCTGTGGTTGTGAAACGTGTTGTCTTCTATGACGCCCAATTGTTTCCACATATCGTAGAGATCTGTTCCCGGGGCGGAACCTACAAGCCAATGAATAGAGCCATTGACGTAGTAGCCATTGCGCTCCCACGATGAGCAAACACCGCCCGCTTTAGACCCCATCTCAAAAATGGTTGTATCGAATCCATTTAGTTGGGCAAAGATCCCGGCGGAGAGACCGGAAATACCGCCTCCAATGATGTTAATCTTCTTTGCTGACATAGTTACAGGTTATTTGGGATAATAGTAAACAAAGCCAGAGCTGCGTACAAGAAGAAAAATCATTCATCTCTGTGTAATTTCTTATAGCAGAAGCTCATGATGTTTTTTAGGAGAGATCATCTGTTGTAGCACGTCTTTTACTTGCTCAAAATGTCTCTTTTCTTTCATGGGTAATGTATATCGATTGTCATAGAATTTTATCCTTATTAGTACTTTATATTATTTAATCACGAGCCTGTCTGTTTTCATCAATAAGTCCTATTTCCCTAAACTTATCTACCAGGAAGTTAGCATAGCGAATAAACCCCAGATCTGTAAAATGAATGCCATCCACAGTACCTTCGTGATCCTGGCCCGCTGCCCCCATGCTGTGAATATAGTGTACATTCGGTATCTGCATCTTCAGGATTTTTTCATATTCCCTTTGTAGCGCCTGATTTTTCTCCAGTATAGTAGCATCTAATCTGTTGTCTAAAATGGCGGCACTGTATTCAAAGTTTTCTTTCAGTAAAATAGGTGTTTCGGCGTGCTGCTTACGTATCATTTGCACCAAAGGGATAGTCCTTTCTGTAACTTCTACAGGTTTCATATTGGGAAGGCATTCGATTATATAAAATTCAGGGTTCATCTCAGCTATCAGCTCGACAATTGGTTGTTCCATTTCACCATTTCCACTAAAACCAAAATTGATACAATGTCTGTTGAGCATTCTGGAAAGTATATTGGTATGTGCCATCCCTGGCCGCGAGGCACAGCCTCCCTGCGTAATACTGGTGCCATAAAAAACAATGGGTTTTGCTTTCAACGGCTCTGGTTTACTGATCTCGCTATTGGGGTCAATGCCTACTTTGAGGTCAACAACCCCATCATATAGGGGAAGATACAAGCGGTATTTTCTGAATTCATTAATCATATTACTGATCAGCAGGGATTGAGACGATTGGCTTGTGGGCCGGGCAGTATTGAGGTATCGCCACTTGTCATCCTGAAATACGTAAAGATCCAGTCCCTTGATTCCCGTTTCTGCCATGTGGTTCATCTGCACATCATTCAGTACCGTCCATTTCACCTGGATAGAAGTAGAATTGGTGATAAAGCTTATAGATAAGCCTGCGGAAGCCCTGGAAAGTTTCCAAACGGGTTCTCTGACCTGATCTTTGAGGGAATGGGGCAGTCTATCGTAATCATTTTCTTTGAGTGAATCGGGGATCAAAGTACCTTCCAACAGGAAATGATCCTTGCCATAGTATGTAAAAGATGTCCCTGAAGTATTTTGTGAAAATACTGCAAAGGACGTAATACTGATCAGAAAGAAACAGATAAATCGGAGGTTCATATAATCCGGATTAAACAATTTCTGTATAAGCTAACAGCTTTTTGTTTCAAAAACCAGATGCCTCTGCACAAACCATTTCTTACTTTATCAGATCATCCGTTGCAAGCATGATCTGCCTACTATTGATTTCTGAAAAGAATTTCTCAATAATTGATCTGGAACTTTGCGATAAGACGACAAAGATGATATCTTATAGTAAAGACTTTATCTTCGAAGAAATGAAAATTACATTACTCCCCATAGTTTATCTCATAGGCATCTGCCTCAGTTTTACGGCTTACACCTCGTGCCAACCTGGAAGTGCTGAAACACTACCTCCTCCCAACATCGTCTGGATCGCATCGGAGGATAATTCCGCACATTATCTCCAATTATTTGATGAGAATGGGGTCAGTACACCTCACATCGAATCTCTGGCAGAAAAGGGAATTACTTTTACAAGGGCCTTTTCCAATGGTGCGGTCTGTAGTGTAGCACGTTCTACTTTGGTTACAGGATGTTATGCACCCAGAGTGGGAGCTCAGTTTCACCGGAAAATCCAGCAGGTGCCCATGCCCAGCGACCTGAGAATGTTTCCTGCATATTTACGGGAGGTAGGATATTATGCCGCTAACCTGAGAAAAGAAGATTACAATCTTATCAAAAGCGAAGATGTGTGGGATGAGTCATCTACAGAAGCTACCTGGAAAAACCGGGCAGATGGTCAGCCTTTCTTTTACATGCACAACATAGGGATTAGTCATGAGTCATCCCTACACTTTACAGCCGCAGAGATGGATTCAGTTATTCCAGCTACAGCTGAGAATACCTTTGAAGTGCATCCCTATCATCCCGATACCGAGATTTTTCGTTATACTAATGCTTACTATCGGGACCGTATACAGGATATGGATCGGCAGGTGGGAGCACTGGTAAGCGAACTGGAAGATGAAGGACTTTTGGAAAATACTTTTATATTTTACTTCGGCGATCATGGAGGTGTATTGCCTGGGAGCAAAGGTTATATCTATGAAATAGGAGTGCATGTTCCTTTGGTTGTGTATGTACCGGAGAGATACCAGCAGCTGGTAAATCTAGAACTTGGTAGTAAAACAGATGGCTTTGTCAGCTTTGTAGATTTTGCACCTACAGTGCTAGAGCTTGCGGGATTATCACTACCTGAAGAATATGATGGAGAGCCTTTTCTAGGGAAAGAAGTATCTGAGGAGGCATTGGAATCCCGTGATGAAGCCTTTAGCCACGCAGATCGATTTGATGAGAAATACGATATGGTCAGGGCGTTAAGGGTGGGTAATTATAAGTACATACGGAATTATCAGCCTTTCAATTTTGATGGATTGTTCAACCAGTATCGCTACCGTCAACTGGCTTATCAGGAGTGGCAGAAATTGTACGAAAAAGGCGAATTGAATGCGGTTCAGTCCCGGTTTTTTGAGACCAGATCCATAGAGATGCTCTTTGATCTATCTCAGGATCCTTACGAAACCCGCAATCTGGCTTCAGACCCTCAGTACCAGGATCAGGTAGAAGAAATGCATGGTAGGCTTAACGAATATTTGAGGGGGATGCCCGATCTATCCTTTTATCCTGAGCATGTGTTGATCGAAGATGCTTTTGGTGATCCTGTAGCATTTGGGCAAGCTCATCAAGAAGACATCAGTCGCTATATAGATATAGCAGACCTTAGTCTTCGTCCATTTTCTGAGGTAAAAGCTCCTTTGGAGGAAGCACTCAACTCTTCCGATCCCTGGGATCGCTACTGGGCTTTGACGGTTTGTAGCATTTTTGAAGATAAGGCTGCTGAATTCATTCCATTGATTGAGAAAATCATAGATAGTGATCCCGAACCGGTCAACCGGTTCAGAGCAGCGGAATTTCTGGTTTTTACGCAGGGAATATCTCCAACATCAGTTATGCTTGAGTCGTTATACGCCAGCGATCAGGCTGCCGAAGCCTTACTGATCCTGAATAGTATCACCTTAATGGAATCTAAGCCTTATGCCTACGATTTCTCCATAGATCCTGGAAAACTGTCCGAAGCCATTCGCGAAAATGACGAGGTGCTTCGAAGGTTGAGGGAATTAGTTCCGGGGATGGAGTAAGATTCCAGCATCGTCAAATAATTTTATGATCGATCAACACCTGGAAAGAATCTTCCATGGTTTCCTGAATGGGTCTGAACTTTATATTCAATTCTTTCCTGATTTTGGAATTGTCTGCCTTCCATTCTATATCTATATTGTTTTTGATAGTTCTTCTGGTGAGGCCTTTATTGATCATAGGGCCTATCAGCATGAGTAACCATTTGGGTAGTGGCTTGATCGGGATCGGGTAATCATCTCCGTATTTAGGTAGTAAGGTCTTAGCTATTTCCAATATGTTGGTGTTGTGAGCACAGGTAATATATCTACCATGAGCTTCTGGTGTAAAGCCCGCTTTGACATGTGCTTCTGCTACTTCTCTTACATCTACTAATCCTATACCCATTCTGGGAGCCCCTAGTTTCATCGTGCCATCTCCCATTTGCTTGAGGATATTGTAGCTTTCAGAGGTGATAGAGGATGCATTTAATGCAGGCCCCAGGACAAGACAGGGATTGATCACGACCAGGTCCCACTGCGATTGACTTTGATTGATTTCCCAGGCTCTTTTCTCCGCCAGAACTTTGGAGTAGGAATAGGGTTGATATTCCAAGGATGAAGTGGTGTTCCAGACCTCCTCCGTAAGTTCTCCATTGGGTGTATGTTGTATCTCTGTAGCATCTGTATACATGGCAGCGCAACTGCTGGTTAGGACAACGCGTTTTACCGAGCTGGTTTCATTGGCCTGAAACAGTACATTTTCTGTCCCCTTAAGTGCTGGTTCGATCAGCTGTTTTTGTGGGTCATTTACACTGGTAGTGAAGGGAGAAGCGGTGTGGTACACCAACTCACATCCTTCCATCGCTTCTGCAAAGGAGCCTTCATCCAATAGGTCCGCTTTGAAAAAGCGGATATTTCCAGAGGTACTAGATTCAATTTCTTTCAGATGGGCTAGTTTCTGTTCATTATCAGGATTGCGCACCGTTCCGTGGACAGTTAACCCCTGTTCTAGCAGTTTTTTAATAAGCCATCCCGCTACAAAACCGGTGGCACCGGTAGCGAGAATGGGTTTGGATGTGTCAATTTGAGTCATCATGCTTATTTGATTGTTAAGGTTGAGCCAGCCTCATGTTACTATCTATATACACCTAAAGCCTGGAAATTCATAGAGATCTTTAAGACATTTCCTCGTATGCTTCGATGATCTAGCTTTTTTATGATTAGGTACTAGCTTGTTTTGCAACTCATACAAAACTTCCTGTTATTTCAATAATTCGTCCGAACCAATCCCAAGGGGCTTATTCAAAAGATTGTAATAATTTTATTTACTGCGAACATAACGCTTAATCAGGAGTGTATACGTTTTATTCAGCGTAAGTTTCCGTTATGTTTTTAATATATTTCACCTTAAGGGCATTAATGGAATACTTCTGGCATAGATCACTTTCATCGGAATGATGACTCTAGTGTATTGATTTTTGGAGTACGAATAGGTGATTTTCCCAGAGCCTATCACATACAGGGTTAGCAAAATCAAAGTAGAGATATTAAAGATGGGCAACATCTCTTTCCAGATAAGAATATGAAATTGGAATTTTATAATTGATATTTTCAATGAATATTTCTGTTAGCGATCCGCCATTCGATGCTCACCAAACCCATAACGACAAGTATCTCACCAGTGAAATAGGCAATTCCCAGCCATGTTAGGGATTCGCGAAGGAAGATAATCAGGATCAGTGTTATGGTACAATAGACCTTGTTGGCAATGGCAATACCTTTAAGATAATTGCTAAAATGGTCTTTTATCCAGAGATGGCATGAAAGTGAGTAGATGGCAAAACCAACTGCAATGCTAGCCAAAACATAAAGAATGTCCTGAGGCATACCGAAGATAGACTCAAATCTGCCAAGGACTTGGCTCAACAATAGAGATGTGATAATGGCACCTATACCATCAAGTAAGAAAATATTCTTAGCAGAAATATTAATTTTCATATTTTGTAAAATCCGCAATTTGCTAAAAACAGATCATTGCATATTCTATGTTCAACGAGTGGAGCTCACCTTTTTCGATAAACTTTAGTTGGATGATAGGTGAAAATCATGTCAAAATATTGCCTTCAAACATACCCTGAAATAATCCGATCAGTGAATTTTCATTTTTCATGATGAGATAATTCTTGTCCAGATTTCCGGCCAGGACTTCAAACCCAAGATTTTCATAAAATTCTTTTGATCTGTGAAGGTCTTTCACGCTGAGGCTAACTGAAAATGCTCCTAATTTCATGTGGGTATAATTTATGTGTGTATGGTTATTCTCTGTTGATATAGAGTCAAAAGGGTCATCCAGGTGTGATGGTATATAACTTGCTGCAAGGCAAATGAAACTAAGAAAAATCTATGAAATTTGCATATCAATCATTTTTTATGGTTACATGCCTGAACATAAAAGGATTATCGCTTATTCTCAGTGCTTTGCCACTGGCAGTAGTGATACTTCTAAAGATAACTTCCCGGGTGATGATATATGGAAACTTCTCCTGATAGGAATGGTCAGTCAGTTGCGGATTGAAATTTGCAAAGATGGCAGGACCCTGGTAATCATCCGGATGATGAGAGTCGTCGATGTACAGATTTTCTATGGTGATACGTTCCGGCATGTAGCAGGTGTAGCCAAAATCATGTTGGCCTGAGTAAGATCCGCTTATCAGGGTGGGAGTAGTGGTTTTGCCACCTTCAGGAACAAAAGTACAGTTGCGGATGATGAATTCTCCCTGCCAGCTACTGCCATAGTCGGAGCGGAGGTTGACGATGCTTCTGCCACGTATGGTGGTGTTCTCTACCGTCAAGGTTCCGCTTCCAATAGCGTTGATACCCATATATCCCAGCGTGGAGTTGCGGATAGTAGCATTGGCAACGCCCTTATGGGCGTCAAAACGGGAAAAGGTACAACTGTCATACAGAAGATTCTTGCAGTAGTTGGAACCCAGGATTCCCCAGTACGTACGGTCATCGATGTCATTAGTCTGACGGCAGTTGAGAAATGATACGCTAAGGGCACGATTTGCTGTAAGATCGTAGGATCCCATAGAGACGGGCTTGCCTGCAGAGCCTATGGTACGGTACGTTTTGTGTCCAGTCAGGATAGTATTTTTGACCGTTACATAGGAGCAGTCTGCTATGTTGATGAAGCCTCCATAGGGTGCGCCCTGCTCTCCTTCACCTGTGATGCGATGTTCCAACCCGTTGACTACGACATGGGAGCGCCTGATCGCAATGTTGCGGCTATAATAGGTGTATTTCGATTCCGCCTGATTGGCAATGGTGGTAAAACGTCCTCCAGTGATTGTCAGCGTATCTTCATCTATGGGAAGTGCAGTAATGTCTGTGATTTGGTCAAAGTCCCAGATAATGGGTGCGTCCATGTCCACATGGCCATATTGATCGACTGCAAAGATATCTGTCTGCGGAGATCCATTGTTTTGGTTCAGTCCCAATCGAATGTAATGCATAACTCGTGAATTGGTAACTGTGATCAGGCAAGGACCGGGGAGGGAAACGTCGATTTTTGTCTGACTACGCTTAAGTGAAGCTATACCTTCAAGATTAAATGGTTCCAGGCTGGAACTAACCATGAAAACGGATGTATTCCGGTTTTGTACGTCAGTGTCATCAATGATGAAAGCAGCAGTACCAAAATCGGTATCGGTTTGGATCACTGCTGTACGTTCCTTTCCTCCAATATAGTAGGTGGCTCCCTCATCAGCTTTTACGGGCAGATTGTACTGATTGGCGAATGCATGGGTAGCAGCAATAGCATTTATATCATCGGCTTTGCCATTGCCTATGGCACCTAAGTCGCTGTAGTGGACCACTCCATTTGCTTTAAATCTAAGTATATCCCTGGGAGATACATTTACGAACAATTTTCCATTTTTACGGGTGATTACCTGTGTTTTTGTCTTATTGGATGTGATCACTACCTGTTCAGACAGATTTTGGGCTTGTCCCTGTGCCAGAACCAGGAAGGTTAATGCGAAAAAGCATAAGTGTATATTTTTCATCTTGAGCGAGTATTACTATCCTGTATATGCAGTTTATTTATCAGAAAACAAAATTCCTTAATGTGCTTATTTTTTCGTTTACCTTTCATCTAAAGTCTCCCAGCGCAGTTCGCCGGTGTAACGATGCGCAATGATTCCTTTTTCGTTTAGGGTAAAGAGGTATAGCCAACCGTTATCGAAGAGATTGCTTACCATTTCGTGTTTCTGGATGACCTTATCAATCTCTACCAGGGGAGCTTCAATGATGACGTTTAGCCGCAGGGGATCATGCTGTAGCTTTTCGCCGTCATGAATGGATTGTATGGGAAGTCCAGTTCGCAGATCGCCCGTATTTCCTTCTAGCACTCCCACCGTTCCGACGACGTTGTGCAGCGTTTTGTTACCTGCGCCGTAGAGATCGTTGTCCACTGTGGAGGCGTAATATTGATAGCTAATCCAACTGGCTACGATCATGGGTGCGGTCATGATGAGTTCTAGCACGCTAAAATCTTTGTCTTGTTGCCAGACATAAGAGTGCAGAAAAGCCCTGCCGCCAAAGTCAATGTGCTGCGTCCGTTCTCGTGGGGCAACGATGAAGTTGGCACAGCCTGCCAGCCCCCATTCCGGCCTTACTTGCGACCAGTCCCTGCTTCGGTAAAGGAGGTTGGAGTCGTTATCCAATCGTAGACTTCTTTCGGCACGGGTTCTGTGGGCGGCTTGTTTGGTGAGCTGTACCACTTCTTCAAACTGCCTGCGGAGGTTTTCGGGAAGTTGGTAATCATTGAAGAAATGAATTTCATCGGTGGTTGTGTCATGCTGACAAGCCAGGAAAAAGGTATTGTCAGGAATGGTGATCCCGCTTTTTGCGAGTTCTTGCCTAACCCCTTGATCGTTGAGCACATCTGCGGCTACGCGGGCGTTGGCTTCTCCGGCTCTGCCGGCGCAGGCTCCACAGTCAAGCCCAGTGGCGTGCGGGTTATTAACGGTAGTTGAGCCGTGTCCCGTAATCATCACCAAAGGGGCAAATCCGTCAGTAAGCGACATGGCATTGAGTGCTCCCGATGCCAGTTCAACTTTTTGGGCTAAGGGGATACCTGAAATATCCGGTTTGCGCAATTTTTTTGCTTTGGCGGGTAGATTGGCATTGGCTGGTTTTTCTACAGGGCGGGTAAGCCCAAGTGCATCGGTAAATAGCTTAGGCAAGTAAGCCAGCCCAATAGGTCCGACAAAGCTAAAGCAGGAAATAGCTCCTATTTTGAAGGAATACCACGCATTTTTGATGTGGCGCGCGTGTTTTCTTTTCTCCACGACTTGGTCAAGCTGATTTACTGTTTCGGGAATGGTCGCCGCAGGAGTGAGCAGCACTGGGCATTGGGTAATGCCCTTTTCGTATCCAATCGGTATCAATTCAATTGGAAAGCCAAAGAATCCGGCAAAGCCAATGGTTTCAACACCTGCATCGGTCGCTTCAAACTGCCGCCGGAACACCTCTGACCGCACGTCGATGCAAAATATTGCCTGTACCTTAGGGCGTGCTTTTTCGCGGGGAGCAGCTTTGTCCGCGTTGGCTTCTTGAAACTGGGTGATGACTTTTTGCTGCCAGCCTATTTCGAGTGCCTGCTGTAGCGAGACCTTGTTTTCGAGGTGTATGGCCGTTCTCGGGTCAAGTTGGGGGTTCTGAAATTCCGCTTTGGCTACTTCCCACACAGCAGGCAGTCCACGGTTTTGGTAGCATTTGTAGAATCCGTATTCATAGCTCAGCAATACGGCAAGTAGTTCGATGAGAAGGTGGGTTTCGCCTCCGTAAAGTGCTGATTCCCAATCTATCCGTGCGGCATAAGCTGACCAGCCAGGCAGTAGATACAGGACGCGGTGCAAATAGTGTTCGAGACCTTCTTCCGCAACTCCTATCGTTTTTAATGCTTCGTAGACAGCCGCGAATGCCGTATCGGGCAGTTGCCGGATTTCCTGGCGAAAATTTTTCAGCTCCGCCGCCGCAATATCTGGTGCTCTGTCCAATACTGCCTCGCTTTTCCAAGTCGCATAAAGGCTCTCCTCTTTCGGCTGTTTCCAAAGGGCTTGTCCTTCGTCGAAATAAGCCGCCGCCCACATCGAAATGCGATTGCGTACGAAGCGTTCCCAGTGGTAGTTGCTTTGTTTGGATGCTGTGGTGATGACCGTTGGCAGTTTTTCTTCTGCCATTGCTATGCGTTTTTCTTCGGCTTCCAACTGCGTTATGCACCGGCTGAGTTCTTGCTCCGCCTTTTTGCCGGCTCTTTTGAGTGCAAGTTTCCAGTTGGATTCTTGCAGATCGCCAGCCTTCCACTTCTCGGCATAGTAGGCAGCGGGCATCAGTATTTGTGTTCCAGCAGTTTTATATTGCTGGAACACAACTTCTGTAAAAGGACGGTCAATGAGTGCCAGATAGGGGTTTACGGCCACGAAGCTCTCTAGCGGCCATACCGGTGCGATCTTTTTAGCTGTACGCTGGAGTTGGCTTTCTATATCGGCAGATTTTAAAAGAGATATATTTTTTGTCATCATTTTGGGTTTTATAGTTTGTTTGCGCCAATCAGCTTATCAATCCAATCATTTGCATAAAAGCCGTTGCGCAGATGTACATAAAGCGCTTTGCCTAGGGTTTTGTTTTTAAGTGTAGGACCCAAGATTTGGAGGATTATCGCCAAGGTAAATCCCGCTATCACCACCGCTGCCATTACCAGTGGAAGTGGCTCAAGTTTTGATTCGTTAGGAAGTACGGGCGCGAGCAAACGATTTGTGAACATTTCAAGGGTAAAAAATGCTGTCACAACCAGTGCGGCCAGCCCTGCCCCTTGCAGTGTCGAGTACCAAATAGCTTTTGCATCGGCTGCTGTTACGATGATTTGGGATAAGCCTAGCACGAGTACAATGCCAATTATTAGCAGCGCGGGATTCTGAAAGACCGCCGCCCCCGACAGTGAGGCAAAGGCTACATAAATGGCAATAGCCAAGATGAGGCTAAGCCCGATCCGTAACACACTTCCCAGCCTTGGGGGCAGTTTCACTTTTTTCCCTCCTGCCCACTCTACCGCGCTGCCCGAAGAAAGAAACGCATGGGCTTTGTAGAAAGAATGGGCTACCAAATGCAGTATTACCGCCGAGTAGACCCCAAGCCCGCATACCAGAAGCATGTAACCCATGTGAGCTACACTAGAATACCCCAGAGCCGTTTTAATGGCCGATTGGGTAAGCAAAACCGTCGAGGCAAACAGCGCCGTAAAACCGCCAAAAACGATAAGAATGACGGGCGAAAACGTACCTAGATCCATCAGCGGCGATAGGCGAACCACCAAAAAAGGACCGGCATTCAGTATCCCGGCGTGGAGTAGTGCAGATACTGGGGTAGGTGTTTCCATTACTTCAATCAGCCAACCGTGCATAGGAAACTGCGCTGACTTCAGGAGGGCAGTAAAAGCGATGAGTACAGTCGCCAGTTCTAGAAGCAGCGAATGCTCCTCTGTAGTATTCAATTGGTTGAAAATAACTTCGAGATTACCCGTGCCGAACTGCTGATAAACCAGTATAAACGCGACCAGCAGAAAGACATCCCCCAGGCGGGCAGAGATAAATTTCTTTTTGGCAGCAATCTGCGCTCCCAGCCGTTCGGGATAAAACAAGAGCAAGCGGTGTAAACTAATGCTGGTTAGTACCCAAGCAATAAACAATAATCCGATATTTCCGGCCAGCACCAGTAACTGGACAGCTGCGATAGTAGTTGCTAAACGCCCCAAAAAGGCACCTTGGCGTGGGTCTCCATCCAGATATCGTACACTGAACCGAACGATGATAAAGCCTAACAAGACAATCATCACCAACAGCAGCAGGCTGAGCGGATCGAGACGGATACTGAGACCGACCCCTTCTATGCCGATGAGCATAAATTCCAACAGGCCGTATTTCGCAACGTAAAAGCTGCAAACACCGGCGATTAGGAGGCTCGTCAACGAAAAAAGCTGGCTCAATAGTATAACTCGCTGGGGTTTGATGCCGGCTTGAAACCAAGACATTATTGCTACCAGAGCATAACCGGCAGGCAACAGCAATACAAATGCTAAAGCTAAACTTTGTGTCATATATTTTTATTTTCGAATTAAATGGCAGCTACTCCCTTTGCGCAAAGAGCTCGCATTTGCGTAAAGCTGTCCAGGAGGGCAAATCTAGTAACCTTTGTAAATAAATTATTATTTATTTATTTTATAAAAATCATAAACGATATGCTATGAATTACACTATTAATCAACTCAAGATATTTTTGAAAGTAACCCAAACGCAAAGTATCACGAGAGCTGCCGTAGAGCTTTTTATGACGCAACCTGCCGTATCTATTCAATTAAAAAACTTTCAAAATCAGTTTGATATTCCACTAACGGAAGTGATCGGAAGAAAGCTATACATTACTGATTTTGGTAAAGAATTAGCTGAAATTACCGAGCAAATTATTCGGGAAATGGATAGAATTGAGCTTAAGCAAGCAGCTTATAAAGGATTGCTAACCGGAAAACTTCGCATTTCTTCTGCTTCAACGGGGAAGTATGTAATACCCTATTTTCTGAATGCATTTCTGGAAGAACACGATAAAGTGGATCTGGTGCTTGATGTTACCAATAAGAGTAAGGTAATTCAGAGTCTACAAAAAAATGAAATCGACTTTGCACTCATTTCCGTAGTGCCGGATACGTTGAAGCCGGAAGAAGAAATTCTCTTGGAAAATAGATTATATTTGATGGGAAACCGGCCGGTACGAGACGAGCGCAAGCCGCTAATTTATCGGGAACGTGGCTCTGCTACTCGTATGACCATGGAAAGTTATTTCAAGCCGTCGGAAGGCTCGCTGAAAAAGCGGATAGAACTCACGTCTAACGAAGCTGTAAAACAAGCAGTAATGGCGGGTATCGGACAGTCTATTATGCCCTTGATTGGCATGAAAAACGAGCTAAACAACCAGCAAATTCATATCATTCCCTTGCCTGGGCTGCCTATTACTACAAAATGGCGGCTAATATGGCAAAAGGGTAAGCGGCTGTCCCCAGTGAGTGAAGCTTTTTTAGACTACATAAGAGTAAAAAAACAAGTCATATTAGACAGGTACTTTGGCTGGTATTTAAACTTTTAATAGACAAATTTTTTATTTTCTGGACAGAGAAACATGTATGATGAGGTTGATGTATTTGTCTTGAAGCGCCGTGGTTTCTTTTCTGGGTTCATCCCAAACTTACGATCTTTTTCAATGCCTTAACAGTTGCGGGGGATTTCTTCTGATGGAGGCTTACGATTTCGGCTATCTATGCGTAGTGCGGGATTTCATGGCAGTTCACTGTCCGCCACCACAAAAGTTTATTAAATGCACTGACTTTCGATAACTCTCAATGGAGTATCTATTGATGTCGTCTTCTGATCGTCACCCATTGAATCAATCAAAATCTATCTTGTCGCTATTGATTGAACCGCTACTGGCAATATACATCCTCTTTTCTCAAATTGAGGAATGATTTGATTCTTCTATTTTTTTTGTTGTCATTTCTTAGGTTATTTTTGATACTGAATTGCATCCATGTGTTCTCCATGGATGGAATTTACTTAATCGTTTAACTCACAGAAATAACCCTTTCAATACACCCCATTCTTCCATGGACTCAACAGCATATTGTGAACACGTTGATGTCTACTGTTTTGTTTGAGCAATGGAGAAATGAGCCATTGGTAAGGTTGAATAGGAATTATGAATATTCTGTTAATCATTTTCAAATGTTAAAACAGAATTAAAGTGTTATGACTAAATCGGGGATATTTCCGCTTAGTGCAGCGTATAATTGAGGGAAACAGCCTACCTGCCCAACTTCAATCATGTTTTTCGGTTTCACATCACCTGTACCACACAGTTCAAAATCACCTTCTGCCAAATCTCTTCTTAAAACACATTGATCGCAGGCCATAATCAACATTCCCTTTTTTTTGGCAATTGTGTTAAGTCGTTCGCCTATTTCGTTTCCTTTTCTTAATACATGTACGTTTTCATCGAAAAAGAACATTCCGATTACTTCCACACCATGAATGTTTTTTTCTAATTGTGGTAAAATCATAGTTGCCAACTGGAATGTTGATGCCATGTTTGTTTTAAAAATGTACGCTACTTTCATAACTATTTGGTTTTAAAGATTAAAAACGAGTTACTTATTGCAACATTGTTGCATAAATAATCATTTTTATACAAAAACGCAACTAACTTGCATTAAACGAATAAGATTAATGAAATGATTAAGTATTACAAGAGAAAAATAAACCTATATCCACTTTAGCTTTTTGTAATGTAAGTTTGCTACTTGAGTCGAAAACGGTGAGTCTTTATTTAAATTTATTATGAATTATAAGGTCAGCCACATAAATTTTATGTTTTCAGGTCTTTGTCTTCAGTGTTCGTAGGGTAACGGAGTGGTTGGTCAAAATTAAATGTCTTGCCTTTTGGGACGGCTTGTGTCTGGCAATGCATCTCCTTTAATAATCTTGCGAAATGATGGCATTTTGTAGTTACATTGTTCAGCAAGGTTGTAAACAATTACTTCACAAGACTCACTAGCCATTTTTTACTGCCTTTACTACAGGTTCAGATACTAAACACTTGGCTTTAAATACTTCAATTTGTCGCATCATTGTTTCAAGTTTTAACGATTAAAATTAGTTATGTTACAAGGATAGGGTCTTGTAGAGGGTGGAATCCTAATTATTTTTCAAAAAATCAACAACAAGACCTTTTTTCTTGTATAGATGGACAGGTATAGGTGCCAAAGCTACAGTAAACGCAACAATCTCCTTCTTTGGGCCGAAGAACAAGTTTACAGCTCTCGCATTGGTAGAAAAACTGACAGGATTTTGTAGGCATTTGTTCTTCTTTTTGGTGTCCGCATTTTGGACAGGTAATTGTTGATTTTAATTTAATCGTATTCATAAGTTTTGTTTTTAATTATACCATGTAAACAATATTCGAACTAGCTGACGGATAGGTCAAATTCAACTTTGGTTGTTGCTTCTTCGTAAATGGCATCTACAGAAACTATGCCGGGCAACTTGTTTACATCCGTTTCAACGTGTGATGCACAACCATTGAAGGTCATTCCTTTTACATCAAAAGTTACGGCTTGAATGTCCGAAGCCTGAACGATTACCACTTCCTTTTTATCGTTGGAAGGGTAGAAAATGTGTGCATAGTTTGGAAAAACCAACATCAAAGCCGTAAAAACGGTTACAATTCCCAAGAATGCTTGGGTCTGCCTAAATGGCTTTTTCTCGTCTTCATTAGATTTTTTTACTAGATTTATTCTGATTTTGAGCACATCCTATAAAAAGAATGAGTTGCATCAACAATACCATCAAAATTTCTTTTTTCATTTTCATAATTTCTAGATTTTATTTGCATAACAACTCATAGCCCTTTGTTTATCGCTTATTGTCAATTACCCATTGCCATCAAATCAAGTTAAAGGGTCTCTCCCTGCGCCACTTTCAACGCATATTGGGCTTTATTGTAGGCACTCACAGCTTTCAAATAATCCAATTGGGCTTGCAGGAAAAACTGTTGTGCCTGAAAGACTTCAAAGGGTTTGGCTGTTCCGATTTTTTGCCTTTCAATGCTTTGGTCCAACGCTTCAGTAGTAAAATTCAAGGCTTCTTTGGCAGTTTCAATTTGTTGTCTCCCAAGTAGCAAGTCAGATTTTGCATTGGCAACTTCTTCGTTTATCTGGACTTTAAATTGCTCTGCTTCAATTTTATTGAGGCGCATTTTACTGTCAAAAGATTTTTTATCTCCCTGATAGGTCAATGCACCCAGTGGAATTTTCCACATAACTGACACATTCAAAGCATTTGTAGGATAAAGTTGTTGTGTTTCGGGATATTGATCTGGGAACATAGGGGAAACATTCCCATTGATGCGTCCGAAATAAGAACCATAAGTTCCGATATTTAATTCGGGAATCAATAAGCCTGTGGTATACTTTTTTCGTTCCACTTTCAATGCCTGAAATTGCAATTTATGGGCCTTTATCTCAGGTCGGTTGAGATAATCTGAATCTGTCACCGATTCTAATTCAGCTGTAAAATCCAATGGCAGCAAAGATTCGTCAGTACTTACCAACTTAATGTTTTGCTCCATATTGAGCAGCTTCTTTAATTTTGCGGAAGCGTTGTTGTATGCCTTTTTAGCATTCAGCATTTCCACTTGCAAATGATTTTTATTGCTCTTTGCCAATAGCAGTTCCGATTCATATAGCAAACCGCTTTCTACCTGAATTTGTATTTGCTGTACAATGCTGTCGGATTGACTCACCAAATCTTGATACGCATTATAATTGAGTTGAGCGGTCATCAGTTGGTAATAGGCGCTTATCATTTCAAGCAGTTGCTGATTGCGTTCTGCTTGTGTCAAATATTGACTTGCCTGATTTCTGAGGTTGGCAGATTTTGCATTGTAAATACCATCTCCAAAATCCCAATTGGCATTCAGTCCCAATCCACTCCAAAGGTTTTGGCGGTCCACATCCAAGAAAAATCGCCCATCCGCGTTCATGGCGGCACCCCAAAGTTGATGGGTTTGTGCCCCGGCATAAATTTCGGGTAGCCACCATTCTTTAGCTTTCGTCAATTCTGCTAGTGACAGTTCCTGTCGTTCTTTATATTCCTTTATCGTTAAATTAGCTGCTCCACCCAATGTAAGGACCGCTTCCAGGTTGATTGGTATGGTATCTTGTGCCTTTATTAATTGGCAATTGGCAATTAGCGATAGGCAAGTAATGAGTGTATGAATGTTTATTTTCGTCATGATTTTTATTTTTCCTAAACCTTTGTTTTTTGAATCATTAAGGCATAAAGGGTTTTCATTAAGCCACTTAATCTTCCTTAACTTCTTAATGGTTATTGCTTATGAACCATTGAGGCATTAAGGTCATAAAGGGTTTTCATTAAGCCA
>CAYXVE010000041.1:0-48722 GCA_964468435.1 uncultured Bacteroidia bacterium | reverse complement strand
TACAAGGTAGACAGGATTTACAGGATTTACAGGATTTACAGGATTTACAGGATTTACAGGATTTACAGGATTTTTTTAGGTTGAAATTACTAATAGCTAATCCCTTCTTAACACCAACATTGGCAAATACCCTACTACCGCAATAAAGGAAAAAGCCAATCCACCCATTATACCTACTGCTAAAGCAAACCAAAAGGGTTCATCTGGGCCTGCCCATACAAAGGGGATCAATCCTACAATCGTAGACAGAATCGTCAAGGCAATAGGAACCACCTTATGGCGAAATGCCGCCAGATACTGACGCTGAGCTGACTGCTCTGGCCTGAGTTTGCGGAAGTAGTTGTAATCGTTGATGATGTACAGCGCAGCATTAACACTTAAGCCACTTAATAACAAAAAAGCGGCATATCCCCCCTGATCAAAATTAAACTCGAATATATAAAAGGTCAGAAATACTCCAATAAAGGAGATTGGAATCATGGAAATAACCGCCAGGGGCTGCCTCAGGGATTCCAACAAAATAGCACAAATAGCATAGATAATTCCTATCACCAAAAAGATCAGCCAGTAGGCGGTTTTTGCCTCTCGACCATACCAGCCTCGCCAGCTACCTGGCTTGGCAGTGTATCCCAGTGGCAGCATCTGCTGGGTCTCTTCGGCCATTTCATTGAGAACTTTGCGCCTGAGCATATCCGGACCGATAAAGTCGTACTCCACCCATATATGATACTCCTGATCTTCCCGGTAAATCAGATCTCCGGAAGGCACTTTGCGTATGCTGGATACGCTTTGCAGATTGAGTATAGCACTGTCGATCTCTATGGGTAACTGCTGTATGTGCCAGAGGTCATAGCTATCTATTGTACTGGGAATGAGCACGATAGGATCATAGGAGCCATCAATAAATGCAGAAAACAGCGGCCGGGCTTCCAGGGAATAGGGGCTGAGTTGATCCAACACCTGGATACGGGGAGCGTTTTTCATACCCAATTGCTGGGCATCGAGGTCTACGATGAATTCGCTGTTGGGACGATAGTCCCAACGGATCTCGCCATTGAGGAAGACTTCCTTGATCCTGGGATGCTTCAGCAGCCGGGTCTTGAGTTCTTCTGATAGCTGTACTAGTTTGTCGTAGTTGTATCCCCGCATCTGAATGCGGGAGTTTTTTGAGCCGATTCCAATGGCATTACTAAACCCTCGTCCCACACCATATACCCTCCAGTCTACGGCACCCAGATCGATGGCCTCGCTTTCGATGCGACTTTTGAGAAAATAAGGAAACCCGGTTTTGTCATAGGCTTCCTTGAAAGTAATAGTAAGCCGGGCTGACTGACTGCTTTGGATATGGGTTTCATACTGCTTGATCTCGTCAAACTGCGCCAGAAAATTCTCCAGCGACTCGAAGGCTTCGTTCATCTGTTGTACAGTAGTCCCAAAAGCCATTTGTCCTCTCACGTACAAGGTCGTAGGACCAGGTTCTCCATAGCGTGCATTGGGATAGGTCTCTTCGACAAAAAGTCGTAGTGAGCCTCCCAATACTTTATCTATCCAGGGTTTGAGTTCCCGCTGATAATACTGTGTACCAAAAGTCTCATTGTACCAACGGGCATACCATGCCTTGGGTTCGTCTTCTTCCTTCGCTCCATAGTAATAATGATGCTTTTCCGCTCCCCACTCACTGGGTAACCAGAATACGGGTATACCAAAGCCGAGGATCGCCAGGCTGATCCACAAGGGTCGCCAGCGAAGGGATCTCCTGATCCAACCTTGATAAGGTGCTTGCACCCAGATGACCCGGGAAATATACCTTCGTGAATACTGCTTATTTTTTCTGGATAAGGGAAACCGGTCCATCAAAGCTGGGATTAGCCATAGGGCTACCGCTAGCGAGACCAGTAGGTTGACGATCATGACCCAGGCGAAATCGATCAAGACGAGTTGCTGGCTCTCGGGGAGGAAAAAAATGACACTTAAGGCTCCCAACGTGGTAAGCGTAGCGGCCAGGATCGCCAGGAAAACCTGTTTATTGCCCTGATGACGGAGATGATCCATCATGACTATGCTATTGTCGATGATCAAACCCAGTGATACCGTGATACCTGCAAGTGAATAAATGTGCATCTCCAGATCCAGAACGTAGTATCCAATACAGGCGACTGATAGGTTGGCGATCAGGCTGGCCATGATCAGCATAAGGTAGCGCCAGGAGCGGCTGATTAGTGCGACAAATACCAGCAGGATGATCACTGTAAATAAGCTGCGGTATCCGATTTTCTCGAGTTCTTCCTGCAGGTAGGTAGTCGAATCATAGGTTTTGACCAATGAGTATCCTGCGGGAAGATTCTTCTGAATCTGATCAACCGTGAAGTAAACATCATTGGCTACCTGCAACTGATTGGCCAGTTTGGCTGCATCCAGTTTGATATTGACCGTGTTCAATCCATTAAGACGGTAATAGGCATCTGGTTTTTGTTCCTGATATTGCACTTTTACCAGATCGGTGAGGTAGATCATCTGGCCATTCACTCGCCTGACTGGGATCTGGTCCCAGGGAATATCCTCCCTGACACCTCCTTCCAGCATGACGGGAAGATACCCGGTTTGCTGGATATTACTAGCAAAGCCCAAAGACTGCGTGTAGGTGCTGCGGCGAAGCGCTTCGGCGATATCTCTTGTGCTTAACCCCAGTTGGCTTAGCTGGCCCGGATCGTAGATGAGTTCCCAGGCAAAGGGGCTAGCTCCATAGATGTTAACCTGTTCTATTCCTGCGATCTGAGAAAGCGGAATACGGACATGCGCCTCCGCATATTCCTGTAATAGCTGAGGCGTAGCATTGCCATTGAGGGTAAAGCTCATTAGCGTCTGCTGGCCGCTTTCCTTGGGTCGGTTGAGCTCCAGCAGTGGATAGGATACACCTTCTGGAAAAGATGGGACTAGTTGCCGGATACGTGCTGCCGCTTCAAAGCGACGCATATCCAGATCCTCAGTATCTTCAAATTCCAGATTGATGGTACCTCTCCCAGTGACAGTAGTAGAACCTATATGTTTAAGTCCTTCCAGGGTAGCCAAAACCGCTTCCAGTGAGCTGGTCACTTCTTGCTCAATGACCTCTGCGGAAGCTTCCGACCATTGAAATGTGACGGTCATCGAAGGCAAACTGCGGGAGGGATGGAGTTGAAAAGGAAGAAGAGGTACTAAACTCATCCCGATAAGGACCAGCGCAGCAGCGAGCGTAATATGGGCAAAAGAGCGATTCATGCGTTGATACTATTTCCTCGTTATGTATATGTTACCCAAAATCACTCAGAGCACATCAAAACTGTCTTGTGTTGAATTATCCTGGGAAATGTATAAATCATAGAGTCGAACTACTAATGAGTTTAACACTATATAATCTACGCACATTTTGTCAATATCTAAACCCTTTTGCCAAAAAAGTACTTACCGATATAAGTTCTTACCTCAAAGCGTCTGTACACAATCAAGATCGTCTCCTCTACACGCAATCGCTTGGTTATTTTCCGATCCTTCATGCTTATACTTAACACAAGAAAAAGTCAGAGGTAGCACATTGCTACCCCTGAAGAACATCCATTTAAAAAAACACCGACACATTTCCTCTAATAAAAAAGGGAACCCCCGGCGTGAAATTCACCTCTGTCACTGGCTCTGGCTCATTCGATAAACGGGACTCCGTCTCAAACTGTGCTTCACGCCATTCGGTATCGAGCAGGTTCTCGATCACAACCCCGATCTTGAAACGATCATGCGAATAATTTACTAATGCATCTACGACGAAGTAGCCTTCAGCGGTCAATGAGTTATCCTCATTGGCAGGGCGGCTCTGCAGATAGCGATAGCGCAAAGAGCCATTAAAGCCCGTGCGGGCTTTCCAGGTGATCCCTCCAATGCTGGAGAAAGTAGGCGCCAGCGGGATGTAATCCGCTCCCTCAGGCTCATCCACAGCCCGGGGCTGTGTGAGGTTGAGGTCGGTATCCAGATACCACTGATCAGCAATCTGCCATCTGGCAGAGAGGTCCACGCCTACCCTACGGGTCTTGCCACTGGGCTCTACGATGCCGGCATCTCCTACATAGACAAATTCCTGATCCAGGATCAGTCCCCAAACTGCTGCATTGACAAGCAAGCGCCGAAAAGGTTTGAAAGTGATGCCCACATCCGTACCATAAGCCGCAGGAAGAATCTCCTCTCCGGATTGAGCTACCACGACACGGGTATCGTTCGAGTGAAAGCCGATACCGGACTTTACATATACTTGCGCCCCAGGCGCTACCTGATAGTTCAACGATAGCTTGGGACTGGCAAACACCTTCTGCTCGGATTGCGTCTGATAATTCTCCTCCAGTTTATCGACATACTCAAAATTGAAATAATCCAACCTTGCTCCTAAATTCATGGAAAATTTACCCCTCCGCCAGGATTCATTGACATAAATCCAGGCATTGGTCTCATCCACATCGCCAAAAGCTAGTCTTTCCAGGGTCTCCTGCCGATTTTTACTTCGAGAGAGCTCATTCTCATCGACATTGTCATAGCGAAAACCTGCACCGATCGTAGTAGCCAGATCACCTCCTCCTAGGTTACCAAATAACGAATATTTGCCATTGTATCCAATAATATCACGTAGCTCACGTTGCCGGATCTGATCTCCATTGACCGGATCATCCAGGAAAAATGTAAAATTTGAATACAACTCGAAGTCGTAGCGGGAATAGTACACCTGATTTTCCATGATGCTTCCATTATCATAGCCCTGAATCAGTTTGGCGGATACATTTGTGCGGCCCGTAAAGCCTCCTTCTGTATCATCGATTGCTCCGAAGCGGCTGATCTGACCACTTTCTACAGCTCTAATGGGTATCTGCCCAGAATGATCCCACTTACTCCTGAAATTGGATACTTGCAGGGTAAGTATCTTATCATCGTTCATTACATGGGTATATTTTCCATACAAATTGATGCGGTTAAAATGCTGCTCGCTGTCAAAAGGTCCATCAGTCAGCATCAATTCTGAAGCGATATAGGCATTTCGACCTTCTTCTCTGGCTTTTTCATCTAGAAGATTAAACATGCCCACTCCACGTAGCGTATTGAACTGGCCGACTTCCAACTTAAACTGGCTCCTGTCAAGCTGGGTCAGAGTATGAAAGTCTACATAACCCGCGGTCGTGAAGTTGCTGTGATCCGCATAGTATGGACCTTTGCCAAAATCTACCTGTTCGATTAGTTCAGGAATCAGAAAATGTAGATCCGCATAGCCCTGTCCATGTGCATGTGATACCATGTTCACGGGCATGCCGTCTACATTGATTTGTATATCTGTCCCGTGATCAATGTCAAAACCGCGGAGAAAGATTTGTTCAGCCTTCCCTCCTCCCGCATGTTGGGCAATGAAGAGTCCTGGGACTACGCGCAATACATCCTGTGAAGACTGCACTGGACGTAGGTTTATATCTACCTTACTAATACTTTCAAAGCTATTTGTCTGACGGGAGGTGATCTGCACCGCGTCCAGCTCGAGAATCGCTGGTGTCAGTTCGATCTCTAGATCCTCTTGAGTTTCCCGTAATTTGAGGTACTGTTTGTCATACCCCACCATACTGAATACCAACGTACGCACCCGATCTGGTAAGTCCATCTGAAATTTACCCAGTGCATCTGACGTTGTGTAAGTCTGGCTTAGGGTATCTGCAATCCACACCCCACTCAATGGAGCTTTGTTTTCCTGATCAAAAACTCTGCCTTTGATCGTAATCTGGGCATTTAAAGACAATAACCCCATACATAAACCTAACATACAAACTATACTATATATATTTTTCATTTTTTTATTCAATTTTAAAATAAATCATTCCCATAACTAGGCGTTTCATGGACTAGTTAATCATAGGATGCTATTGTTATGATAAATCACATGGCTATAATCAGATATCGATAGGGTATATGTCCCCGAAAGACAACATACAGGCTCTAACGCCAGAGACACTATGCATGGTGTCTCTACCCATTACAATCAATATCGGAAATAGGTCAATCATCTGTCCACGGCGGTGGATCGGGAATCAATGCCATAAATTCAATCACAGCGAAGCGATACAAACTGCAGATCTGACCAGATTGACCTCCAATTATCTCTTTTCTGTAAGATTGAACTATGATGTGAAAGGCAACCGGTGAAAATTTACCTGTACGGATCAATTGCTCGTCAGATAAGTGATCCAATATATCCCAGGCTTTCATCAGTAATTCCAGTGCATAATGATGATGACCAGATCTACTATGTTCAGGTGTATGCGGATGGGTGTGGAAAAATAGGGTATGATGCACAGAAGAATGAGAAAGCTGTTGCGAAATAATATATTCAAGCTGATGGCTGGTCAAGTGAGCCAATTGCCACAGATTATAGCGATTGGTACTGGTGAGATACACCAGCAATAGGAAGAATGTAGCATATATGTTGACAGTCTTGTTCAATGCTGCGTAAATTAAATTAAAATATAATATCCCGTTCATCTTTTCCAGAGAATTCATTTTTATGTAATACTGTGTATATAATTACCTAATCGGTGATAAACCTACAGAGCATTTGGTATATCTTAGGAAAAAAGAACTAAGCAAAATTTTTACAATCGTATTCAAATTGCTGTTTCTGTTATCTGCTATTGCTGTATTCATGATGGCTGCCTGTAAAAAAAAATCTGAAAAAGATCTTACTCCTTCCCAGACTCCCCCCTCTATACCGGATGGAGCTACTGAAATCCCGCCCTACGTTCAGAACACCTCTGGTGATGCTACCCGTGGTTGGGACTATCTTAGATACGAGAATTATATTGTAGCTGGATTGCCAGTTAGTTTATTTCTATTGGCGGGAGGTTTTTTTGATGGGGAAAAATAGCATCTGCTTCAGCAGGAGGGGGATAATGCAAAAGTTCCCAGCATGTTCAATGTCTATGAATTGGGCACGGAAACTAACTATGCTACGGGTTACACCCCGACAGTCTGAAATAATAAGTGTCGGGACAGGCAGATTTACACGGATTCACAATGTCACATTTCAGCAATGACCCAATCTCCCCTATTCCCTATCCCTGATATCCCTCAAGTTACCTGCCAGATTACGTATGATTCCCTTTTTTTCTGGATCGTACAGCCATACGTTATTGAAATGGCTGACGACCTCCGCATTGGGATCATTATTGAGGATGAGGCTGTGAAATTGGGTATTGCCATTCTGCTGATGGTATTTGATTCGGGAAGTGATGTCGCCATCGAGCTTGTACATGATGAAGTCTGAGATGACCAGCACGTCTGCGTCGCGATAGTTTTCTCCCTCCAACTGACGGAAAACTTCATACAGTGCCAACGAAATATCCGTCCCCGCACTGAATGACATTCGAAGGAAAGCTGCAATGGCTTCCAGGGAATCCGCAATATTGTAAAGATCAATGGTCTTGATCCCCACAGAAAAATTGATAAGGTAAGCCCTGCGGTTTTCTTTGGCAGCCATCTTCAGAATGGCAAAGCAAAGCACTTTGGCGATCTGCTCGGGTGTTCCCGACATGGAGTCGCTCGTATCTACACAAATGATAAAAGGCCCCTTGTCTTTCTGTTTCACCCGCTGATCAACCTCCGTGTAGTGATGCTCACTGGTCACCAGATGTTTATCCAGGTATTGAAAGGTGAGTAGTTCCTTGTCGGCAAATTTTTTCAGAAAAGCGGTTTCTGTAACCGGATCTGACAACAACGCAATTTCCGAACTCAGCAGATTGTTGATATCATCACTTTCATGTACGCCTACAATTTCGGATTTCAGCATATTATCCTCATGCCATTGCTTTTTTACGATAACACGTTCAATTTCCTCTTCCTCCGTCTCTATTTCAGCTTCGCGCATTTTTCCCAACATATCCGCCAGTTTGCGGATTGATTCCTCGCTAGCCAGCAAATCGTCATATTGTTTGAGTACATCAAAACTGGTATCCTTCCATAATGCACGGGACATATCCCAGTACTTGCCGGTGTATTCAGCAAAAGGAGATAGTATGTTGAATAATTTCTGGTATTCATCAACCTTGGCCTCCAGCAATTCTTTGAAGGATTCCTGAGACTCTTCCAGTTTTTTGAGCTGGTATTCCAGTAATTTAGCCTGCATCAGTGCATCCCACTGTGCCAAAAGGTCCTGCGAGACACGTCGTATCTCCATGCGATCTTCATTGGGAATATCCTCATAAGGCCGGTTTTGGATAATCTCCTTAAATTTTTGTGCATAGAAGCCAGTATCTATTTCTTCCCGCTCATAGACCCCTTTTAGATAATCCGCAACAGCATACCAGTTACTCACCCAGCGGACTACAGGCATCACATTGTAGGCTTCAAGACGTTCAGTTTCCTGCTCATAAGGATTTTTAGCCTGTATGTCCCGGTAGGCTTTCTTGATCCAGTGAAGTGTATCAGTAGATACCTGTTTGGCAAGCACAGGCTTCTTCCGCAGCAATTCCGTAAGTTCCTCGCTGTCAAAGATCCGATCCAGCGCTTTGCAGAGATAGTTGTAATAGGTGGATTTGAGATCATCAGGAAATATACGATCAGAATCATACTTAGCGCGAAGGTATTGCACCAGATACTGCCGCGTTTTCCGGTCCAGGATTGTCCCAAACTCAATAAATCGCTCAAATTCCTCTTCCAGTTGTTCCTGATAATTTTTCACTTAATTCATTCATTTATCACCAATCAGTTCTTATTCTATCAGTTCCCATCCGTTAGTTCAGTCCTATCTGCGTCTACCTACTTGCTCCTACTCTATTAGTTCCTAATCCATTAGCTCAGTCGCATCTACATCTACAAACTTGTATATGCATACTGGATTTTCTCTAGCTTTAGCTGTAGATCATCCAATGCTGCTGCCACCTCTTTCATATTGGCCAGGATGACTTCACTCAGTTCAGCCTTGACAAACAGATTTTTCCGGAGATACTGAACCTCCAATGGTGCGTCTTCATTCAGTCTGCGTTGCTGCTTCTTGATATATTCATTTAGCTGGTCGAATAGATCGTTCCAGTGTTTTTCGACTAGATGATGCGGTTTTTTGTAAATGACTTCTTTGCGTTCTTTCTTAGCTGTTTTCAGATCGTAGGTAGTCGTTACTGAATTGTACATGATATCGAGGGCATGCTCTTTTTCACTCTTTTTGGCTTTCAGGCGATGGCGTAAGGTCAGCGACTCATCATATATGTTGATGACCTGATAGTCATTGTGATCGAGTTTGTTGAATTCGGTGATTTTGATCAGATCGCCTTGAAAAGGTTTATTCTCCAGGACAAACTGATAATATTCCTCCTGTACGACCATGAGTTTATCCTCTGCAATGATATTTTTGATCCTGGTCTCTTCATCTACTTCCCTGTCAAACGCTTCAATCTCTTTGCGAAGCTGATTAAGACTAACAGCGAGTGTGTATCCGTGCTTGCGGATCGTCTCACTAACAATCTCTTTGAGTACATCCAGTTGATCGGGATGGCTCCACAAACAATGCACACTTAGGAAGCAATCCATGAGATCTACATGTTTACGACCATTGAGAAAGGCCGAAGTGCGCAATAAACGTATCAGTTTCTTCCAGCGCCGGTCATACACCCGGATGGGATCTGTTTCCCTATTGGGTTTTTCATTGTATTGATCAATCTTATGGCGTATCACCTGTATGGTATTTAGCACTTCAGGAGGTACTTCTACAGCATTGATTTGTTGATCCCACTCGTCAAGTTCTTTGTTGGAAATTTTTAATTCTTCAGCTACCGGATCATCGTATACATCCTGTGTATCAGTGATCATTTTGAGGAAGTTGCGATTTTCTCTGACTCCTGTCATATGATATCTGATCAAAAGGCGATCCCAGAGCGGTTGTTGGCTTTCTCGTCCTGAAGGTAGTTCGTTGGAAGCGGTGATAATGACCTTAATATCAACAGATATATCAACTTCTCCGTTGCGGTAAATCTTCTCATTGAGGATAGTGAGCAGTGCATTTTGAATGGCTGGACCTGCCTTCCAAATTTCGTCAAGAAATACAATATTAGATCCAGGAAGATAGCGGTCTGTTAATCGTTCATATCGATCTTCCTCCTTCAACTTCTTGATGGATACCGGACCAAAAATTTCGTCGGGAGTACTGAATTTGCTCATAAGGTACTCAAAAGCAGTACCATCTTCAAAAGCATATTTGAGGCGACGCGCTATCAGGCTCTTAGCTACTCCTGGAGGCCCCAGTAAAAAAATACTTTCCCCAGAAAGCGCTGCTAGTAGCGCGAGGTTCATAGGCAACTCCCGCTCGTAAAGTCCTGTACACAAAGCGCTTGCCAAATTAGCGACTCTAGAGCGTAGGGATAAACTCATACGGTCTATGGATTGACTTACATTACTCATCAACCATCAAACCGACGATCTTGTCGTTTTGTTGTATGAGTTTTGATTATACCTTATATGGCCTCCTCACCTGTGCAGGTTTGGACTCATTCTCAAAAGCGATAAAATTGACCAGTTCTTGATTTTTATCGAAAAGGGGATGAATATCCAGCTTACAGATATAAGGTTCACCACTCTTACGGTAGTTCAGCACTTCAGCATGTACAGGTTTGACATCCCGTAATGCCTCTCTGATCTTGCGCGTATTAGCAGTCTCCTTAGGTTTTTTCCCTTGAAGAAAACCTGGACTCTTTCCGATAACTTCAATCGATGCATAACCTGTCATGCTCTGAAATCCTGTACTTACCCACTCTATATTTTGTTTGAGTGAAGTAACAATGATTGCCTCATAGTGCCCGAGCATTTCTTTAAAATCTATATCAGTATTCCAGGATTTTTCAATTTGCATTGCCTCTAGAGTCTGCAAATCTCTTTGCGGCCCCCAAAAAAATGGTTTATATCCATACGCTACGTCCCAACAAAGTAGGGGGAATAAATAAGTTTTTCGTTCAAGTTTCATAAAATTTTCCAACAAAATGGGGTTTTTGTGTAAGAATTTTAAAATTATATCCTAAAATTATTGATATATTTAAAATAAAATTACAAAAATAATCCTGATTTATCAATTTAGGAAATAAGCTATTTTAAAAAATTACTTTTGCAACTTCATTGCATTAAAAGAATAATTACTAAATTGCATTGTATATGCTCTAACAAAGATTACAAACTATTTGTGATGAAATCGAAATGGATTAGATGGAACTGGGATTTTTGGGGAATAACTACCTCTATGTTATGTGCCGTGCATTGTGCTTTGCTACCCGTTCTGGCAACACTATCTGCATTAAGCGGTAAGTTGATCACACACAATCACTGGTTTGAAGTGATTATGATCCTGCTTGCCATCATTATTGCCTCTATTTCGCTGCTTAGCAGCTACCTCAAAAGACATAGAGATCCTATTCCGATCATTATTATGCTTTCAGGATTTATCATGATGCTCAGCGGCCATTTACTTTTAGATGAAATCCATCTACATAAGATCAACGCAATGGGTGGAATATGCATTGCAGTTGCCCATTGGATCAATTGGAAAAAGCTTAAAAATCAACCTTGTAAGGTTACTTCTTCAAGCTAGTTTTTAGCATCATAGAGTGTACTCAGTGCTTTTTCATCAAAAAATCTGTAATCTATTGATAACCTCTTTTGTGTATATTTGTTATTTCATAAACTAGTTAACATGCGAAAAATATTTCTATATACATTAGCTACCCTATTATCCATAGATTTCTGTTATGCCCAGACGATAGACCGATTAACTCAGGAGGTACAGGTAGACATCATTTACCTGGCTTCGGATGTTCTTCAGGGGAGAGAACCCGGTACCATGGGTGAGACACTTGCTGCGGAATATATTGCTTCACGCTTCGAAGAAATAGGACTCACCCCTGTGTATGAAGGTGATTCCTGGTATCAGTCATTTGTTTTTACTTTCAGCACCAATCCACATGCTGCACCAGGAAGTGGGGAAGAACGCACTGCTAAAAATGTACTGGGCTACCTGCACAATGGCTCAGATCATACAGTGATCATCGGGGCTCACTACGATCACCTGGGTTACGGAGAATTTGGGTCCAGACATGTGGGAGAAAAAGCTATACACAACGGCGCAGATGATAATGCCAGCGGTATTGCAGCCATGCTCTACCTCGCTGAACAGCTCACTGAGTCGGAAGCCAAAAATAATAATTATCTCTTTATCGCTTTTTCCGCCGAAGAGATGGGATTATATGGTTCCAAGTATTTTGTCAACAATCCCTGGCTTCAACTCAAACAGGTCAACTATATGCTGAATATGGACATGGTAGGCAGACTGAACGAAGACAAGGTATTAGTAATCAATGGTGCGGGAACCTCCCCTGCATGGGAAAAAGCTATACAGTCCATTGAAGTGGCAGACATTAGTCCTAAAACAACACAATCGGGTGTAGGTCCCTCTGATCACACTTCATTTTACCTCAAAGATATCCCCGTACTGCATTTTTTCACAGGTCAACATACAGACTATCATAAACCCGAAGACGACAGCCACCTGGTCAACTTCCAGGGCGTAAGGGAAGTGGGTGACTTTATCCTCACATTGATTGAAAAGGTAGATGGTCTGACCCCACTCGAATTTTCCAAGACCAAAAACGAATCTGAAAACCGTCAGGTATCCCGCTTTAAAGTATCACTGGGAGTGATGCCTGATTATGTACACGAGGGTGATGGTATGCGTATCGATGCCGTATTGGATGATCGTCCTGCTGCTCAAGGAGGCCTGGAAGATGGAGACATAGTGATCAAGATAGGTGAGTACGAGGTAACCGATATCTACACCTATATGGATGCACTCAGTCAATATGAAAGTGGCGATACGGTGACCATTGTTGTCATGAGAGGCGAAGAAAAACTGGAAAAAGAAGTAACATTCTAGCTAGTACATCCCCTTAATATGCAAACATCCATCTCACTACAGCAAATCCTTGACACCCTGGATGAAGCTGCTGAAATTATTGTGTCAGCAGCAGGTGAAGATGGAATTATCAGCCGGAGGGATATCCGTGAAAAGTTATTCTCCCTGGAGGGATTTCAGCAATCCCTGGTGGATTCCTTGTACAGATACGTAGATAGACTGGATGAAACCCCCGGTGCCAGGGTTACCTACAAAGACATAAAACGGGTTATAGCCTATATCAAGGAAGAGATTATTACCCAGTTTGACATAGATCCATCTAGATTATCCTTTCAAGAGGAAGAACGCATCTCTTCTCAGGGTCCTTTGGCTGTACAGCTGGCTCAGAATCTCAAACGCACAGCTGAAACTCGCGATGATTCCGGTACAGCTTCCCTGATCGAACAATTGGGCGCACTTTCCAAAGGCTTGCTTTTTGATGATTATGGATCAGAAAGCAGTGAACCCTTCCAGACTTTTTTCCGGGAAGCCAATTTACTGAGATTGACAGAGCGGGATTTTGTAATGGCCATGGGATTGGATCCTTCCAGGCCTTCAGAAGACATTGCAGTATTTGAGCCGGCATTGGATTACTTCAAAAGATTGATCGGCCTCACGCAGACAGTGGATCCGGAATATATTGAAAATGCCATCACATTAGTCAACCTGATGCAGCGTGCATTAAGAAGCATACACGTGATCATCCAAGGACTGGATCAGGATGGTGTAGATCCTGTACATCCAGTATTTGTCGTAGGCCTAGACCGCGAAAATAATATCGTGGGATTGATCTCCTCTGTAGTGTGGACTTGATCGGGGAAATTTATTAGCTTGCTGATATGCCTACTGTAAATTATACATCTGCATTGAAGCGCTTTTTCCCCAAGCTGGAGCCAACCCATACTGAGGCATCCCATATGAGAGAAGTGCTGAATGAATTGGAAAAAATGTATCCGGGAATCAAAGATTATATCATCGATGAATCCGGTGCGCTCCGTCAGCATGTCAATATATTTATCAACGGGAATCTTATACAGGATACAGAGACACTTGACAAAACGCTGTCACCTCAGGATGAAGTATACATTTTGCAGGCTTTGTCAGGTGGATAGGCATTCTGTATTAGTCAATTCAGCGTCTACTATGCATCTTTTTCAGAAACTGTAACCATCTGGAATCTCCAAAAACTTAATGGCTATGCTTGATATTATAGAAGGATTAAAACACTGGACCTCTAAATCCAAAAAAATAGCCCTGGCGACGGTAATCAAGACGTGGGGATCAGCTCCCCGTAAAGTGGGTGCTTCAATGGCTATTTCCGCAGACATGGAGATGTTGGGATCAGTAAGCGGTGGCTGTATAGAGGGAGCTGTCATCCAGGAGGCAAAGGAAATGATGAAAACAGGAATCCCCCGGCAGCTCTCGTTTGGGGTTTCGGATGAAGATGCCTGGGAAGTGGGACTCAGTTGCGGGGGAGAAATACATGTCTTTGTAGAACCCTTCTTAATGGATGGAAATACCCAGCATGAGCACATCTGGAAAGGGATACAGCAGGCAATGGAGGAAAATACTGGAGCTGTGTGGTTGAGTCGCATGAAGGCAGATGCTTCTCAGCATCTGCTGGTGCTCCCCAATGGAAACACAATAGGAGAAATCCATGATCCCGCACTGGTAGACGCTGCCATCGTGGCATTCAATCAACGCAAAAATCAGGCGATCACGCTAGGAGACACTCCCTGGTTTGCCCACGTATTTCCCCGTAAAAGTCAACTGATTATAATAGGTGCTACCCATATCACTGCCCACCTGGTGGATCTGGCACACCCGTTTGGCTTTGAAACAATCGTTATCGATCCCCGGGGGCTATTTGCCCAGAAAACCCATTTTCCTGTCAAACCTCATCAGGTATTTGAGCAATGGCCAGAGGAAGCGCTACACGATTTTCACTTCGATGCCTATACCTTTGCCCTTACCCTTACCCACGATGCCAAGATCGATGATCAGGCTTTGCAAATCCTGCTCAAATCAGATGTAGCCTACACTGGAGCCTTAGGAGGAAAAAAAACTCATAAAAAGCGAGTGAAAAGACTACAAGATGCAGGGTTTGAGGATGAAACCATCGCCAAGATCCACGCACCTGTGGGCCTGGATATCCATGCTCAATCCGCTCAAGAAATTGCATTGTCAATTCTGGCTGAGATCGTGAAGGTAAAAAATGCGTATTTGTAGCATAAAACTACTGGCCCTCACAATGTCAAGGATATTGCTTGTCATTTTGAGAGATAAGTAGATCATAGATAGCTTAAACCTGACTTGTGTAAGCGGCAAAAAGTTGCACTTAGGGGGATTGAATAACTTTCCGTACATTTTACAGAAACTTATGAGCGATTTAGAAATCTCCCGTTTCGATGCAAGATTACCTAAAAAACAAAAAGAATTCTTTGGAGATGCTGCCCAGTTGGGTGATTGACCCTATTGATGAGCATACTATTGATTTTTATTTCAAGCTAGGATTTATTCGTTTGCCGGATTCAGAGAAAATACTATTACCCATAAAACATGGTAAAATCATTGGGGAACTAGCCTGATAAAAAATACTGAAGTTCATCCCAACTCAACGTGGCACATTTTATTCTGGACGGATATTTCTGCGCTACTGCAAAGGCTTCAAATTCTTCAGGAAATATAATGCGGGATTTTTCTTCAGGTCTTTTGTCAGGGGGTAAAACGGTGTGGTAAAAAGCATGGAGTAAAAGTTTCGCTTGATCCAGCGATTTTCCTTCGATGAGTGAAACCAATACAGAGGTAGAGGCTTTGGAAATGGCACAACCATATCCGTGAAAGTAGGCTTCCTGAATGATCTCTTCTTCATTAATGTTCAGATATACGTTAAATTGATCCCCACAAAGTTGATTGTATGCTTCCAGAATATGGGTTGCATCCTCTCGTTTTTCATAGTGATAGGGCTGTGAATGGTGCTGGAGAATGACAGGGTGATATAAGCTAGCGAGATTTCGATTCATGAAAATATCTTTTTTACATGTTGTAATGCGTCTATGAGTTGGTCAATTTCATCCTGGGTGTTGTAAATGGAAAAGGAAGCCCTTGCTGTACCGGGTATGTTATAGTATTGCATCAATGGCATTGTACAGTGATGGCCCGTACGTATCGCCACGCCTGCTTCATTGACAATCGTTCCGATATCATGTGGATGTACCTGATCCAGCAGAAAAGATATGATACTGGTCTTGTTTGCTGCTTCTCCGATGATTTGTAGCCCATTTACCCCTCTAAATCTCTCTGTTCCATATTCCAACAATTCCTTCATATGGGTATGAATTGGGGCTAATCCAATTTGATTTACATAAGATATAGCAGTTCCTAGCCCAATTGCCCCAGCAATATTTGGCGTACCTGCTTCAAATTTGTGAGGCAAGCGATTAAATAAGGTTTCTACTAGCGAAACCATACGGATCATTTCCCCTCCCAACTGATAGGGTTCCATATCTTCTAGTAATTCTTTTTTTCCATACAAAACACCAATCCCGGTAGGCCCAAACAATTTGTGTCCGGAAAAAACCAGAAACTCACAATCCAACTCCTGTACGTTAACGGGAATATGTGATACACTTTGGGCAGCATCTACCAGTACATATGCACCTATTTGATGTGCCATCTCTATCAGTTGCTCAATGGGGTTTACGGTCCCAAGTGTATTGGAGACGTGAACGATAGCCACCATACGTGTGCGATGATCCATCAGTTGTGGCACTTTTGCCAGATCCAGTTCTCCCTGTTCTGTAACGGGAATCACTCGCAGTTCTGCATCTGCATGCTTACATAGCTGCTGCCAGGGCACAAAGTTGGCATGATGCTCCATGTGGGATACGACCATGTTATCTCCAGGCTGAATAAGCTGCCTGCCCAGGGTAGAAGCTACTAAATTGATTGCCTCAGTAGCTCCGCGAACAAAGATTATTTCTTCCGTGAACTTTGCATGGATGAAATCGCGGATAATTTCGCGGGCATGTTCATATTCCTCTGTGGCAATTTGGGATAAATCATATACCCCACGATGGATATTGGCGTTTTGGCTAGAATAATAGGTATCGATTACATCCAATACTATTTGCGGTTTCTGTGTCGTCGCTGCATTATCCAGGTAAACCAGCTTATTACCCGTAGCTCCCTGCCGAGCAATCAGTGGAAAATCCTTCCGGATGTTCTGTATGTTGAGTTTTGTTTCTTTCATGTATCTAATTCTTTTTATGCCAAAAGGCAAACGCTCGAAACATCAGGGCAAGACACGCTGCCGCGAGGTGCCCATCGGGCAAGACACGCTACCGATTGGTGCCCACAGGGCAAGACACGCTGCCGCGGTGTCTTTACGGTTGTGTTGCATTGTAGCAATTTTACAACTTTTTTTAGGCATTCTATATTATGCGCTGGTGCAAATACGTCAATATATGGCATGGCCACCTGCATTCCCTTGACGCTTGGTTCGTAGTCCGGATTACCGGCCAGTGAGTTGAGCCAGATCATTTTAGCAACCTGCTTATGAATCTTTTCCATGCTCTCTTCCAGCAATACTATATCTCCTGTATCCCATCCATTGCTCATGATCAGCACTATGGTGCGTCTGTTGAGCATCCCTTAGTATCGCTGGATGAGCTCATCCAGCGAAGCACCAATACGCGTCCCACCAGACCAGTCTGGCACTTGCTCTGCAATCCGGAGCCATGCGTCACGGAAAGTGCCACGTTGTAGCTCTTCAGTAACCCGGTGCAGATATGTACTAAACACAAAGGTCTCAATCTGCCGGAAAACCTGTTGAAAGCCATATAAAAATTGTACGAGAAACTGACTGTAAAGGTCCATCGACTTACTAACATCACAGATAAGCACCAGCTTTAGTTTCCGCTTTTTAGGGTGTTTATGTACCAGATGCAACCACTCCCCTCCCCTCCTTAGATTAGCACGCACAGTATTGCGAATATCAAATAAACCCTTCCTTCCCTGCTTATATCTGCGTTGTTTCTCTAAAGCCAGTTTTTGGGCAATGCTCTCTATAAGATGCATCACTTCCTGAAGCTCATCATCGGTAAACGCACTGAAATCTTTCTGGGTAATAATGGTAGAAGCACTGTAAGAAGCCATCTCTTCCTCCTCTTCTTTCTGATTTCCATATAACCAGTCTTTGAGGGATTGTAGAGAGAGCTGGGAGCCTGGTTTATTGTCTGAGAGGGAGGAGCGCTTTTCAGAATCTCCTTCTTTTATTTTACTATCTACCCCTTTTTCCAGTTGATCCCAATATTCTGCGTAATGTTTATCGAAGATCAATTGTTGTGCTTGAGATTTTGCCAGAATAGTTCTTAGCACCCAGCGAAGTTGTTCCCTCGAAGAAAAATCGATCAGCGTCAAGCCTTCCAGGGCATCTTTTACCTCTCCCGGACCAATAGTCATTCCTTTTGCCCGCAGAAAACGGCATAAGCCCAGTATATTCTGACTCAGCTCCGTACGTTTTTGGATCAACTCCATCCTATTCCCATTTTGACACAATACCCATTTCTTCCATTAACTCAGAAAGAGACAGCTGGGTTTGACGTATATCCTGCCAATCTTTCAGTACTACACCCAAGGTGTCTTCTATGAGTTGCTGATCGAGATGAGAAAAATGTAAAGAAGCCAACGCAGTGGCCCAGTCCAGGGTTTCAGCAATACCAGGAACTTTATGCAAACGCTTTTCGCGCAATCCCTGCATAAAAGTACAGATTTGTTCTGCTAACTGATTATCTATGCCTGGAGCTTTTTGCCGTACAATGGCCAGCTCTTTTTCATAGTCGGGATAGTCTATCCACAAATACAGGCATCGGCGACGCAATGACTCAGATAATTCCCTTACCCGGTTACTGGTAACGACGACATAGGGGATATGCCTGGCACGAATCGTGCCGATCTCAGGAATGCTTATCTGCCAATGGGACAAGATTTCCAGTAAAAAGCTTTCAAATTCCTCTTCCGAGCGGTCCAGTTCATCGATCAGCAGTACCGGTGATTTCTCCTGATAGGTAATGGCTTGTAACAAAGGCCGTTTGAGCAAAAAATTCTCGCTAAATATTGACTTTTCTTTCTCTTCCAAAGATAGTTATTCGCCTTCCATCAGTTTTAGATGCAGCAACTGACGCTGATAGTTCCATTCATATAAAGCATGATACGAATCCAGTCCTTCGTAGCACTGCAGACGGATGAGATCCGTATCCATCGCCTTTGCAATTTCGGTTTCACCCACTCCGGTCGGTCCCTCGATTAACAGGGGTTTATTCAACACAGTAGACAAGAAGACGGACATCACGATGCTGGAATCTGTAATATATCCCTGCTATGCCAGCATATCTGAAATCCGCTGATTGTTCTCCTGCTCCATAAATACCACGTTGTTTGTATAAAAAAATCATGAAGAAGTGGTTATCAATGATATCATATCAAAGATACACTGCCATAGAATCTCAATTTAATGTGATTGTCTCCCTTATCTTTTTAAAAAATTTTGTGGAAGTCGACTTTTGAGACTTCCTCAAATCTACATTTAATATATTCGTACTACATACCATTTAGCAGGCGTCTGATTGCGTGCTTGACATACACCCTCGCCAGGGTATTTGAATCCAGTAGCAGGTCCCATACTTTCTGCCTGGGAGCCTTCAGCAGGTGTGTACCATCCAGGTGCATATGATTGACTTAAAAAATGAAAATTAAACATTGATTTACTACAGTCATCCATATGACATAAATCAACTTTATCTAATATAATTGTTTTTGTTTTGACTTATGTAGTAAAAAAAATATTTAGAACTATTCTAGATAGCTCCTCATATATAAAGCAATTCCGTATACATGATATGTGAGGTCCAGATATACAGGAGGGTTGTTATCCCCCCCACCTTAGCCTGATCCCACCAAAAAATTCTACCCCAGCTGCAGGTTCAAAATACCTTCCTCCAAATGCGTTTATGCGAATATTAGCCTGATATTCAGCACTTGTAAGATTGTTAATTCCCACAAAAGACTCCAGTATGACTTTATCTATTCGATGAAGATATCCCGTCCGGAGGTTTGCGAGGACATATCCATCTATTAGGGTCTGATTGGCATCGTCGGCGTATATGGAGCTATTGTAACGCATCTGAATAAATCCATACCATCCGCTGGGTTTCTGGTATCTCAATTCAGTAAAAAGCATGTGTCTTGGAATCCCCGGTAACTGATTTCCCTCGAGGTTTCCGTCCAGCGTTTCATAATCACTGTATTCAAAACCGGAAAGAGTATACGTCAGATAAGCCGTCAATCCGGGAGTGAATTGGTAATTCATCATCAATTCCAGGCCATTTCTGCGAGATTCACCAGCATTGCGAAAAAATGTTCTACCCGGAAATGCTTCCAGCTCGAAAGGTACCAGTTCGTCGCGTACGCGTATATGAAAAAGTGCCAGCTCATAGGCAAAGGTATTACTGATGATCCCTTTGAAACCGATCTCGTAATTGTTGGCCAACTGAGGTTCCAGGTCTTCGTTGAATCCTCCTGCACCAGAGGGATTAACAGATAATTCACTTAATGTAGGAGTTTCAAAACTCGTCGAAAAGTTGGTGTAGATGTTGAAGGCTTTACTTTGTGTATATACAAGTCCCAGCATGGGGCTTAGAGCCTGTAAATTCTGATCTCCAGAATCATCACCATCTGCCAAAAACTGATCTTCTGCTTCGATGTGAATATTGTCGTATCTCAAGGTTGCTGAAAAACGTAATGCCGAACTGAATTCCCACTCTTGCCTGAGAAAAATACCGGTGTTTTGGAAAATCTCATCCTGGTCAAAAACTTTTGTGCCTTGATTACCCATTTCATTTTGAAACCGCTCTCGCCCATCCCGCTGTAATTCTATATCTATTCCAGCTACCAACCTGTAGGGTATAGACAGAAAAGTACCTGTATACTGGTATAGTCCACCACCACCTGTGAATCCACGATCAAGATTTACTATTCCCCCGTCTTCAAAAGGTAGCTTATTGGAAAAGTCGCGAAAGATGTGATATAGCCTGAGTTGAAACTGATGTGAAGTATTCACTTCTCTGTTGTAGAGTAGACCAATTTTCCCTTGAGAAAGCTCCTCACCCCCATCAAATAAGACATTGCGGTCTCTGGCTTGTCTGCGATCCTCATCTACCTCGTCCTGAGTGATCCCTCCAGGATCATTGGAAATAGGACTGTCTACATAGTTCAGGATCAATGTTAGGGTAGATAATGAATCTATCTGATAATCAAATTTACCATTGAGCAGATAATTCTCCATTTCGCTGTGTGCCCTGTAGCCATTGATGGCAGTGTACGATCCATGGATCATGTAACTCAATCTCTCGATACTGTTTCCGGTTTTCAACTGATAGCGCTGAAAGCCAAAGGAGCCCCAGGAAAGTCTGAGTTCGCCAAAGGGATCCGTGGGAGGTTCCTCCGAAGCCACACTGATCACCCCTCCTGAAGCATTTCCATAAAGTCCCGAAGTAGGCCCCCTGATCACCTCTACCCTACCTGCCATACCTATATCAAGATTATCTACTTGAGCCTGCCCATCGGGAGTCGTTTCAGGTATTCCATCTACCACTAACTTAATCCCTCTAATACCAAAAGCCGCTCTTGCTCCAAACCCCCTGATAGATACCCTGAGATCCTGAGCAAAATTATTGGGATTTAACGCAAATAGGCCGGGAATATAATTCAAGGATTCATTGAAAGCCAGTTGTTGTTGCCCCCGCTGAATTTTATCCACAGAAATAACACTGATCGGTAAATGCGAACGGATGTTTAATTCCTTCCAGCGCGAAGCCGTAAGCTCTACGGGGTTGAGTGCGTATCCGGATACGGTATCCGAAGGAGTATCCTGTCCATACGAAAATAACGACACACAAATCCCAAAATAGAGTATTACCAGTCTCTTCATCTTGTTAGTAAAATTATTCATACGTGGGTATTGAGATTGAAAACCGTAAATAGCCGTCTTTTTACTACCTACTTTGTTAATTTATGAAGGAGAACGCTTAAGGCTCCTGATAGTTAGAGTAATTCATTCAAATCTCTGATTTCATGGTCAGGCTCTAAGCCTAGTACTTCAAGTTTTTTGTTGAAACGGTTGAGCCAGATCGTGTAAAAGCCAAAAGACTTTGCTCCTGCCACATCCCAGGTATTGGTAGAGATAAATAGAAGCTCCTCTTTGGATAGTTTTAATCCATCCACTGCCAACTGATAGACTTCAGGACTCGGTTTATAGGTTTTAACTTCATCTACACTAAATACGCCGTCCATTAATTCCATCAATTCATTGGATTTCAATGCCTGATATAGCATTTCAGGGTTGGCATTGGAAAGTACGGCCAACTGATATGAAGATCTGAGCTCTGACAATACGGTGCTTACTTCATCAAAAGAAGCCAATCGATAATATTCCTGCGTCAATTCCCGGGATACAGCCATCTCCAACAAGACATTGTGCTGCTCACAGGCAAAATGAAGGGCATCCGCTGTAATTTGCGAAAAGGGGACATAGTTACCCATCAATGCTCTCAGCCAGGTATATTCTAGCTGTTTGGCCCGCCAGGTAGGACCGATGACTGCTGCATCCTGTCCAAAGTGATGTGCAAGCCGCTCCACGAGTGATCCTACGTGAAACAAGGTACCATATGCATCAAAAACAATTCCTCGGATATCTCGAAGGACTTTCATAGGCGGTAAATTAATAAAATGAACTTCCCTTGACTAAAATTATCGAAAAATATAACTGGATTTTAAAAAGAAACAGGCGATTTACATGCAAATCTCCGATTACATCATAGAGCAAATACTCGGAAAGGTCTAGAAAACCGGTGATAGGATTCCCTCTATCCATGAAGCGGCTAAAACTACTGCAGTTAACCCCACAGCCTGCTGCTCATCATCATAGTGGTATTCCTGAGTATCGCCAGATTGAATGTCGTTTAAACATTCATCATATCCTATACGTTTGTAGTATGCATTTGTGAAAAGTATTCTAAATGCAGATATTTGTAGGATTATAAAGCGGGGATATGTATACAAATCCAAGTAAGCAAAAGCAAAGGCGAGAAAAGATCAATATCATTACCATGGGCTGCTCCAAGAATCTGGTAGATTCTGAAGTCTTGCTGGGTCAGCTACAAGCCAATGGTATGGAAGCAGTTCATGAAGAAGAGGCCAGTGATGCCAAAACGGTCATTATCAATACCTGTGGATTCATTGACAATGCTAAAGAGGAATCAATTAATACCATTCTGGACTATACAGGACGAAAAGCTGTAGGCGAAATTGACCGGGTGATCGTTACAGGATGCCTTTCCCAGCGTTATGGAGCAGAACTGAGCCAGGAAATACCTGAAGTAGATGCCTATTTCGGAACCCAGGATCTCCCGGAGCTACTGGAATCACTTGGAGCGGACTATAAGCATGAATTGATCGGTGAAAGAAACACCGTTACAGATGCACACTATGCCTATCTCAAAATAGCTGAAGGATGTAATCGCCCTTGTAGCTTCTGCGCAATTCCCTTGATGCGGGGCAAACACCGCTCGAGAACGATCGAACAACTCATTGAGGAAACAGCGTTCCTCGTAAGCAAAGGCATAAAAGAACTCATTCTCATTGCTCAAGATCTGACCTATTATGGCATTGACATATATGGAAAACGGAGATTGGCAGACCTGCTCAATCACCTCGCAGATGTAGAAGGACTTCACTGGATCCGACTGCATTATGCGTATCCTTCCGGCTTTCCGGTCGATATTCTTCCAGTAATGCGCGAACGGAAAAATATTTGCAACTATCTGGATATTCCCCTGCAACACATATCAGATACTGTGTTGAAAAACATGCGACGGGGGATAAACCGCCAACGGACCCTGGATCTGATCCGACGTATCCGGGAAGAGGTACCCAATATCACCCTGCGTACAACACTGCTAACAGGTCATCCAGGGGAAACAGCGGAAGATCATGAACAACTTAAGGATTTTATAGCAGAAACGCGTTTTGACCGGTTGGGTGTCTTTACCTACTCTCATGAAGAAGGTACCTATGCAGGCAATCAATACGTGGATCTCATTCCAGAAGAAATAAAGGAATTGCGAAGAGATGAGATTATGGAAATACAACAGGAAATTTCTTTGGAAAAAAATCGTAATAAGATTGGAAAAACATATCTCACTTTGGTTGATAGAAAAGAGGAAGGCTACTTTGTAGGTAGAACGGAACAGGATTCTCCTGAAGTAGATAATGAAGTTATGATTTACAGCAATCAGCTACAGATCGGTGAATTTTACCCGATAGTGATCCGTGATGCATTGGAATACGATCTGATCGGGGAGCTTGTCTAATTTCATCAGGCATATGTTACGCAAATTATTCCTATTGACTTTAGCTCTTACACTGCGCTCCCAGCAGGCTTACTCCCAGTGGGAAGCTACCCTGAAAAGTATTTATGTTGGCCGTTACAATACTTTACTCTACCTCAATTACCAGCCTACTGATACGATAAGCAGACAGTACAAGGTCGAAATTTCTTTTCGATATCCATTGGATCACAGAGTCATTCACGCCAAAGAGTTTTATATTGAGACCGATCAACCCAAACTATATACTTACCAGTTTGACCTTCCGCCTTATGAATATGAGGTAGACATAGATCTGGTCAACATAGCCAATCAGTCCGCAATAAATATTCCCAGATCTTACCAGTGCCGGTACAAACCAGGAGAACTCTCAATCTCAGATATTTTTCTTGCCTACAATTCCGCCAATCGTTTTGATCAGCTTTCTCCACTATTGCAACCCATTCCGACACTTGATACCAGCCATCAAACCATTTTCTTCTATTTGGAAATTTATGCGCCTGGATACAACCAGATACCCGCAGAAGCCATTTTATTCACCCACAAATCCCACCAACAGCCTCAATCTATCAGATATATTTCCCTGCAAAAAAAGGAAGATGTCATGGATGTAGCCAATGGTAGAGCCGTTTTTACAGGTTCTTTTGACTTATCTACCCTGGATGTAGGAAGTTATCGCATATTGATCAATCTGAAAGGTAATGAGTCTGTCAACAGTATCGCAAACTTTGAGTTAAAAGGAAATACTCAGACGCGGATTTACAAAAATATTGACAAGGCTATACAAATGATGGAATATATATTACCTCAAAGCAGCATACAGGATATCCTCAGAATAGCCGATCCCGTCCGGAGAAAAGACAGTCTGATCCGTACTTGGGATAAATTATTTCCCAATAATTCGGAACAACCTTTCCGCACTGAGAATGCCATGGAACAGTACTATAGTAAATTATTCTCCTTTGTGGATGACATTGCCTATGAAGGTGAAAACTGGACTTCAGCTAGAGCGAAGATATACATTATGTATGGAGAACCAGACAATGGTTGGGATGATATAAAACCCTTTCAGATGAATGGTAAAACCTTTGAAAGATGGACTTACTCCCGTTACAATCTAGCATTTACATTTGTAAGACGTAACAATCGTTATGTTCTTGTCGAATAACAGTAGTCTTAATCATCTATCTGAACAGCGTGAGAGATAAGATTCGTACATATTTAGCCAAATACTATCCCTTTGATCAAATCCTGTCACATGACCTAAAACAACCGGGTCAGGAACGGTCTTTTAATGCCTATAAAGGCTCCAGGTTTTTGCACTACTTTATCCTTTTTCTACAACTGTTGCCTTGGTTGTGTACGTTGGGATTTATCGTCTCATTCATACCTTCCCTGAATCCTGATTATATTTTTACCCTTCCATACGTTAATCGGGAAATCAGTATGGAAGGGATCATCAAAATCGTAAGCATCGGTGGATTGATCGGTTTTGGGACCAATAAACTAGCTATACGTATGCTTTTTCGACCAGTGTATAAAAGACCTGTCTGGGGGCAGGGTCTTATTCCCGCTCAAAAAGACAGGATCATATATGCACTTGCCGATGGTATGCATGATCATATTCTGAACCCTACCCTCATCAGAACACGTCTCGACGATTCAGGCCTGGTCAAACGTATCAACGACATCCTGATAGACGGTACTTCGGGCTTAATGCAGGATGAAGCACTTAGGGAAGAGCTGAAAAAAATCATCTACCAGAGTCTCGATGAATACGTAAATCAACAAAAAGTCAAAAAAGAATTCCTGAATCTGATCGATCAGCGGGTAGAATCCAATGTAGAGGGTGTGCCGAGATTTTTGCTGAGAACTTTCAAACGGCTCAATCCTGCTGATTATGAGGCTGTGATCCATAAAGTAATCGAAAATATACCTAAGATATCACTCGATATACTCCACAAGATTGAAGATGAAATAAATAGATGGGTAGCCTATATACGTACTCAGCGCACTGTTACGTCAGACATTATCACGAATGCACTAACCGAAACCCTGGAAAAAATTGATATCCCCAGCTTACTGAGAGGACAAATGGGGCATCTTGATGAAGTGAGATTGGAAAAAATGGTACGTGAAGCTACAAATGAACAATTGCTTTACATACAATACCTGGGAGCATTGCTGGGAATGCTTGGAGGACTATTAATTTGGCAACCTGAACTCATGACCCTTATATATGCCATTATATTTGGCATCTTGTATCTCATAGATATCATTATTTACCGTCTAACACAATCAAGGCTTGAAAACTAAGAAAAAGCGCATTCCAGAAGACTATCTGTGTTCGGCTGAAGCACTTAAACCGTTCTATTCCTATGATCCAACTTCGCCTGATTTTAGAAAAATCATATCCGACAAATCTACAGCGTCTGTAGACAGATCCCTTTTGGTACAGGTTATTCGCGAACAATACGCTTCACTCGAACACTATCCCGAAACTGAACAGGCACTGATTCGCCTGGAACAGGATAACGCATATACGATCACTACTGGCCATCAGTTGGTATTCCTTGGAGGACCTCTCTACACCACTTACAAGGTAATTCATACCATCAAACTCGCACATTATCTGCAGTCCTTACACCCGGACTATCATTTTGTGCCGGTCTTCTGGATTCATACAGAAGACCACGATTACGAAGAAGTTAATCATTACTTTAGGGCTTTTGATCAAAAGATAACCTATCCTGGAAAATTTGAGGGAAAAGTGGGTCAACATATCATAAGTAGTAAAATAAGTGGATTGCTACCTGAACATTTCCCCCCCCATCTCAAAAAAGCTTATCAACCTAATAAATCATGGGCAGAAGCATACCGGGAATATATGCATGCACTTTTTGGTCCCTATGGTGTCCTAATGCTGGATGCAGATGACCACAGGCTCAAAGCTATTTTTCAGGAAATAATCAACCAAGAGATCACTTCACAAGTAAGTTACCATCAGGTGTCTGATACAACCCAGGCGCTCGAAGCGGCTGGCTATACGGCTCAGATCACGCCTAGAGAGATCAACCTATTTTACGCAGAAGGAGATCTCAGAAACAGGATCGTATCCCGGAATGGACATTATGAAGTACTGGACTCAGACATAACTTTTACACAGGATGCAATCCTGAACACCATACAGCAATGGCCAGGGTACTTCAGCCCCAATGTGAGTCTTAGGCCACTTTATCAGGAGCTTATCCTCCCAAACCTAGCCTATATAGGCGGATGGGGAGAGCTTTCCTACTGGCTGCAGCTCAAGGGTCTTTTTGACCATTATCAGGTCAATTTCCCACTTTTACTTCCTAGAATGTCTGTAACACTATTTAGGCCTCAGGATGCTCAGGCCTGGAGCGAACTTGGCTTTGATGTAGAAGATATCAGCTTGTCTCAGGACCAACTCAACAAAGGGCTGGTTTCGAGATTCTGGCAACCCGACACCCTAGACCAACTCCAGCAGAATGTTATCCATGGCTTTGAGGAACTGGAAAAATACATTCAGACATTTTCACCAACACTTCCCCGTTCGGTAAAGGGTCAGGAAGTAAAAACCCATAACTTTTTTCATAACCTCGAAAAGAAAATTCATCGCGTTATCAAAAATTCCCATAGCGAATTTCATCAACTGGCAGATTTGAAACGACAGATTCAACCAGATGGAATGAAACAGGAACGTATCCTGAGTCTGGCAGCCTTCCCCGAATTTAATCCTCACGATCTTTCGGATCAAGTCTGGGAAAAATGTGAACCCTTATCACTTAAACCAGTATTCCTTACACTTACATTTTGATTTTGACGAAAACTTATTGATATTTTATCGTAAAACCAATTAGTTGATCAATTTTGTTATTTTAACGTATGTCCAAAGAAAAATTTAGAGATTTAGCTAGTGGGCTGGATGAATTTGATACCTCGCTCATGTATGATGATATTGAGCGTATCAGAGAGATTGAAGAAGCTGAAGAAAAGGATCAGAACAATAAACTGTCCTTTGCAGGTTTAATGGCTTTAATCGCGGGAACCGCTTTACTAGTAATTACCATTGCCGGCTCGCTTTTTCCAGCAAATATATTGGAATTTTTGCGTGTGTTCATGCAAATAGCTGGATTTGGAGCGCTGGGATATGGTTTTTACAAAATGCTCAAACTCGTATTCAGGGAAAAAGAACTGAACTTTCCCGCCCTAAATGTATATCGTAAAACCAAGCCAGCAGCGGCCACAGCTGGTGCTGCTACCCAAGAAAAGACTACTGATACTGATACCTTTTCTTCTGCTCAAAACAGAAACTACTCACGTAAACCCAGAACCTATAACAATAACCGCAGAGAATTACGTCGCTCCAGGACAAACAGAGTCTTTTCTGGCGTGGCAGGAGGGTTGGCCGAATACTTCGGCGTATCTTCTGCTCTACTCCGCTTTGCATTCATTCTAAGTATTTTCGCAACATCAGGTTCATCTATCTTCCTTTATTTGCTCTTGTCGATCATTCTGCCTCCTAATTATGACGATTATCGCGAGGCTCGGCAACGCAAAAGATCCAGATATTCGGATGATTTCGCCAATTAGATTTAATCCCTCAGATATGCCAGTATACTATCTGATGAAAGTAAAGGGAAAAGCCAAAATCCCTGATTATATACAGTTGAGAGACGAAGCTCTGACGCTCATCGGCTATTTCAGACCAGGAAGGAAAGAACGTCTGGAAAAAGTGGTAAAAAACCCCGAAATTGCTGCTAAATTACAGGTAGCCATTGATAATATTAATGAATACGGGAAGCTTACCAAAGTGAAAGTATGAATAACCGGACCATCATTACGTTTAAAAACGTAACCACAGGCTACGGTGAACGAACTATCCTGAGAAATATCTCCTTTTCCATCCACCTGGGGGAATTTGTCTATATAGTAGGTCCTACCGGAGTGGGGAAAAGTACAATCCTTAAACTTATTTATGCAGATAATATTCCCATTAGCGGAGAAGTAAGCGTCGAAAAAAATTTAATTTCCCAAATCAAAAAAGTTGAAATTCCTATACTTCGCAGAAGACTGGGAATTGTTTTTCAGGATTTTCAGTTGCTGGCTGATCGCAATGTATATGATAATATCGCATTTGCATTGAAAGCAACCGGATGGAAAGGAAGTTCCAGAATCAAAAAAAGAGTCACAGAAGTCCTCGTAGATGTGGGCATGTCTTCCAAATTACATGCTTTCCCGCACCAGTTATCCGGGGGTGAACAACAACGCGTCGCTATCGCCAGGGCATTGATCAACTATCCCATCCTGCTCATAGCTGATGAACCTACAGGTAATCTTGATCCTGTAGCTACACAAAACATTATGAATATATTGCGTAAGATAAATCAAAGTGGGACGGCTATCCTGATGGCAACACATGAATACAGGATCATTCGTGAAAATCCCTCCAGGATCATAGAGGTAGTACAGGGTGGGACCATTAGGGAATATCAGCGTGCCGAAGATTTTCTTGCTCAAGTTTGGCATTAATTATCAAACAGAAATATGGATCATCCTGAAAATAATCGTACGAATCCCGGGCAACCTGAAAAGCCTACATCTTCTAAAAGGAATCGCTATAGTATCCCCCGGAAAATATTTCTGGGAATCACCACAGTCATTGCCCTGGGAATACTGGGTTTTGTCATATACGTAGGACAAAACCTTCCCTCTTTCCAGGATATCGAAAATCCTGTGTCAGACCTATCAACCCAGTTGATCGCATCCGATGGGACAGTTTTGCAGACCTTTTACTCTCAGGAAAACCGTACCAATGTAAGTCTTGAGGAAATTTCACCTTTTGTGATAGATGCACTGATCTCTACAGAAGATGCTCGATTTTATCAGCATTCAGGCGTAGATCCTAAATCTTTTATCGGGATTACCGCAGACCTGATCAAAGGTAGAGATATACGCGGGGGAAGTACCATTACCATGCAGCTAGCGAGAAACCTTTACCGGCAGCAGGTGGGTCAGCAAAATAAGTACATCCGTAAAATTAAGGAATACCTCGTAGCGGCTTTTATCGAAAGACAATTTACTAAGGATGAAATCATCACAGCTTACCTGAACACCGTCAATATTTATGGCAATTCATACGGCATCGAAACTACAGCCCGCAGACTGTTTGATAAAAGTGCACAGAATCTGACCATCGAAGAAGCAGCCATGATCGTAGGCATGCTGAAAGGACAAGGCGTATATAATCCCTATCGCTATGAAGAGCGAGTGATCAATAGACGCAATACCGTCATAAACCAGATGATTAAATATGGGGTGCTGGATTCACAATATGTTGATGTTGACAGCATCAAGCAAATCCCGCTGAATCTTGCATTACGCACACAGGATCACATAAAAGGATTGGCACCATACTTTAGAGAATTTGTCCGTGAAAAATTAAGCGAATGGTGTAAAGAAAGGGGATATAATCTCTACACAGACGGATTACAAGTATACACCACGCTTAATCCTCGCATGCAGGCTTATGCTGAAGCAGCTGTCCAGGAGCACTTGACAGAACTCCAACAGGTATTTGATCAGCAGATGCAAAATTATTATCCCTACAGAGAGTTTCCCGATATGCTTATCGACCTGATGAAACGCAGCGAGAGATATAAGCTTGCCAGAAAATCAGGTAAGCCCATCGGCGAAATTGAAAAGGAATTCAACACCCCCATCCCCATGCGTGTGTTCAGTTGGGAGGGAGATATCGATACTGTCATGACTCCCATGGATTCTATCCGCCATTATTCGCGCTTCCTTGAAACGGGTATGATCGCCATAGACCCTACCAATGGCCATGTCAAAGCATGGGTAGGTGGCATAGACTATGAATATTTCAAGTACGATCACGTTTTCCGGGGAAAACGCCAGGTAGGATCTACCTTTAAACCTTTTGTGTACGCTGCAGCTTTGGATAATGGTAAGAGTCCTTGTGATAAAATCCTTAATCAACCTGTGGTGTTTAAAAATCCAGGTGGTGAACCCTGGTCTCCCAAAAACTCTGACGGCAGCTATGGTGGCCTAATGACATTGCGTAGAGGTCTGGCAACCTCGACCAACCTCATTACAGCGCAGCTGATGAACAAGGTCGTGAATCCCAATCTCGTCGTAGAATATGCCCATAGATTGGGGATCCAGTCTGAGCTGGACCCCGTTCCCGCACTATGTCTGGGTACGACAGATCTGAGTGTTATGGAGCTGACCAATGCTTATGCTACATTTGCTAACCTTGGCACACGGATAGATCCAGTTGTCATTACTCGTATCGAAGACCGCCATGGCAATGTCATTGAGGAATTTGTTCCTGAAACGCAAGTCGCGCTAAGTAAAGAAAAAGCATACATGATGATAGACTTGCTTAAAGGGGTCGTAGATGAACCGGAAGGTACTGCGAGAAGACTGCGATGGAAATATAAATTTCAAAACGAAATTGGCGGAAAAACGGGGACAACCCAGAATCATGCAGATGGATGGTTTGTAGGCATCGTACCGAATCTGGCAACAGGTATATGGGTGGGATGTGCCGACCGGCGAATGAGGTTTCAAAATATATATTATGGTCAGGGAGCAAATATGTCACTACCTATATGGGCCCTGTTCATGCAAAAAATATATAGAGATACTCAGATCGGATTACCCGAGGATGATGTGTTTGAAAGACCTGCTGGCATGCAGCCCTTACTGGGTTGTGAAGATAACGAGGACCATATCATCCGTGAAGATCCTGTAAATGAACTTGAGGATATTGAAGGTTTTTAAGCTTTGTACCTTCTGGTTTGTCAAAACCTAATATTCTGCAATTTTTACTGAGGGCCCAATCGATTGACTAATTTAGAATTGACAGAAAGCGTTTCGTTTAACAATCTGTAACTATACAAACTTTTATCATGCTCCGGTTTATAGGGTTGAAGTAATAATGAATGGATATTGCCTTTCCATTCGTCAAAACCCATTTGAAATACTTCAAGCGTTTCCATATCTAGTTTCTCCGATATTATGCTTATGTCATCTGACAATGACTTGAGCAATATGAACCTCATCTCATATATCAAGGCAGTTAATTCGGCCAGCCTGACAGAAGGGGTCACTATTAATTCATGATAACTGATCACATCATACACATCAGCCATTAGCTGGGCTGCCTTATCCATGCTGCCACCAATAATTTTGGATACCAGATTGGTCTTTACCTCATACTCAAGAGGCTGAATCAAATTACGTGTGAATCCCACAAAAAAATCTTTATTGACCTTCATGCCTGAATGTTGTTCCAGTATGGGAATTAATCTCTGATCGATGATACCAGGATGTGCGCTTATATCATAGATAACAAAATCTCCCTCTCCGAGGATATTTCCTAACATGTGCGTCTGATGCTCGATTTTACCAAAGTCAATATGTCCTCGATCACTTATCCTTAGATCAGCATGTACAATGTAAAAAATGGCATCCTGTAGATCCTGAATGCTCTGCGTAATCTTCAATCTTCCTGAACGAATTGCCTTCGCAGTCAGGCCTGATAGCAACGGATCATCTATATCCACTAATTTTTCATACATGCAAACCACAGAATAGTACTCAGAGAAATCTCTGGCCAGGCTAATACCAAATGGGACATCACTTAATATGGCCATATAGTTTTGGCGATTGAGAAGCTTTTGAAGGATATCAGGATCAGGACCAGGTGTAATACTAAAGTAAGATGACATCATTTCAGAAGAATTTTAACTGATTAATGGGTCAAAAGTAATTTGCCAAAAATCTCCGGAGACTATACTTTCGTTGCAATGAGATGATATTACGTCTAAAGGAAAGAATATATAGTTAAATGAGAAATCACATTTAGCAGAAGGGATCAGGAGGTTCTAGACTTCTCTCAATAAAGAAAAGTGCATAGTACGACATATTTAAGCATACATTGCAGCTGCCCATTGATTACGCAATTAATATGTACTTACCCTCCAAATTTCTCTTTACGAAATTCTGCCCCCCTTTAACAACTGCACATTTCATGTAAGGGGGGCAGATTTGAGTAATCTGTAAAACGTCCAGCCAGCCAGCCCACATTAACTGGACAGTGCGTCGCAATAGGGGGCTGCCGGTAGGTTGGGGATTAGTGAAAATAATGATCTGTCGGATGAAGAACTATAGCACGGCAATTTTACTCATCCAAAAATCTTGATCAAAATATAAAAATTATTGTCGCACTACTTTTGTCCCAATGACCATACTATATCATATTCAGGCGGCTCAACAGATTCTCGCGATTGGTCCTGCTGATAGGAATCAGCTTATCTCTAATGACCAACGTAGAATCCTCAATATCGATGATCTTACTGACGTTGACGATGTAGGAACGATGGACCCTAATAAATTTTTCGGTAGGTAGTTTGTTGACCAGATTTTTGAGCGTCGAATGTACAATATAACCCTTCTGGTCAGTCTTGAACAACACATAATCCCCTTTTGCTTCTACCCAGAGTATGTCGTCAAGCTCCAGTTTGACCAGGCGGCTATCTACCTTGATAAATATTTCCTGCTTTGCCTTACCAGGCGAAGGCTGTGCTTCCCATTGATTGCGTGCTTTCTGAACAGCCTTCAGGAAGCGGGGAAATGTAATCGGTTTCAACAAGTAATCAACCACATCATATTCAAATGCTTCCAAAGCAAAATCTTTATGATGGGTAGTAAAAATAATCATGGGCAAATATGGAACTGATTTTACCAGATCAAGACCTGTCAACTCTGGGAGTTGAATATCCAGGAATACCAAATCCACAGAATTGTTTTCAATGTAATGGATGGCTTGAATAGCATCTTCGAATTCTTCAACCTTCTCCAGATATTTAACCCCATCACATAATTTACGAATTGCAAGGCGAGACATTTTTTCATCATCTACAATGATACACTTCATACAATTTCACGCTTTTGTATTTCTTTATTGACCTCATCTATTGAGGCTTTTAATACTATGATAAATTGATTTAATTCTTGATCTGAAATCTGTTTTGACGATTTACATCTCTCTTCCAGCGTCTCTGCTCTGGCATAAAGCGATCTGAATCCGATTATCCCCAACTTGGATTTCATCGCATGTAGGGCTATCCCAAGACCATCCCATTCTCTTTGTTGAAAAAGATCTGAGATTTTTTCTACTTCACCCGGAACCTCATCAATATATACATTCATCATTTCCAGTTCCAAGGCTTTATCCCCCGCTGAAAGTTCGCTGAGGTACGTATCATCTATACTCAGAAAAATAGGATCAGAATCCATATTGATATCTAACGCTTCCATCTATTCTCACTTTTTCCAGGTTTGTTGTTCTTCAGTAGGGTAGTTGACTCTTTTGCCAATAGTCTCCAATTGTATGGATTATATTGAGATAGTCTCCGAATTTTAGTGGTTTAACCATGTATCCTGCTGCTTGCAGCTGATAACAAGCAGTTCGATCCTCCAAATTGCTGGAAGTCGTGAGAATTACGACTGGAATATGCTGATATTTTTCGTTTTGCTTCAGACGCTGCAGAAATTCAATTCCATTCATCCTAGGCATATTCAGATCCAGTACGATGAGACCAGGAAGATCTTCTTCGTGATAATTCAACCATTCGATTCCCTCCACGCCATCGTGACAAACTGAAAGCGGATTTAAAATTTTAAGTTTTTCAAATGCACGCTGAAACTTCATCACTTCCAAAGTATTGTCTTCTAGAAGCAAGATGACTTTACTACCTTTCATATTGTCTACTCAATTAGTTATGCTGCATTTATTCTATATGTATAAATACCTGTATGTGTGCTCCGGCAAACCAATAGCTCATTACTGTGGTGTAAATTCCAATAATTATCCGAAATATAAAAAATTAAATTTAAAATATTAAATTATTATCGAAATAAGTGAGTCAACCCTCCTTTCAATTATAAAGCAAAAAGAGGAAGTCCGGGGGTGTACTGCCCGAACTTCCTCTATTGTTAATTACAAACTTATCAGGAGGGTTTATCTACTGCTAAAACTCATCCTGGGCAGCAGCCATAGCAGCCTGCCAGCTCTGCCCATAACTGATAGCCTCTATTAACTTCATCGAGAGTTTCTTCTCCAAATTGCCATACTTATGATTGTAATCCTGGATACTTCTGTTTATCACTTCAAGAGCTTCCTCTCTTCCATAGGTATGTGTAATTTCACATTTAGCCTTTTCCTGTCCAGGCATTTCTTTGTAAGTCAGGAAATAGTGCTTCAATCTGGAAACCAGTGATGAGGGACAGTCTGTAATATCTTCCCAATCCTGATATACCTGATCTCCTTTCAGTATGGCGATGATTTTATCATCAGCCTCTCCACCATCCAACATCCTAAATCCACCTATCGGAATAGCCTGAACCAGAATATCACCATGGCTGATATGACGCTCAGTCAGCACGCAGATATCCAGTGGATCTCCATCTCCCACAATCCCTGTCCTGCCAGTACGTTCTCTACAAAACTCTGCTACTAAGTCATGGCTGTAAGTCTGAGGAATGAAACCATACAATGCAGGTACAATATTGGAGAACTTCTGAGGTCTGTCTACCTTCAAATATCCAGTTGTCTTGTCAATTTCATATTTGACGGTATCTGTAGGCACCATTTCGATAAAACATGTAACTATCTCCGGTGCTTGATCGCCTATCTGTACTCCGTGCCAGGGGTGGGACTTATATCTCAGACCGATCAAGTCCCACATTCTATCTAAAATGTTTTTATTCATCATATATTTTCTTTTTGAAAAAGCTTATCCTCCCACCTTTTCCACTGGGCTACCCCTATATCAGGAATCTCAGCATACCTTTCCAAAGGAATATAGTAACTCAGTTTTATAAATGGGTGTCTATCAATAATTTGCTCTATTCTGCCAATATCTGTGCCATCCAGTTTGATATGATCCTTAGAATCTGGTATCCACTCCCAGGGAGAATCAATTACCGTCAGAAACAAGTCTTCACAATCTTTGCTCAGTATATTTACTAGTAAGCGTTGATACTCCTTCTTGAACCTCCCATGCAGAATCAAATGGAATCCCGAGTGATGTCCCCACATAACAACCGTGCGGAAAGTAAACCAATCTTTTCGGTCAAAGTATGCAGGACAATCCAATACCCGGTATGCATAAGATCTATAATTATCTCCCCTCGATATCCTTCCACCCTGTTTCCATAGAAATGTTGGTAGCAGTTTCTCACTTTTCAACACCTCCTCGTTTAATCTTTCTTTTAAATTCAACAGGATTTGATCAATCTTTTCACAGATTTGCCGCTTCATAGGCAATATCTCTGAGTCCAGCAACAAATCCAATTCTTTGTCTGATAACTCAACTTCCGCTAAATTCATGAATTATTTTATGTCCGAAAGGTATTATTAAAAACAATATCCTTATTAAAAGGACGTCTGATCAGACCAATTTGTTTGATTAATGTCAATATAATAGGTTTGAATGTAAATGATTAAACTCATTATGAGACCTTTTTAGTTATTCAGATATGAAACATGCTCAGGTAACGATATCTAAACCCTCATTTTTGTACAGGGTCGTCAAAAAACTCGCTGAATCTAAAATACCCCATCAGGAAAAACAGTACTGGATTGTACCTACCAGACGTGCAGGTGTGTTTCTCAGGGAAGCACTCTCAACTTATTACCAATCCACTATTTGGGCTCCCCGGATATTTTCCATACAGGATTTTATCCGTTATCTCGCCGAATGGCAGTTTCCCGAACCCCTTCCCCTTATTTTTGAATTGTACCGGGTATATGACAAACACCTTCGCAAAGGTGGGTATGAGGAAAGCTTTGAACAGTTTTACAATTGGGGGGAAATGCTTCTGAGAGATTTTGATGAGGTGGATAAATATATGGTGGATGCTGCTCAGTTGTTCAGAAATATCAAAGACCTCAAGGAAATTGAAATGCAGTTTAACCTCCCCGAAGAAAGCATTTCATCCATTAAACGATTCTGGCAAACTATTTATGCAGATGAACACAAAACGCTTTCTAGCGTCCAGCAAGAATTTTTATACATCTGGGAAAAACTCCATACTATATACCAGGAATATCGAAGTACCTTACTCGAAAAAGGTATCGCCTACGACGGTATGGCATACCGTTGGGTCTCGGAAAAACTTACCTCGGGTAAACTATCTGTAGACGCTTCAAAGATCGTTTTTATCGGTTTTAATGCGCTTTCGCATTCAGAAGAAAAGATCGTCGAATATCTACTCAAGCACGATCAGGCTATGATCTTTTGGGATGTAGATAAGGCTTATTTCCAAACCAGCCAAGATGAAAGCCTGCTGATCAACTCCCTTCCTGGTAAATTTATACAGGAATATCACCATAAATGGAAAGATCTGGAAAGCTATCTGATTATTGAGGATATGACTTCTGATGATAAGTATATTTCTATCGAAGGAGTTGCCCTTCCGTCGGGTCAGGCACATTATCTGGGTAACATTCTCCAGAATGAACACCTGAGTGGAGATCAGCTTCGCAATCATGCCGTGATCCTCGCTGATGAGACTTTGCTGTTTCCCGTACTCAATAAGCTCCCTCCTTCTATAGATCGCCTCAATATTACCATGGGTTACCCTTTGCGTCAAACCCCTGTGTATCACCTACTTGTTAGTCTGGCGCAACTCATTCGCAATATGCGGATACAAAACGGCAACCAGACGTTCCATGTTCGGGATGTTTTGGCTGTTTTGGGAAATGCCTATGTACAAAATCTATCACCCGGACTTACACAGGCAATCCGCAAAGATATCATCCACAAAAATATGCTTCAGATACCTGCAACATATCTTCAAGAACAACTCGAGCAAGGTATTCTAAAACTCCTTTTCACACCACCACAGAAACCTGCGGAGGCTATATCCTATTTTCTGGAAGTTTTTGACCTTCTCATCCAGAATAGTCAAAACCGTAACGCTTACCTGGAAGCGGAATACATCTTTCAATTGTATAGGCAATTCAATCAGTTCCGGGATATCCTTTCCCAATACGATACAAAGCTTACTTTTTATGGATTTGGTCGCCTTTTCAGGGAAATCATGAGTAAGGCTCGTATCCCTTTTGAAGGCGAACCTCTTTCTGGTTTACAAATTATGGGATTTCTCGAAACCAGGGTGTTGGACTTTGAGCATATCTACATTCTTGGGTCCAATGAAGGAAACCTGCCAGATACCAGTACTTCCAACAGTTATATACCCTATGTATTAAGGCGAGGATTTGGTCTTCCTACCTATGAAGAAAAAGATACCATTTATGCCTATCACTTTTTCCGGCTTCTTCAAAGAAGCAAACACATTCATCTTATATATAATACAATCATCAAAGATAAAGGAGGAGCAGGTGAAATAAGCCGCTTCCTTCAGCAGATCAGGTATTATTTCCGTGATGTTCCCAATATACATCTGGTAGAAAAACTCGTGAATACGCCTCTAACCTATCACAATCCCAGAAGTATATCCATACCCAACGACCAGCATGTGAAGGGAATCCTCGAACGTAAGTTTTTATCATCCCATAATGCTCCTGCCAGTCATTATCTTTCAGCTACTGCATTGACAACTTATATGGCATGTCCACTGAGATTTTATTTCAAATACATCGCCAATGTCCGCGAACCCGAAAAACTGGAAGAATATATGGAAGCCAGAACATTTGGGAAAGTTCTGCACGAAGCCCTAGAACATATCTATTCAGATATAGATCATATCGCAGACAGTTCTACAGTGCAACAACTCCAGCCAGAACTAGAATCTGCCTTGAAACAAGCCTTCTCTGACAATGATCTCGAATGGAATTCAGTACAGGGAATGAACTATCTATTCAAAGAAGCGCTGAAAGAGCTTGCACAGGCTATCCTGAATCACGATGCTGAGTATGCCCCGTTTAAAATAACCTTTCTGGAAGAGGAGGCTTTTTTTGAAACCCAAGTAAACCTCGAGGGAAAGTCTATACGACTCAATGGTATGTTTGATCGAGTAGATTTCCTACCGCAACAACATACTGTCTGTGTGCTGGATTACAAAACCGGCCAGGCCGATATCAAGCCCAATATCCCAATTGAGAAGCTTTTTGCCGGGGATAAATTCAAAGAGATGTTTCAGGGTTACTTTTATAGCTGGCTGTATAAAAGAAGATTTCCCGATGAAGAAGTAACAATGGCTTTCTATCCATTGAGAGAGATCCAACAAGGAAGAAAATACATCAATGGTGGCAGACCCGTAGATGTACAAGTATTGGCAGAATTTGAACAGTATCTATTTGAACTACTGAAAAGACTATTTTCTGAGCCCTTTGATCAGGTAGAAGATGAACAGGTATGTAAATACTGTGCATATAAAGAGATCTGCAATAGAGGCTAATTGCCTTAAGATAAAGCCTGATCCAGGTCTTCCATCAGATCTTCTGCATCTTCGATCCCGACCGATAGCCTAATGAGTGTATCGCTCAATCCAGATTTTTCGCGCTCTTCCTTTGGAATAGAAGCATGGGTCATCGAAGCGGGATGACCAATGAGGGATTCTACACCACCCAGACTTTCTGCCAGAGAAAACAGTTTGGTACCACTAAGCACCCGCAGTGCATTTTCCATGCGATCATCTGCCAAGGTGAATGATAGCATACCACCAAAATCTCTCATCTGCCGGGCTGCTACATCGTGATTGGGATGATCAGGAAGTCCAGGATAATATACTTTGCCTACTTTGGAATGTTCACTGAGAAACTTTGCGATCAGTCTTCCATTTTCACAGTGCTGTCGCATGCGTAGGTGCAAAGTCTTGATGCCACGTAGCGTAAGAAAGCAATCATTGGGGCCGGGAACTGCTCCACAGGAATTTTGCAGGAATCGCAACTGCTGATGAAGTCCGGGATCGCGAACGACCACCGCTCCGGAAACTACATCCGAATGTCCTCCCAGATATTTCGTAATGGAATGCACAACCATGTCAGCGCCGAGATTCAGCGGCTGCTGAAGGTATGGAGAAGAAAAAGTATTATCTACGACTCTGTAGATATGGCTATCTTTGACAAGCTCAGTAATTGCCTCAATATCAATAATATTCATAAGTGGATTGGTAGGAGTCTCTATCCATATCATCCGGGTTTGCTCGTTGATATAACTTTTGACAGCTTCTGGATCGCTCATGTTGATAAAGTGAAATTTGATCCCGAACTGAGCAAATACCTTGGTAAATATTCTGTAGGTACCTCCGTAGAGATCATTGGTCGAGATCACCTCATCACCAGGCCTTAGCAGTTTGATGACAGCATCCACCGCAGCCATGCCTGATCCGAATGCAATGCTGTAGGAGCCATTCTCCAGAACGGCTAGTGCCTTTTCTAGCGCCGTGCGGGTAGGATTTTGGGTACGGGCATATTCATAGCCCTTGTGATCTCCGGGTGCAGCCTGTACATAGGTACTGGTCTGATATATCGGTGTCATGATTGCCCCGGTTGTGGGATCGGGTTCTACGCCGGCATGTACGGCCTGTGTTCCAAACTTCATAGCTTATCAATTTATATGAGCTAAATTAAACTTTATTAGAGAATACCAGTAAAATAATGTTAAAATGCATGTAATCCCCTCCAAATGACTTTTATGTGCCTGAAATAAGTGTATTTTTAGGTATCTTTCTGTTAAAATGAGAGTATAATAATCATATTCCTTCATTGTTAGTTTTCAATTGTTAATTACATGGCCCGTTTAAATGATTCTGAACTTAAAATCCTGGATGACATAGCAGGGTGGAAGGCAGAGACACCTAGTTTTCTCAATCGTGCAACAGAATTTGTCAGCAAACCCATCAACTGGCTGACTGATCGGCTGATTCCAGCCAATATCCGTAACAGCGTAGCAGAAGTTACAGATCGCATCGCCGAAAAAATACATGATTTTTCTAAATGGACCGTCAATAAAGAAGAAGTCCTTAAAGCCACCAAGGAATTCGAAATTGATTCCAAGACCATTGTTGAACTTCGCAATGCCACCATACATGACCTCGATCACGTGTCGAAAGCATTTATTCATAAAAATACCCGTGTGGGAACAGTCAGCGGTGCGGGAACAGGACTTGTGGGATGGGCAGGATTGGTAGCAGACCTGCCTACGCTGTTTATCCTTTCCCTGAGATCTATTTATCAAATTGCGCTGTGTTATGGTTATGATGTACAGAATGAACAAAATACAGAAGCAGAAAAAGCCTATGAACTGGAATACATGATGCGGGTATTTAAGATTGCTACTGCTTCAGACAAAGTTCAAAAACAACGTGCATTGGGAGAACTCAAGGATTTTGAAGGACGTCGATTTGCTGAGGAGCACGTGGTAGGTGTAGGAAGTGATTTTACGACCAAACAAATGGGTAAAAATACTACTCGTATCATATCTCAACGTATTGTCAGAGAAATCGTAGAGCAGACGCTCTCCAAAAAAGCGGCAGCTCTGGTACCAGGACTCGGCGCAATCTTCAATGCAGGATTTAACTATGTATATCTCCGGGATGTGGGTGAGGCGGCTTTTATGCTGTATCGCGAACGCTTTCTCTTGGATAAAAAAGGTAGAAAGCGCTCAATCAAAATTGAAATAGATTAGATCGTAACTCATAGCTCTACCACTTTCTCTCGCTTTTCTACGATGCGTCCAAAAGGCTCCAGTTGCATTTGATGTCTTTCTATTGCTTCTGTAAATAGGCTTTTATCAGTAGGATCAACTGCTACCAATAATCCGCCACTTGTTTGTGGATCACACAAGACTGCTTTCTGATCCGTTGTCATGGGGCTCACCAGATGACCATAGCTTTCAAAATTTCTTCTGGTACCTCCGGGAATGGTCTGTTGTTCTATATAATGTGCTAATCCCTCAATCATGGGAATTTTTGAAGCATTAATCTCTGCTGATACATCGCTTCCCTGACACATTTCTACTAAATGCCCCAACAAACCAAAACCTGTCACATCAGTCATACTTTTTACTGCATCAATCTCTCCTAAGGTCTCTCCAATTTGATTGAGCTGAAGCATCAAATCGCGTACTTTCTGGAAATCTTCATCTTTCAGCACCCCCTTCTTCTGCGCAGTGGTCATGATACCGATACCCAGGGGTTTGGTAAGATACAGTTCACATCCGGGTTGAGCCTGAGAATTTGAGCGGATATTCTGATGAGCTACTCGCCCGGTAACCGCCAGTCCAAAGATAGGTTCTGGAGCATCTATGCTATGACCGCCTGCTATAACAATTCCTGCATTGCGACAGGCAGCTCTGGCCCCTTCTAGTACTTCACGTGCTATCTGCGCAGGAAGTTTGTCTACAGGCCACCCCAGAATTGCAATAGCCATGATAGGTGTTCCTCCCATTGCATACACATCACTTATCGCATTAGTGGCAGCTATCCCCCCAAAATCATAGGGATCATCGACAATAGGCATAAAAAAATCAGTCGTACTGATAATAGCCGTCTTTTCATCCAGCCTGTAAACAGCTGCGTCGTCTCTGGTATCATTCCCTATCAGCAAACAGGGATCGTGTAGTAGTTGCTGACTACTCTCCAGGATTGTATCCAACACTTTAGGGGATATTTTACATCCACATCCAGCTCCGTGTGAGTAAGCAGTCAATTTGATCTGATTCTTTGTATCCATACATCTCAGTTATATTTCCCTACAGCATCCAATATCTTTCTGGCGTTGATGTCTGGATCTCCAGTATCTGTAATAACAGTAGCTGAAGGGGGCTGTAAATACCGGTTATGGCTTTTTGTGTAACTTTTATCATAATATTCCAAAAGCAAATCAGCCACCTGGTATAAATTGTTCTGTTCAAGTTCTTTTAACACTTCTTTCTGGCGGGATCCACCTAATCTTTTACCTATACGACCAATTGCTGTTACAAGTTTAGAACGATCTTCATTTCCATATTCTTCCACCAACCTTTTTACCCGTGCTGATTTATGTACACAGATTTCTACCACCTGTGCTAATTTCATTTTTTCCCATAAGGTCTCAGGTATATTGACTTTACCTATATTGATACTTTCACCCTCGACCCATATCCGTTTACTGGAATCCAGTGACCTGAAAGCACGGTGCACCTCATTCTGAAATTGAAGTGTGGTGGGCTGTTCCCCCAATCCGATACTCCCAAAGGCGGAACCTCTATGATTTGCCAGACATTCCAGGTCTACTACCTGCTCTCCCATTTCTCGCATACGCTGAAGAATATCTGTTTTTCCACTACCTGTCAGTCCCTCTAGTACTATGAGATGTTCAATTTGTAAAAAATCATCTAGAAGCTGAGCGCGATAGGCTTTATAGCCACCTTGCAATAATTTACAGGAAAGTCCTGCCAGTTCAAATAGCCAGGCCATTTTTTCACTTCTCATCCCACCACGCCAACAGTAAACCAATGCACTTCCATCTACCGCAACATCTCTGGCTTGTGCTGCCAGGTTACTCATTTTGGGGCCCACAATTTCCAACCCTTTATCAATCGCAGCCTGACGGCCCTTTTCTTTATACAAAGTACCTATAATAGACCGTTCTTCATCATTCAATAACGGGATATTGACAGAACCAGGAATATGACCAGCATGATACTCAGATGGCGACCGGACATCTACTACAGGATCATTGTCTGACAGATTCAAAAATTCATGTACTAACAAATATTTCATTTCAGACCTCCTCTCCTCTTAACATTTATACATCCAGTTATCATTTTACACATTTACCAAACCCGCTCCTTCTCCCAAATTGACAAGATAAACGGGAAGCTCAATTTTATACACATCCCAATAAGCTTGTTTCATGTGATCTATGAAAGGCTTCCGAAGATCTGTACGTACCAGGTTTAATGTACAGCCTCCAAATCCTCCTCCAACCATTCTGGCTCCCAATACTGCATTATTTTCTCTGGTGAGATCCACCAGAAAGTCCAGTTCAGGACAACTTACCTCATACTCATGTTGAAGTCCGTAATGAGAGGCATAAATAAGCTTACCCAGGTAATTGAAATCTCCTTCAACAAGTGCATGGCATGCTTCCAGCACCCGCTGATTTTCATGAACGATGAAATAGCATCTTTTGTAGACTACTTCGTCCAGGTGATCCTGATGTTGCTCCAACATTTCGCGATTTACATCCCTAAGAGAGGATACAGGCTCACCTAGGAATTGCAATATACGTATACCCTCTTCACATTGCTGCCTGCGGGTATTATACCCCGAATCTGCCAGAGAATGACTTACGCGTGTATTGCAGAGTATCATACTATAGTTATTCAACATCATGGGGATGTATTCAAATTCCAGACTTTTGCAATCCAGGCGCATGACATGACCCGTTTTTCCATGTACACTGGAAAACTGGTCCATGATCCCACACATGACCCCTACGTATCTGTGTTCAGCTTCCTGGCAGTACAAAGCCAGTTCCCACGGCGTGATACTTAGTGCATTAAGGACCTTAAGACAGTAGCCGGTACCACACTCCAAGGCTGCTGATGAGGATAGCCCCGAACCTATCGGGATATCACCGCCAAATACGCAGTTAAATCCACAAACTGGATATCCCTTTTCCCGAAATACTTCAATCACGCCAAACACATATCGAATCCAGTTTGAATGACTCTGAGGCTCCTCCCCCACTTTCCAGGATATCTGTTCATCAAAATCTGCGGCATAAATACTCACCTGCTTGTCTTTCGAAGGGCTTACCCAAAAGGTAATACCCTTGTCGATAGCTCCTGGCAGAACATAGCCCTGATTGTAATCGGTATGCTCACCGATCAGGTTGATACGACCCGGTGCACGGACAGCAATAGGTTGGGAATGATCTCCATACTTGCTGATAAAGAGCTGTTGCAGGTCAGAAATGGGATTGTTCATTGATTAAATGACCGCTTAAACTCATAATTGTTATAAATACAGTTATCTGATCCATTCCGTGGCGGACTCCTTGGCCAGATCCACTGGGCGTATGCTATAGCTGTACTTATATATCTTGTCTGTCAACAAATATTCCGGATGTGTTCTGGGATTCCAACTATCATCCCCTCCCAGTCCCATCTGTTGCAGATCCACATGGAGTGTGATGAAATCCACTGGTTTCAATTCAAAGGGATGCATAGCTTGGGTGAGGTTTTCCAGTGTATATTCGTGAACATTCACATTTAGCAGTGCTTCTACAGCAAAGACCATGATTCCCTTTCCATCTTCATCGGTAAGTGTAGCCCAGCGAACATCTGATTTATTGCCATTTTCCTGAGGTCTACTGTAGGGAATGTACTGCTCTGAAACGGTTCCCTGGTAGATACCTACACGAGCACCTGTCTTTCTGTCCCAATAAGACTCATGTGGACCGCGACCATACCACTGAAACTGATTCATACTTTTAGGTATTTTCCAGTAGGTACCTACTTTGGGTAAGGGAGGGCAATCTTCAGGGATAGCCAATTCTTCGGTTACATGGATGTCTCCTGTACCATGTATCTGATAAGTTGTCACGAAATCAATATTCCCTTGGTCTGTTTGTAGCTTTCCTTGTATTGCTATAGTGAAAAACATGGAAGAAGAATCTCTGATTATTTCCACATCTTCCACAACCCGTTTTAGGTCATCCAATCCATAGGCTTTCCAGCGTGAAGCAAAACTGCGCTCATCCCCTCCTTCATCATTATCGATCGGAGCTCTCCATATATTGGGATATAGTCCACGTTCAATTACAGGCCCACCTTCGTAAAGCCATTGGGTTATCAATCCTTGTACGGTATCAACTGTCAACTCAAAATCTACCCCTTTGACCACAAATTGGCTATCATGAGTTGAAGCAATCAGTGTATCCAGGAGCATGAACTCAGGCGCTTCCAATGCAGGGGATCTGAGCACAAACTGCTCCCAGGCCACTTCGTGGCCTGCCGGGGCCCAGGACATATCCTCAGCAAGAACCAAGCTAATGTTCAACACATACTCTGTATCATCACTCACAGCACTTAACTTGACAGGATTATCCCAGATATAAGCTGTACCAGGGGGAATATCGGGCATTGAAGCTGTGCCTGCTGTCACTTCCTCGCCATCTGCGAGCAAGGTCCAGCGAAGCTCCATGGAGCCTAACCCTTTAAAGTGATAAAGATTTTCTATCGCAATTTCTCTGAGCTGGGAATCCTTACCATAAAACCTTACAGGCTGATAGACCTTCTTTACTTCCTGAATCGCTGGCTGAGGAGTTCTATCGGAAAAGACAATTCCATTCATACAAAAATTCCCGTCATTGGGCTCATCTCCAAAATCTCCTCCATAAGCGAAATATTCTTCCCCCTTAAGGGTCTTTTTTCTTAACCCCTGGTTGACCCAGTCCCATATATAGCCACCCTGGAGCCGTGGGTACGCATAGATGGTTTCCCAGTATTCCTGCAGATTACCTGTGCTATTTCCCATCGAATGCGCGTATTCGTTCAGAATGACTGGCCGTGTTGTATCTTCCTGTGAAGATCGAACCATCTCCTCCCGAGATATATACATATTGGATATGATATCGTGGTGCGAAAGGGTGCCATGATATGGTGGATTCCTACCCTCATAGTGAATAGGTCTGGTGTCATCTATCTGCTCAATAGCTTCTTCCATAGCCTCAAAGTTGGGGCCCCAGCCACATTCATTTCCCAGAGACCACATGATAATGCTGGGATGATTTTTATCCCTTTCTACCATCGACACAGCACGGTCGATCATAGCTTCCCTCCACTCAGGTAACTCGCCTATAAGTATGCCCCTCTCCCACAAATCATGACTTTCCAGGTTGGCTTCATCCATCACATACAGCCCATACTCATCACACAACTCATACCAGCGAGGATGATTGGGATAATGCGAGGTGCGGACTGAGTTAATATTGTGTTGTTTCATGAGTCTAATGTCCTGAATCATGCGCTCTTCAGAAATCACTCTACCATGATCAGGGTCAATTTCATGTCGGTTTACTCCTTTGACCATAATCACCTGACCATTTACCAGTAATTGTCCCTCACTAATCTCTACCTTTCTAAATCCTGTACGTGTACTTACAGATTCCAGCAAATCGTATTTTTTGTCCAGTAGCGATACCACCAGCGTATACAGGTAGGGATCTTCACTACTCCAGAGTCGTGGTTGTGTAATGGGTGAGATCCATTCTACATTCGCATGCGTGTTTGGGCCTATTTTGGGGGGAGATGGTATGATTCCCTGAGCCACCGTATTACCATTAGCATCTATTAGCTTCAATTGTACGTGGTACTTTTTGGCCTTACGTGTAGATCTATTATTGATTTCCACATCAACTCTGAGTGCTCCCCGCTGAAATGTAGGATTTAGGTCTGTAATAACATAGAAATCACTTATATGTACATGGGGTGTACTATACAAATATACATCTCTGAAGATTCCGCTAAGTCGCCAGAAGTCCTGATCTTCAATATATGAAGCATCCGACCATCTAATTACTTGTACGGCCACGAGATTTTCGCCCTGAACCAGATAGCCTGTGATATCAAACTCTGCCGGAGTCATACTCCCCTGGCTGTATCCGACCTCTTGTCCATTCACCCAGAGGTAGAAAGCAGACTGTACACCTCCAAAATGTAAAAATACCTGTCTTTCTGACCATGAATCAGGTACTGTAAAAGTTCTGCGATAGAGTCCGGTTTCATTATTATCTTCAGGGACAAAGGGAGGATCGACTTCAAAAGGCATCCTGATATTGGTGTAAATCGGCTGACCATACCCTTCCAACTGCCAGTTAGAAGGTACGGGAATCTCATCCCAGTTTTCATCACTGTAATCTTTCCTGGAAAAAGCAGGATCTACATCAGCAGGTTTACTGTGAAATCGGAATTTCCAGCTACCATTGAGGCTTCTCCAATAAGGTGAATCGCTGGGATCAAGCCCCATAGCAGCATTTTTATCGGGATAGGAAAGGGCGGTAGCATGAGGTCTTATCTTATTTTTCCCAAACATCTCGGAATTTTGCCATTCGACGTTCTGTGAAGAAACTTTGACAACTTGAATGAGTATTATTGCGAACAATAAGCTAGATAAATGCGTAGTATGGACATGCTGCGAAAAAAATGAACTAAAAAATTTCATCTGCTTTATTTTTAGTAAAAGTGATATTAAGATCACTTAGTTTTGAATCCGTAATGGTAACTTGTTGAGAT
>CAYXVE010000040.1:0-49068 GCA_964468435.1 uncultured Bacteroidia bacterium | reverse complement strand
GGATGGCGGAAGTTGCAAACTCCCACCATCGTCTAAGGGGGTGTCCACCATCCTCTAAGGGGGCGTCCGCCAGCATCTTGCTGTAGTGCACGCCATCGTTCTGAGATTGACAATCCTCCAACGTGAATTATACTGGCGTAGGGAATAACAAATTTCATAAATTACACAGTCTTACCGCCCAAACTGTGTTAATTATCTAGCTTTTCGTATATTTTGGGATTAATCTCCAATTGTAGGATCTAGAATGGCACTGAAAAGTTTTTTTAAGAAAAAGGAAAACCAGGAAAAGCTGGACAAAGGCCTGGAAAAGACCAAAAAAGGGTTTTTCTCACGGCTAGGAAAGGCCTTAGTTGGGAAAAGTAAAGTAGATGATGATGTACTCGACGAACTGGAAGAAGTACTAATCGAAAGTGATGTAGGCGTCAAAACAACGATTAAAATCATCGAACGCATTAATGACCGGGCGGCCCGTGATAAATATACTAATGCTCATGAACTAAATTTTCTGCTTAAGGATGAAATTCTTCAACTCATGCTGGAAAGTTATGACGAAGAGACTCCTGAAGATTTTGTCATACCTAAAATACCCGTTCATAATGGACAAAAAATTCCTTATGTGATCATGGTTGTTGGCGTAAATGGTGTTGGTAAGACTACTACCATCGGGAAACTGGCCTATAGATTCAAACAGCAAGGCAAAAAGGTACTACTGGGAGCTGGAGATACCTTCAGGGCTGCAGCAGTAGATCAATTGAGTAGATGGTCGGAAAGAGTAGGCGTAGAAATGATCTCCAAAGGAATGCATACCGATCCCGCAGCAGTAGCCTATGATACCGTCAAAAGAGGTATTGAGCAAGCGGCGGATGTAGTTATTGTGGATACTGCTGGAAGATTGCATAACAAAATCAATCTGATGAATGAGCTTTCCAAGATCAAGCGATCCATGTCCAAGCTGGTTCCCGAAACACCACATGAAGTATTGCTGGTTTTGGATGCTTCTACTGGTCAGAATGCAATTATTCAGGCAGATGCCTTCACCAAAGCTACCCAGGTCAATGCCCTTGCTCTAACTAAACTAGACGGAACAGCCAAAGGCGGTGTAGTGATCGGTATTACCGATCAGTTTAAGATTCCCGTAAAGTATATCGGTGTAGGAGAAGGCATAGAAGACTTGCAAGTATTTGATCCTCAAGCTTTTATAGAGTCCCTATTTGACAGAGAAGAAAGTTCTTAGAGAACATAGTTGAATGGTAATATGATTTTATGGTAAGTTATATCTTACTCAGGGGGAATATAGGTCTAACAATGAGGTTGCCTAATACTGGTTGGGGAATTCTGACTATTATTCTATTCCACTAACAAATGCACCCAAAAACATAACATGCTTCGTCGCAATTTTCTACAAAAAGGAACAACAATATCCGCTTTTGCGTTGTCCTCTTCTATATTTTATGGCAAAACAATTCGCAACGCCAAGATGTATAATCAATCCCTGATTAAACCACGTGCACTGCAAAAAGGAGATACCATTGGGTTGATTACCCCTTCCAGCTCTATTTCCAGGGATAATTTTGAAAAAACATTAATAAACATGGAAAACCTGGGGTTCAAGACTCACTACACAGACAATATCCGCGTCAAAAAGGGATTTCTGGCCGGTACTGACGAGCAACGCCTAGTAGACCTGCACAACATGTTTGAGAATGAAGATATAGACGGAATCGTATGCGCCAGAGGAGGGTATGGAGCTGGACGAATACTCTCAATGCTCAATTATGATCTCATCCGCAACAATCCCAAAGTTATCGTAGGCTATAGCGATATTACTGCCTTACACATGGGCATTTATACTCAGGCTGGTCTGGTATGTTTTCACGGACCTAATGGAGATTCTACCTACACTGATTTTAGTAGACAACAATATGAGCGACTATTACTGTCTGCTTCAGACAACTATATCCTATCTGGAAAGGATCCGTTGCTGGAAATGACAGAAGAGGATTCCATTACCCAGCCCCAGCCTCTTACAATACAGGGTGGTACAGCGCAGGGAGAACTGGTAGGTGGTAACCTCACTTTGATCAGTACCCTGATGGGTACTCCATATGAACTGGATTTTAAAGGTAAAATCGTTTTTCTGGAAGATATAGGCGAGGCTCCTTACCGTATAGACCGGATGTTGACACAGTTGTCGCTCTCTGGAAAACTGCAGGAGGCTAATGGAATAGCCTATGGTACCTTTGTAGATTGCGAATTTGAAAAAGATGATCCCGACTTTCCAGACTCATTGTCTCTGAAGGAAGTCATCATGGATCGCTCAAAGTCATTGAATATTCCGATCGTTTTGGGAATGCCCTTTGGTCATATTTCCCATAATGGGATACTACCCTATGGTATTCCTGCGGAGTTCAATGCCGACAATCATTCTATAAGGTTACTGGAATCTGCTGTTATTTAAATATTTATATCCTAACTGGTTGATGCTGTGTTTGGAAAAAAGTAAATACTTTCCTAATATTCATTGCATTAGAATATTATAAATTTTCACTACATTTATCATGGCTACAACCCGCACCCTTCATGCCTTGCTTATAGGTATCGACACCTATGAATCTGTAAGACCCTTGGCTGGTTGCATCCAGGACGTACGGTCTATTGAATCCTTTCTCAAAACTCAGAAAGAATTTCAACTTTCACTAAAAATCCTTACTAGTGATGGGGCTGAAAAACCTACCAAAGCCAATATTGTCAAAGCGTTTTCCACAAATTTTGAAGCAGTACAGCCGGGTGATGTTATCCTGTTTTATTTTGCTGGCCACGGAGTGCGGGAAAAGACAAATGTGCCAGCCTTTCTACGGGTAGAACCCGATGGATGCCTGGCTACCCTGGTTTGCTATGACACCCAACCCCGTAGCGGACCCCAGGGTGAGGGATCTACTTTATCTGACAAAGAACTGAGATACTTGCTATACAAGTATACAGCAGGAAAAAATGCCCATGTAGTATTCATTACAGACTGCTGTCATTCCGGCGGCAATACCCGGAATCTGGAGGGTGGCCAACCTATCACTGGAGAACTTATAGATGTAAATGAATTGACATCAAGACTGGCAACTCCACAGGCATTATCAGAAAGACCTTATGAAGGATTCATTTTCAGCGACGAAATTTCACTTCAATCTCTCTCAAATGATCAGGTAATCCTGGATAAATTCTTTCCCGAAGCCGATCACATTCATATGGCTGCCTGTCGTAACATAGAGGAAGCCTGGGAAGCTCGTAGAGATGATGGTAGCATAGGTGGATATTTTACGATCACTATACTCGATATTCTCAATAAGATTTCCGCTGGTCTGAGCTATTATGAACTTCGAAAGCGGGCTACCAGTATAATGCGAGATATGAAGACAAAACCTCAGACACCTCAAATTTATGCCAGCAATAAAAATCCCAATGAGATCTATAGTACATTTTTGAAGGGAACACCAGGAAGAAGACCCGCATATTGTAAGGTTACTTACAACCAAGCTACTGGATGGACCATTGACCTGGGAGCAATACACGGCATTCCAGTCAACACCGAGGAAGACCCAACTCCCGTAAAAGTAAAAGCCAAAGACGAAGACAAAGACACAACAACCTACTCTGCAAGGGTCGTCAAGGTTTTTCCAGGATATTGCCAAATCGAATATGACGGAAATGCTCCTGAAAAAACGGGCATTTACAAAGGATATGTTGAAGGGGTAGCCTATCAACCCATTCCTATATTTCTGACAGGAGATGAAGAAGCAGTTAGCAATTTTAAGAAAAAGTATGATGAGAAAACCCCAAAGGGTATAAACCCTGCCATAAGCCTGATCGACACGGAAGAGCTTGCCGATTATGTGTTACGAGGCAAAGACGAACAACTGATCATTACATATCCCTTTGATAATAAACCCCTGGTAGAGCAAATATTCGAGTACCAACCCATCAGTATGGAATTGGCATACAATTACTTACTGCATATTTCCCGGTGGAACTTTATTCATCAACTTAATCATCCCAAAACTAGGTTACACGATAATCCCCCCCATGGTATCGAGATGTACCCTGTAGAAGTTCAGATCTTTCAGTTGCAGCCCGATAATTCAGAAAAAGAACTCAAACTCGAAGCTGAGCAGGTGGAAATAGACTTCAATATGAAAGACAATTTCGATCACTCCATTACTAAATTTCGCATCAAAATCACCAACCATCATTCACAGCCTCTATATTGTAGCCTGGTTTACATGTCTATGGACTTTGCATCTCTCCCTACGCTGCTACCCACCCGTGGGGCGTGGCTCAATACTGGAGAAAGTGCAGAAGCTGCCGACGGCAATTATATAACCGTGAAACACAGCAAGTACATTAATGACTTTAACTGGGATCATTCCAAAGACTATATTAAACTCCTAATGAGTACTTCTGAATTTGATCCCATGATCATGTATCTCAGTCATCTTCCTCATCCCTTGATTTCCCCATTAAGAGGTACCGATACACGTACACTACTGGTTCCCGATCCTCAGGATACACCCCCCAGAGAAGACTGGTCTACAAAATTGATTACGTTGTTTACAAACAGGACTACTTCATGACCTTTACAACTCATTTTAGTGTCTAATGTCAAAATGCTCGTAGGAACTGAGCATATCTAGGGGAATTGGCAAATTACTATGAAGATATTAAGACCTGTATTAAAATGCTTTACTTATCGAAACTGAATTAAGGGTTCCTTATAGCCTTTGAGGAAATCATTGGCAGACATTCTTCGTTTACCTTCTAATTGCAACTCTTCAACGTAGAGCCAGCGATCAAGGCATGCTACCTGGAGTATAAATTGAATATGATCTAGGATTATAGAGCCTGGAGGTACCGCTTCTAGTGCTGGACCGAGCTGCGCCCGGTATATTTTCATAATTTTTCCACCCAGCGTAGTCCAAGCTGCCGGATAGGGAGATAATCCACGAATATGATTGTAGATATGTTTGGCAGATCTTTCCCAATTAATACGGCAATCTTCTTTGAAGATTTTAGGAGCCGGATGCAAAAAAAGACTATCATCCTGCGGCTGAGGCACTAAAGTACCTTCTTCAAGACCTTTGACGGTTTCCAGAACTGTTTCAGCACCATCCCGCATAAGCTGATCGTGAAGATCTTCGGCAGTCCAATCCAAAGGGACCTCTATTTCATGCTGTAGTAATATGTTACCCGTATCAATCTGCTCATCTATCATAAATGTCGTAACACCAGTACGCGTTTCACCATTGATCAGAACCCAGTTGATCGGAGCAGCACCACGGTAATCTGGTAACAAGGATGCATGCAGGTTGAAAGTACCCAGATTAGGGATACTCCACACAACCTTCGGAAGCATTCTGAAAGCAACAACAACCAAAATATCTGGATTCAACCCAGTCAATGCATGGATAAATTCCGGATCGCGCAGCTTATCTGGCTGCAGAACGGGTAAATGCTTATCCAGTGCATATTCCTTTATCTCAGACATACGGATCTTTTTCCCCCGGCCGGCCGGCCGATCCGGAGCTGTAACAACTCCTACGATATCATATCTTGCTTTGAATAGGATATCGAGAGAGGCTACTGCAAATTCCGGAGTTCCCATAAAAACAATACGCATACTGCAAGGTAAAAAAACTTGATAAGTATTTTACCTAAACCTAAAATTTTAGTAAAATGCTATAGCGTTGCAACAGATCTGCTTCAGATATACAGCACATTGAATGTGTCATCGCAAATTGCTACTAGATAATTACTTAATTTACTGACTAAGAATCCGTTATACCATGGACCGAAGGACTTTTATCAAACATAGCGCTGCAGCAAGTACGGCATTTTCTGCCTATCCTATTTTACCTGCTCTCAAGCGCCATCCCATGCAAAAATATTCCATCGCACTGATTGGTGCCGGATGGTGGGGTATGAATATTCTGCGGGAAGCTATGGCTTCCAAGGTCGGCAAAGTTATTGCCGTTTGTGATGTGGACCAGTCACATCTAAACAGTTCTATTGAAGAGATTATCAAACTCTCAGGTGATAAACCCAAAGGATACAAAGATTACCGGGAACTGATTACGAATGAAAAACCGGAAATAGTCATTATCGGCACACCCGATCATTGGCATGCACTACCCATGATTATGGCGGTACAAAATGGTGCACACGTATATGTGGAAAAGCCTATCGGACACACCATCAACGAAGGAAAAGCCATGCTAAAAGCTGCACGAGATTATGAACGAGTGGTACAGGTAGGAACGCACCGCCGGGTATCGCCACATAATATGTCGGGAATGGAATTTCTCAAATCCGGAAGAGCTGGAGATATTAGACTGGTCAAGTGTTTTGTAAACTACAGTGGTGGACCGGGTGAGAAGACTCCACACTCAGAACCACCAGAAGGTCTAGACTGGGATATGTGGTGCGGTCCTGCTCCTTACACGCCGTTCAATACCCAGATCCACCCCAAGGGATTTCGCCACTTTATGGACTATGCCAATGGCACCATTGCAGATTGGGGTATACACTGGTTTGATCAGGTACTATGGTGGACAGAAGAAAAATACCCCAAACGGATCTTTTCTACTGGAGGTAAATACATCCTGCAGGATCATTCTGATGCACCTGATACCCAGACAGCTACCTTTGAGTTTGAAAACTTTGTGTGTACCTGGCAGCATAAACGCTGTATCGGTAACTTCAATGAAGACCACAATGTAGGTTGCTACTTCTATGGTACAGAAGGTACTTTCCATATGGGCTGGCTAGATGGCTGGACCTTTTACCCAAAAGATAAAAACAAAGAAATCGTTCATGTCGAACCACAACTTAACGATCCCGATCATCAGAATATCAAAGAATTGTGGACAAACTTCATGCAGGCTATCGAAAACAAGACTCGTCCGGTATGCGACATCGAACATGGACACCTTGCCACCAATATGAGTCTCCTGGCAGTACTATCATATAAACTCGGAAGAAGTCTGGAATGGGAAGGAGAAAAGGAAGTAGTCGTAGGTGATGACGGGGCAAATCAACTCCTGAGTAGAGAATATAGAGGTCCTTGGGAATATCCTACTATATAAATTATTGAGATTGAACAGCCTGGCTAGTCAAATAGCTGGGCTGTCCATACGGTAACATTTTTTTCATCATGGTTGACAACTACCGGTAAATCGGCTACTGTTCTCCCTCCCCGGAGTATTAGGCCATTATCAAAACCCTTAAACAGGTAAAAACTTTGCTCGTCGCTGGAAAGATACGTGATATCCAGATACTGCTCGGTCATCTCCCGCACCTGCTCAAAAGAAAACCAATTATCCAAATCAAATGAAAAAAACCAAATGGCAAAAATATAGGATGCCAGGTAGCCCATTTTGACTGATTCTACATATGCATCCAATACTTGCTGTTGAGCTTTGAGGAGTTCTTCATCTGGAGCACTTGCATGGGCCAGGAACTTCACATGTTGAGAAACTATGTTTTTCAATTGACTTAAGTCCTGAATTGCTTCCTCAAAGGCTTCTGATGTATCAAAAGTGATGGCGTAAAACGACAATTCAAAATTGTCTGTAATAACATGCCGATACATCGCTCTGCGGAAAGCTTCCGCTGAAGGGATACGAAGTGTATACAAAATATCTTGGATTTTCTCACGACCTAAACCCGGTACTTCCATCAACTGCTCCATACTCACAAATCTCCTTCTCGGCAGGTTATTGCGAAACTCAATAATCTGATGAGCAACATTTTCTCCAATTCCATACGCTACCCCCCAGCCCATTCCTGAATCACCCCAGGGAACTTCTGTAATCTCTTTAATACTGTGGACCTGATTAAAATAAAATAAAACCCTTTTTTCAGTAAGTCTATCCATGGCATCTGGGTCCCGGCTGATCATATTTTGAGTGTTTGATAATGCTGGTTAATTGATGAATGCACATTACCTCAATATACTGATATTATCAGTATCCCAAAACTTTATAGCAATTTTCATTACGATAATCCGTAAATTTTAATATACTCACTCAATAGAAGTAAATTCACCATACACAATCTCCATTGGTATTTCATATGCATCCAACTCAGCTTTAGCTGGAATCGATACAATCTCTTTTGCATAGGTAGCTGTAACAGCTAACCCAATTGCATCTATGATATCATCATGTGCAAGGTCTTTGCGGGCAAATCGATTCAATGCTTCTTGATATACCTCGTCGCTTGCTGGAAAATATGATTTGAGATGTGCCAGGCGTTCAGCAATACCTGCTGTAGATCTTTTTACATGATTCATGGGTTCTTTTCCCGCCAATGCCCAGAAGGCTATTTCAGGATGACATTCACGAATAATATTTTTCAAATGTGTAGAAGACCTCAAAAGTTTATCTATTTCGATTATCTTATTCCGGATATTCCAGGTCTGTTTGGACAACTTTACCCCCAGAATTTGTTCATTGATCTCGCAGGCACTGCGATAATCTTCTGCATATAATGCTTCACGGCTTGGCACAGAAAATACACTTGAACTCCGCTTACGGGTAAGATAAGACCTAGCCAATCTGTCACATTTCCGTTTTGAGTGGCTGGGTAACCCGATGGGTATATCGATTAGTATACTGCGGGGAGCTATGATATGATCAAGTAATTCTGTTACTGTAGAAACAAGGATAACATCCCAGATCCCATCATTTCTAAGTAGTACAGCAAACCATCCAGCACGGCAACCATCAATACCTGCATGTATATCTATCATTTCTATTCTCTAGGTTGTTGTATGTCCAGGGCTTTAGTCATTGCACGGGCAGGCATCCTGCTTTTTGAAATGAACAGAATGTTATGGAAATCATTATGATGGATATCCATACATATCCAAAACGAAATGACTTCATGTTTACACATGTGATTGAGCAAGAAACAGGGTTATACAGGTATTGATAGTATTATTTATTCATTAATGGGGAGAAAGGATCTTTCCCATCGTTCAACATTTCGACAAATTTAGCTCCCTTAATATTTTTAAGTTCCAGGGTCAAAAATGAACTTTTATGTGCGGTAGCGATCATTGCACCCGTGCTAAGCCTTTTCCAGTCTTCCCAACTGAAAGAAATCCCTCCAACAGGAATGATCCTGACCCATAATTGCCAGGAAACAGGGAGGTTGTCTTGATCCAGATGCCAAAGATAGGAGTCCCCGGGTGTATTACCACCCTGAGTATATGTCACCAATAAAGAGGGCTTCCCTTGTTCCTGCTCAACCCAATACCGCTTGGTTCCGGGGTCAAAAACTTTTGAAGGTGCGTTTAACCAGAAGGAATCATTCACCCAAAATTGCCAGGCCTTTTCCAATAGTTTCTGTTGCTTAGGGTCATGGGTTATTTCCGCTCCATTTTTCCAAACGATACCTGTCTTGCTATCTATTTCAAGCAATACCATATGTTTTCCCCATTCGACCCTAACCCAATGCCTATCCCGATCCCATAAATAGTGGTGTCCTCCGGGAAAAGTCCAAGCTACAGCACCAGTTTCTTCCCATGCACTATCATTTATGGCCTGAAGCATACAACTTGCCAGGGAATCCGCCTTGGGTCCCTCCGTACCTTCCGGGAGAGGCTTGTGTGCGGTTAATCCCACTACAAAGAGTGCAGCGACAATAACCAATACCACTATCCCACCCCATTTTAACATCTTTTTCATAACTCATCCTAGCAATGGGCTGTATCAGAAGTCATGTTTAACGAAGTATCGTAAATAATCTAAATAAAGCGTTTTTAAAAAAAGCCTTTCAGTTTTATAAATGGCGAAGCATTTATACAAATCACAAAAATAATTGAAGGAAGTCCACGGATGAGACTTCCTCTTTGTATTAGATACTTAAATTACTTTTCCGTGACCTTGGTCGCTTTTACTGGAAAAGAATTGTAGTAGTCATAGACCACTTTTCCTTCAAAGGTATCACCTTCAAAAGTTCCTTCAAGATTCATGGTATATCCCTGATAGCTAAACTTACTCTTCATTTGATTTTCAGTGATTTCTACATCCTTCAGTTGTAATGTGCCAGCATCTCCTTCCAGTGAACCTGAATACATTTCACCTTCTTTTGCAATAAACATGGTACCTGAAACATTGCCATTGGGAGTACCAGAAACTACGTATTCCCATGCTCCAACCGTAGAATCAGTAAGTTTTTTGCTGGAAGAGCAGCTTGCGAAAACAAATAATCCCGCAAGCAAAATCGCTAAGTATAAATTTTTCATAGTAATGATATTGTTAGGTCAAACATGGTTTAAATATAATCATATTGAGATGTATTCCCAGAATACAGCATTTTATTTTTATGTAATCAATTCAACTTACCTCCCGAATCTGGAACTTGCAAAGGTTGCTGAGTCTCGAAGTCATATATAGAGATCTTTCTCAGATAGGTCTAGGCTGTCCAGAAGCGTCTGAGATCGCGAATATACTTCTGTTGGGCGTTATCTTTCTCCTGCTGGGCAATACAGAGATCCTGTTTACTGATTTTATCGATTAGATGTCTATTTCTGATAATTTGCCACAGCCCTTTCGTAGGCGCGTTTGGCCTTTTTATATTCCAGTTTCACTTTCCGCTAGGTAGCGGAAGCCTCTTAAACAGATTGATCAATCTCAGCCTGCCTTTCTATACCGCTTCATTCATTTACCAAACAAAATTAAAAACCTCTGTAAACATGCATGGGGCAAAATAATTACAGAAACGCCTGTATCTTCTGAGCGATGACTTCCAGTGAATGTGCATCGGAGCGCACATAATTTTTAGTTAGGGGGACCCATTTTTGTTGATTGATCAGAAGTGTCAGACGATATCTTTTGCGGCTGTTTTTGTCTGTTTGGGATTCGATCCTAATTTTATTGATTTCATTAAGTGGATAACTTTCTTCCCATCCACCCCGGAAAGGATTGATGCGATGTATGGTGAGGTTACCAGTAGATTTATCAAATATACATCTTACAGAAGCCCTGAGATACCATTGCATTGCCACTCCTCCAAGTGCCATAAAGATACCCATATACAGAAATACATCTGGAGTGGGTTTGTACTGGCTGGGTAGCATCAGGATCACACCAGTGCCTACTAAAGCATAACTGATCATACGCCCCATGGTGGGCTTATCTTCCAGAATAAGTTTTTCCTGACTTTGTGTAAGTGCCTCCATGAAGTATCTATTATCTTTTCTTCACTGCTTTTGCTTCTTTGAGTAGTACCTGCTCCACATTCTCTTGTGACAAAATAGAAAAATTTCCCCCACCATTCTTTGCCAGTTTTTGTAATTTATCCTGATTCTGATCGTCAAAAGTGAAAATGCTTAAAGCAATCTGACGTTTGGAATTGGCGGAGGCAATTGGTATGAGTGGATCGATATTGAATTCGCCATCTGTAGCCATGATAATCCGGTTATTCCCTGCTCTGATAAAGTACTTGAAAGCAAGCTTGTATGCCTGAAGCAGTCCCGACTGCCCTAGGGTTGATCCACCCGATTTCAGATTTTCTATAGTTTGGTAGATCTTTTCATGTTCAATTGCTGAGACATTTTCCAGAGAAACTGTCACATCACCTGAGTATACGATTATCGAGATATGATCCTGTTCTCTCATATAACCCAAAAGGCGTCTAAACGAATTTTTCAGTAGTGGAAGGCGATTTTGTTTATTCATAGACTCTGACACATCCAATAGTAAAATAAGATGGTTATCCGCTACATTATCAAAATTATAGGGGTCTTCTTCCTCTACAGGTTCTGTTTCGGAGATGACTGGTTCTGGTTGTGGTTGAGGATTTGGTTTGGTAACCTCCTCTTCGGGCTCTTCCGGAACTGCTAAAGGTTCTTCAGATTTTTCAGGGGTTTGAGGTTGAGGAGGTTGTATTTGCTGCGCAACGACTTCATCTTCCGATACGGGATTAAGCAGAAAATTGGCCTGATAGGCATAGTCCTCTTCTTGCTGTTGAATGACGATGCTTCTGGATTTTTTTTCAAATCCAGAAGCACTGACGATCAATAGATATTCACGGTCTTTGTTGTTGAGAGCTAAAGAAAAAGCCCCGTTCCCGTCAGTTTTAATACTTCTGACTGGCATCCGGGTTTTACTATCCAAAATCACGACCTGAGCCTGTATAGATTCCCAGTTATCTCGATTTTTCACCCTACCCTCAAGACTTAGCCTTACAGACGGAGGAGGAAAATTGATACCGGGCTTAATCCGTTCATCGGATTCTGTCAGATCACCATAATAAATATCCCCGTCTCTTAAAAAATAAGCTTCATCCCCATCCTCTGTGAGTATAAAACCATAGTCATCCTGACTAGTATTAAAGGGTTTTCCAATGTTTATAACTTCTCCGAAGCTACCGTCAGGTTTGAGAGTTGTTTTGAAAATGTCCATTCCTCCATATCCTTTATATCCATCCGATGCAAAGTAAAGGGTCTTGCCATCTCCAGCTAAAAATACAGAACGCTCATTACCTGAAGTGCTGATAGGGATTTTTTTACAGAAACTCCATCCATCAACTGTTCTCACACTCATGTAGAGGTCCATTTTTTCGCTGATCTCATAGTCAAGACCTGCTGCTACAATAAAAATTTTCTCATCGGGGGATATAGCCATTCCATCTGTCGCTGCATATCGACGAAAGAATTCTGTTATGCCTCCTCCCAGGCCCTGAGGTTTGCCCCATACACTTCCTTTACGACGCGCCTTGTAATAAGGTCCACCGTTGTACATCCACATTCGGTCCCAGCTTTGATAGTAGACGACCTTCCCATCATCCAGAACATTGGGTTCATCTTCCCCACTAGAAGTATTAATTCCATAAGGCATGACTTCGGGCTTATTCCATTTGCCATTGATCTTTTCAGAATACCATATGTCGCCATCCCAGACCGAGTCCGATTTCCAGGTCATGTATTTATTAGACCAGGGTTGCCCCCCACGAAAGGATACAAAATAAAGAAAACGTCCATCTGGCGTCAGAGAAATATTAGTTTCTCTTGATGCAGAATTGAGAATATCCATCCTTTGAATTCTGATCTTTCCCTTGTGATCCAGGATAGTTACGCTTTTTTGACCAGACACCTCCAAATTACACAGCACCAGGAGCATCACAATCCCTAATAGGTTTACTCGCATGACAAACAATTTCATAAATCAAGCCCATATAATCTTACTACGACAAAAATTAACCCTATGTTGGTTATTGGGTTAAACCAGTTCCCGTCGTCCACTATCAATAGCACGATAGATAGCATCCAGAACCTTGAGATCTCTCAGTCCCTCTTCTCCTGGTACGATATTGGTCTCGTCATTCAAGATGCTCCAGCATACTCCGTCCATATGAGCTGCCTGATGGTTGATATGAGGAAATGAAAATGCTTCCTGAGAGGTTCTTCCCTTTATAGGGCCGTAGCTATAAGCTGGGCTCAATTCAAACCAACCATTTTCACAGTTTACTCTAAGTCTTTCAGTATTTGCAGCATAGGTCGTACTACAACTTGCAATCGTTCCACTGGGAAATTCCATCTGCCAGAGAGCTGTTTCTTCTACTTCATCAAATTTTACTGGATCTGTCTTAATCGTTTGTGCTGTAACAGCAACTGGTTCTTCCCCTGTAGCATATCTGGCTCCCTGAATGACATATACCCCTACATCCATCAATGGCCCTCCCCCAGCTAACTCTTTATCCAGTCGCCATTGGGTAGGATCTCCAATGCGAAACCCAAATCCACTTTCTATCATTTTGATAGGTCCAAATACCTGTTCCTGGCCCAGTCTCATGACTTCCCGGGTGTGCGGCTCGTAATGCAAGCGATATCCAATAGCCAATTGTTTACCTGCATCTTTGCAGGCCTGGATCATCTCTTCACATTCTGATACTGTATTGGCCATGGGTTTCTCACAGATCACATGCTTACCGGCCTGTGCCGCACGAATTGTATATTCTGCATGCATCCCGTTGGGAAGGACAATATAGATGACATCGATATCAGGATTATCTGCGATTTTATCAAAGTTATCGTAATTATATACGTTTTTATCAGGAATATTGTAGTCCTTTTGCCACTTATCAATTTTTGAGGGAGTTCCGGTTACAATTCCTTTCAACTCACAATACTGGGTTTCCAATAGTGCAGGAGCAAGCTTGTAAGTACTATAGTACCCTAAGCCCACCAGGGCTATTCCCAGCTTTTTTGCGGGTGACTCTATAAAACTTCCTTGAGCCAGTGAAGTCGAAGCAAATGATAATGCACCTGCTCCGGCAGCGAGTTGTCCTAAAAAATTTCTTCTATTGATCATAATGGTAGTTTTGACAGCGTAAATCTCACATCATACATTACATAAAGCTATCCACCTGGCGATAAGCACTGAGCAGAGCTTCTTCTCCCTCCTTACCATCTTGTGCATTTCCGTGCTCCATACCCAAAATTCCCGTATAACCTTTTTTATAAAGATGCTTGAAGACATTCTGATAATTGATCTCACCTGTTGTAGGTTCCTTTCTACCAGGGTTATCACCAATCTGGAAATATGCAATTTCTTCATACGCAGCATCAATATTGGGAATCAGATTACCTTCTGTAATCTGCTGATGATAGAGATCATCCAGTATTTTACAGGAAGGAGAATCTACTGCTTTACAGATTTCATATCCCTGGGAAATTTTGGTAAGGAATAGTCCAGGATGGTTGCGAGGATTCAGAGGTTCCATTACCATCACCAAATTGTGAGGTTCCAGAATTTCACTTGCCCTTTTTAGACTTTCCACAACATTGGCTGTCTGATAGCCCATATCCAGCCTGAGATCCACAAACCCCGGTACCACGGTCATCCAGGTAGCATTTACCCGTTTGGCAACCTCTACTGATTCACGTATATGTGAAAGAAATTCTTCTCTGAGGCTTTCATCACCACTAGCGAGATTGGGTTCATTCCAATATATCTTATGCGCTACAAATACTCCCATTTCAATCTCCAGTTTAGCCATCTTCTCTCCCATTTTTTCCTGAAGATCTACCTCCCGGTTTTTCATTCCATTATCCTCAAAAGCGCTAAATCCCTGCTCGGCCATAAATGTAAGCTGATCTATGGGATCATCTCCCGCATGATGCTTAAACATACCAATATGTGGGGCATATTTTAAGTTGAAAAGCTCTGCCTTGGTCTTTGTATGGTTCTTCTGACCAGGGTTGGCAAATGCATAACTTCCCGATGAAGCCAGCGCAGTAGCAGTAATCCCTCTGTTAATAAATTCTCTTCTTTGCATAGTGTTATAAACGGTTAAGGTGATTCAATGTAAGACCAGAAATTTCCGGTAGTAAACTGATGGATTTGTTCTCTTTTGTTCTCCAATATCAAGGCTGCGGTTTTCTTCTTTTGATTTATGAATGCTATACCATCATCTACTCCCATAGCGCTGACAGCAGAAGCGTAGGCATCGGCCATCATACCAGAAGGTGATATGATGGTTACCTTCCTTCTCTCTGTTAGTCCTAATCCAGTATCAGGGTCAATAATATGAGAGTAGCGTACTCCACCCAGTTCTACATAGCGATAAGCATCGCCAGAAGTAGCAACAGCACAATTAGATAAATAAAGCGTTCTGTTGGTAAGTTTTTGATCATGTCCAAGCACTTCAATACCAATATTCCATCCTTCCTGACCTGGCGGGGGATCGCCAACCGCTATATCTCCACCGCCATCGACAAGAACGCAGGTGATCCCTTTTTGGCTCAGGACTTCTAGAGCCTCATCTGTAGCATAACCTTTGGCAATACCTCCTAGGTCCAGTCGCATATCTTCACGAGTGAGTTTGACTCGCTTATTTTCCGGATTAAAGGACAGAAAAGTGTATCCTACAGCAACTTTAGCAGCTGTGAGTGCTTCCTCTGAGGGAAGTTGCTTTTTCCTGCGAGACCTCCGCCAAAGCTGTACCATAGGTCCTACTGTTATATCAAAAGCACCCTTTGTCTGTTGAGATATCTCGCTGGATACTGTCATAACTCTCCAAAGGTCCTCACTAATTGATATCCAGTGATCTTTTCCAGCAGTAGCAGATACTGCATTGAGTTCACTCTCCGGATCATAGTCACTCATGATACGGTTGAGCATATCAATCCTGTCAAAAGCTGCCTGGGCAGCTTCAGCAGCTTTCGCACTATCAGATGCGTACAATACGATCCTGAAGGTGGTTCCCATTTGAGGGTGCTCAAAAGCATATCGCCGAAGCTGCGCTTCCAGTGTATGATTCAGCATGAACAGTAAACAGCAAAATAATGCTATACGCATAGCTGATGGTTTGTATTTGTTGACGATGATTTTATTTATACATTTAATGGCCCCCTACAGCTCTATCCTAGATAAGCCCAACGCAATACTTTGGGGGGCCAGTACTCTTTAGTCATAATCCCTCTTACACATCACAAATCTCTACTCCCTGCTTTAAAGCAGCTAGTTTATCATCCCATGAAGGGACAAACTCCTGTCCCACATATCCTGTATATCCTGTCTCAATGATAGCTTTCATGACTGCTGGATAATACAATTCCTGTGTCTCATCGATTTCATGTCTTCCTGGTACTCCACCCGTATGGTAATGTGAGATATACGTATGATAATCTCTGATTGTACGTATTACATCCCCTTCCATAATCTGCATGTGATATATGTCGTAGAGTAACTTAAAAGCTTCCGATCCAACCCTATCTACCAATGCTACTCCCCAGGGTGTATGATCACACTGGTAATCTTTATGATTCACTTTGCTATTGAGCAATTCCATGACGATGAGTACATCATATTTTTCAGCCATTTTCACAACAGGATCCAACCCTTTAGCGCAGTTTTCCAATCCTTCCGCATCTGAAATGCCATTGCGGTTTCCCGAAAAACAGATAATCTGTTTGATTCCCTGGTCAGCGGCTTTAGGTATCAATGCTTCAAAATCCTTAAGCAATTGTTCATGATATTGAGGATCGTTGAAGCCCTTTTCGATTCCAAGCGAACTTCCAAATGATATGGCACAATCAAGCCCGTGCTTCAAAGGCACCTGCCATTCGTCGGGGTTCAGAAGTTCTACAGATTTAAGCCCCATGTCTTTTGCTGCGATTACCAGCTCTTCTAGGGGAATATCGCTGTAGCACCAGCGACAAACAGAGTGATTAATATTTCCTTTCATAGATAATGCGGTACTTTCTGAGGATTGTGATGATTGGGACTGGGCAGGGTTGCACCCGATCCCGACACCTGTAGCACAAGCTGCTGTTCCAGTTGCCAGTGCTTTAATGGCTTCTTTGCGAGTCATGATATAGTTATGGTTATGTTTCTTACGACATGATTATGTTTTTTCCGATATGATAACACGTATTCCAACTACCTTTAGGGTAATTGTGTATAGCAACTTGAATTTACAGTTGAATCCTATACAGCAAAATTTGTGAGGAAGTCTCAAAAGTCGACTTCCTCTAATGCCGCATTTATCGTTTTCCAAAATGATATTCCGTAGTAATTAACTTATGATGAATCATTATTACCACGTTTAGAATCTTTAGTTTAATTCAAACACACGAAAAAGCTATAAGGACTAAATAACTTTGGTAACACCTGGAACAGATATGGGATAACTACCATCTTCATCGGGCATCACAGGCGGATTAGCATCCCAGGCAAAATTCGAGGGCATCAGGCTGATATCAGAATTAATCGCTTCATCCCAGGTGATGCTTTGACCTGAATAAGTAGCCATACGACCAAAAATAGCTGACATCGTACTTTTAGCTCCATTCTCAGTATCATCATACTTGTATTCACCCTTTGCGATGGCTTCAAAAAGCTCATCATGCTCTACTTGATAGGGGTTGGGATCTTTTTTCCCTCTGTGTTCCCAGATTTTGTATCCTGTATGTGTTTGTAGTAATCCGGGCTCAGGTGCTTTTCCGGTAGTACCCATGAAGCTCTCTGATACGCGGTTCATACACCCTTTTATATGGCGGCATTGGCTAGAAATGACTACCCCATTCTCGTATTCAAACTCTACAAAATGGTGATCAAATATCTCTCCGTGCTCGTTGCCGGTACGAACTTGTCTTCCTCCCATTCCCTGTGCACGTACAGGATAGCTTTGAAGCACCCAATTGGCCACATCTATATTGTGAATATGCTGCTCTACGATGTGATCCCCACACAGCCATGTAAAATAATACCAGTTGCGCATTTGGTACTCCATTTCTGTCATTCCGGGTTTACGTGGTCTAGTCCATACTCCACCGCTGTTCCAATAGACAGATCCAGATGTGATATCTCCGATCACACCATTGTGTATGCGATCGATCCACTCTTTGTATACTGTCTGATAATGGCGCTGCAATCCCACTACGACATTGAGCTTCTTTTCCCTAGCTAGTTTGGCAGTCTCCAATACCTGTCTAATGCCAGGAGCATCGGTGGCAACAGGTTTTTCCATAAAAATATGCTTCCCCGCCTTGACAGCGTAATCAAAATGTATAGGGCGAAACCCTGGAGGTGTAGTCAAGATGACTACATCAGCCATATCGATGGCTTGCTTGTAGGCATCAAAACCCACGAATCTTGCATCTTCGGATACCGCCAGGCGACTCATATCTGCTCCGCGATTTTCAAGTTCCGTTTTGATAGCACTGTAGCCTTCATCCAATCGATCCCTAAAAGCTTCTGCCATAGCTACGAGCTTCACATTCTGAGCTGTGCTGAGTGCCTGAACTGCAGCGCCACGTCCCCTGCCACCACATCCTACTAAAGCTACTTTGATCGCATCATCTCCATGGATATATGCATTGGCGCCTAACGGCAGTGTGCTCGCAACCACTCCCGCGCCTAATGCCGATGATTGCTGGATGAATGTCCTACGGTTAATTTGTGATTTGTCTAACTTGTTTCCCATTTTTTAGTTATTTTACGAGTTAGTAATAGTAAATATGATGAATGTTCATTTCTATTTTGAGAATATATATTTATCGCTGTTAAGTCTAAAACTAACCATTTTTTTTAAATTTACATTATGAAAAAAAGAATCCTTGCAATAGCCCTGGGACTTACCCTGCTCACTGTATACTCAGAACTAAACGCCCAGACTGGCGAGATCCCTGTTGCTGAAGAAAGTAATTTTACCATTGAAGGAACCTCACCTGCTCACAACTGGACTGTTTCTGTCCCCAACATACAAGGAAAAATTCAGCTGAATGAATCTTTTTGGGGAACTGGTCTACCTACAATAGGTACTGCCATCGAAAACCTGGTGTTGCATATTCCAGTTAAAGATATGGATGGCGGTAAAGCACTAATGAATGAAAAAATGCATAGAGCACTGCAGGAACCCGATCACCCTGAGATTATTTATAAACTAATAGATGCAAGGATCGTCAGTATTGATGAATCGGAAAGTCAGATCAAACTTGAGACTAAGGGTAATATCACAGTTGCGGGTATTACCAAACCAGTTGAAATGGTTGTAACAGGTAAAAAACATGCTGATAATCACTACGAGTTTACGGGAAGTCATCCCATCAAAATGTCAGACTTCAATATTGAAAGACCTTCTTTTGCATTTGTCAAAACTGGAGATGAAGTAGTCATATTTTATTCACTAATCGCTAAAAATTAATTTGAATTATATAACCCTGAACTCATACTGTAAAACTTACACATTGAAGCGCTAATAGTTTGTTATCAAATGGAGAATAAAATGATTAGGAAAATATTCCTTTTGCAATTCATGTTATTGATTTTGTCAGGCACTTTATCTAGAATATATGCTCAGGCTCCCTGGAAGACAGATACTGCATGGTTCAAACCCTATACTGATACGATACCAGGAACTAAAGTTGTTTTCCAACTCACACCCATACCTGGAGGTACCTTTATTATGGGAGGCAATGAAGATGATCCCATGGCTGAAGAAGATGAATTTCCCGCTGTAGAGGCTCAGTTAGATCCTTTTTGGATGGGTACTTATGAGGTCACCTTTGACATGTATGAGATTTTCCGTGATGTAGATAAGGATAGTGATGCTGCTAGAGAAAATGAAGAATATAATGTAGAAGCCGTTACTCGCCCTAGTCCACCATATGAAGATCCCACTTTTGGAATGGGAAAATATGGATATCCCGCAGTCAGCATGACTCAGTACGCTGCATTGCTATTTTGTAAATGGTTGAGTGATAAAACCGGTAACTTATACAGATTACCCACTGAAGCAGAATGGGAATATGCATGTAAATCCGGAACCAATACTGCCTACCACTTTGGAGATGAAGTAGACATGCTTGACGAATATGCATGGTATTATGAGAATAGCGACGGTGGATATCACAAAGTAGGTACCAAAAAGCCTAATCAATGGGGTTTGTATGACATGCATGGCAATGTCTCAGAGTGGACGCTAGGCCAGTATCAGAAAGATTATTATGTCTCAATGGGTGATGCGGTTGCTTTGAACCCCTGGTCGAGACCTGATAGACTTCACCCCCGTACTGTAAAAGGAGGATCATGGGATGATGATCCTGAGGAATTGAGATGCTCTAATCGCATCGAATCAGATATGGACTGGAAAAAGAGGGACCCTCAGTTGCCTAAAAGTATATGGTGGAACACAGATTCACCATTTGTGGGATTCAGGATCGTAAGACCTGCCAAACAAATGACTGAAAAAGAGATTGATGAGTATTGGGCGAATATACTAGGACAATAATCAAAGGGAGTTAGGGTAGTGCATGATTTTTTTGTCTAAAAAACCAAGGTACAATTCTGCACTACCATATAATTTCAACTTTCCATTTACCCAAGGGTATTTCTACCCGAAATAGTACAAACGACTCATCCAGGGGTGTTGTCATGTAGGAATGATGCAATTCTACTGGTTCCGAATCGTTTTCCCATTGTGTGATATGTTCTTCAGCATAACCTTGTGTAAAATGTGGTTTGCAACCTGTTACCAACAGTAACATACAAATGATCAGGCAGTAGTAATACATCGACTTCATAAATCTCCGGGTTGTTGTTACTATTTGTGATATAGATGTCTCAATTGTGAAAAAGGTTGCAATTTCTTGAACTAATTATGGATATTTGTTTCTGCTTATGAATCATCAAATGCGATTTTACAGAATCTTTCGTCAGTCTATCATCTATAGCATAGCTTTAGTTTCATTCACTGTGTATCCTGAGTTCATGCTTGCTCAACGTAAGTTTACTTTTAACTACACACAGTTTGAAAAGGAAAACCTGGATTCCTACAGGATTCTGAAAGATTTTTCTTATCCTGAACTTCCGGGTCAAGACACTGTAAATATTGTTCAGACACCTTCCGCCAGCGAGATCTCTCTACTCCCTGAAGGTAGTATGGGGCTTACACTCCAGTCAGATACTTTATTACCTGAACTTGTCGAAAGACACAAATACCTAAATAAGCAAATTGAAAGTATCGATGGATATCGCGTACAGATATTTACTGCTTCCAGAAGATATCTGGCCCAACAACAACGCGCAAAATTCGAAGCGATGTATCCAGAAATACAAACCTATATAAGTTATGAAGACCCTTATTACAAAATTAGGGTTGGAGATTTTTTGAAAAAAAGAGAGGCAGATTTGTTTAATAACCAGATTAGGGGAGACTTTCCGGATTCATTTGTACTCAGCACCAAGGTACTTCCACCCAGAATTGCAGAGGAGTAAATATGTTAAACTGTTAATATCTGATTCAGCAGGTACAGACAATAAAGTAAAAACAGTATCATCCCTTCCCACCGGTGAATGATTTTGTCTTTGACAATAAGATAAGCCATTAATGTTGCCAATAAGACTAACGGCAGGGCGTAATAATCTAAAATCCTTTGAGTTACTACTATTTTACCAAAAAGAGAAGGTACCCCCATAACAGCAAAAATATTAAAGACATTAGACCCCAGAATATTACCTATTGCCATCTCGGTAAAACCCTTTCTAACTGCAATGATCGACACAATCAGTTCTGGAAGTGAAGTACCAAAAGCCACAGCTGTAAGTGCTATAACTTCATTGGGAATGCCCAAAATGCTACCCAGATGATTGATGGATCTTACATTATAGCTGGCAGATTGGTATATCACAATAGCACTGATAAGCAAAATAGCAGGTTCTTTCCACATCATTTTCTTCCGCAACACCTTGATATCACTTTCTTCGACGCCTTTCAACTCAAGATCCGTGGTGCTTTCTCCCGTGTCGATAATGTAAGCGAGATACACTCCCAAAAATAGCAAAGCAAGAATTGCTTCAAATAAAGAGAAATTCAGGTCGCTCAGTGTGATTGCCAGAAAGGTGGTAGCTCCTACCAGTATGGGTATATCAACCTGCATAATATCAAAATCCAGTCTTCTGTCTTTTGCGAACAATGCAGTAATACCCAGTACCAGACAAATATTTGTAATATTAGATCCGATGACGTTTCCCGTAACTATTTCAGGATAACCATCCAGTACTGCAATAACATTTGTAACCATTTCTGGTAGCGAAGTCCCAACTGCGATGATCGTAACTCCTACGATAAATGCTGGAATACCCAGCCCTAATCCCACCCGCTCAGCAGAACGTATGAAAAAATCTGCTGAAATAATTAGCGTGGTAAGAGATAATACAAATACACCTCCCCAAACAGGCAAATCTATCATATATTCATAACTGGATTTTTCAGCCTATATCTTTTAATCTCTCTTTTATTTAATGTGCTAATCTACAAAATCGATCTGTTCGCTATTCCATATTAACCCCATTTTTTTTATTAGTTTTACTTTCATAAAATTTATGAATGAAAGTGGATTCATGTTTAGAATGCTCATGTATGTTGTCCTCTTGTTTCCTGTTTTATGTTGGGCTCAACGAAATACCTACATTGGGATCAATATTGCTCCACTTTTGGTCAATACCCTTGACCTGAGATTTGAACATCAGATCAATCATTTTATCTCTCTACAACTCGCCACAGGCATGCGGTTCCAACAGATCAGCCCAGGCGAAACTCCAAGAATTGCTCCATTAGAAGACTATCTACAACCAGAAAACAAAGCTATTTCTCTTTCGCTGGGAGTAAGACTTACCGGCCCTCAACCTTCAGATTACCCATATATTTCCTTTGACATTACCCACGTACATTACTGGGAGGAAATTATTCCTCGTATACCCAACAGAAACCAAGGGTTTACAAGTGTCAATGACACCAAACTGGGCCTCATGATCACCATAGGAATGGTAAACCGAATTACCCCTCGCCTATTCCTGGATGTAGGTATTCAGTTTGGTTATGCACAACCTCGCAGCGATCTCCTTGCATACTACTTCCCAGGTATGGGGTATACTACCTTTGGATTCATCAAGTATGGTGTGGAAGGCGGACATTTTCAACCCATCCTAACGCTGAAATACAATCTGGTCAAAAACAGGAGAATGCGATTACGAGACAGGAGATGACCCTTTTAAATTAAAAAATAACCTGTATTTGTCCCTGGGATTCTATATCTTTCACAAATTTTTTGAGTCATCTGGAAATAGGAAATTAACTATTCAAAACGATTTTCGTAAAAGCATCAACTGTTAATAGAGTCAGATTAACCATTGATCAAAAATATCTGGTCATCCCCCAGCTTTTTTGTAATTTGATTGAACAAATCAACTATATCATACTAAAATTTGGTCCTCGAATATGGCGGATAAATTCTCATTCATAAGCAATGCCGATCCTAAATACCTGGATAGTTTGTACCAGCAATACCAAACTGATCCTGGAAGCCTGGATCCAGAATGGCGAAGATTCTTTGAAGGATATGAATTTTCTCAACTTCAGTTTGGCTCAAGCGAACAGGTGACCTCATCTGTAGCGTCTAAAGAAATTAATGTACTGAATTTGATCTATGGATACAGATCACGAGGACATTTATTTACTAAGACCAACCCAGTAAGAGAGCGCCGCAAATATTCTCCAACACTTGATCTGGAGAATTTTGGGCTTACTACAGATGACCTGGATACTGTATTCCAGGCAGGGACGGACGTAGGTCTGGGGCCAGCAAAACTCAAGGATATTATTGCCTTGCTCAAAGAAACCTACAACGAATCTATTGGTGCAGAGTTTATGTACCTTCGCGACCCCGAAACCGTTGGTTGGTTGAAAGAGCGAATGGAGAAGACCCGCAACCGACCTGATTTTGGCCTCGATCGCAAACGTCACATTTTACATAAACTCAACCAAGCAGTCATCTTTGAAAAATTCCTGGGTGTAAAATATGTAGGTCAAAAGCGTTTCTCATTGGAAGGCGCTGAATCCCTTATTCCTGCACTGGATGCCGTCATCGAGAAAGGTGCAGATCTGGGAATTGAAGAATTTATCATGGGAATGGCGCACCGGGGAAGATTAAATGTCCTGGCCAATATACTCAATAAAGAATACGACGAAATTTTTTCTGAATTTGAAGGGAAGGAGCATGCCCAATCCATCTTCCAGGGTGATGTGAAATATCACCTTGGTTTTTCAAGTGATGTAACTACCGAGTCAGGGAAAAAGGTTCATCTCAGCTTGATGCCCAATCCCTCTCACCTGGAGGCTGTTGACCCTGTAGTGCAAGGTGCAGCACGGGCTAAAATTGACCGGAAATATGGAAAAGATTTTAATCGTCTGGCTCCTATATTGATTCATGGTGATGCGGCAATAGCTGCACAAGGTATCGTATATGAAGTAATCCAGATGTCCCTGATTGAAGGGTACAAAACCGGTGGTACCATCCACATTGTGGTTAATAATCAGGTGGGATTTACAACCAATTATCTGGATGCACGCTCAAGTATCTACTGTACAGATATAGCCAAAGTAACACAATCTCCTGTTTTCCATGTCAACGGAGATGACGTAGATGCATTGGTTCATGCAATCGAGCTAGCTATGGAATTCCGCCAGACCTTTAATAAAGATGTATTTATAGATCTACTCTGCTACCGTCGGCATGGACACAACGAAGCTGATGAGCCTAAGTTTACACAACCTCTTCTTTACAAAATCATTAAAAAACATCCCGATTCCAGAGAGATCTACTTCGACAAACTCCTTCACTCAGGAGAAGTGGAAGCTAATATGGCCAAGGAAATGGAAAAAGAGTTCAAAGATGAACTCCAACGCGAACTGGAAGAATCCCGCCAAACGCAAAACCTAAAGTATGCTCCATATCTCAAAGGTACCTGGGATGGTATTCGCCGGGTCAGGAATGAAGATTTCGATGTCTCTTCCCCGGATACGGGGATAGAACGGGATGTACTAATGGAGGTTGCTGAGAAAATACACCATATTCCCGAAGATTTTAAAGCCTTCAAAAAAGTAGCAAAGCTTTTTGATGATCGCCTAAAAATGATCGAAGAAGATCAGCTCGATTGGGCATTGGGAGAATTACTGGCTTATGGTACTTTGTTGCTGGAAGGAAAACCTGTACGACTCAGTGGCCAGGACAGCAGACGTGGAACCTTCTCTCACCGCCACTCCTATCTCGTAAGTGAAGATGCAGAGCAGGATTACGTACCTTTGAACCATATCAGGGAAGGTCAGGAAGAATTTGTTGCCTATAATTCCCCTCTTTCCGAATATGGAGTACTGGGATTTGAGTATGGCTACTCAGTAACTAATCCCAATAATATTGTAATATGGGAGGCTCAGTTTGGCGACTTTGCCAATGGATCCCAAATTGTCATGGATCAATACATTTCCAGCGCTGAAACAAAATGGCAACGCATGAGTGGACTGATCCAGCTACTCCCGCATGGATATGAAGGGCAGGGTCCCGAACATTCCTCAGCGAGAATTGAGAGATATCTAGAACTTTGTGCCCGAAAAAATATGCAGATCGTCAACTGTACCACTCCGGCAAATTTCTTCCATGTTCTCAGAAGACAAGTACACAGGGAGTTCCGCATACCACTCGTGGTGTTTACTCCCAAAAAACTTCTCCGATATCCCAAAGCTGTTAGTTCCCTTGATGAATTTGTACCTGGAACACGCTTCCGGGAAATCATCGACGATACCTATGTGGATGTTGATAAAGTGAAGAAAGTACTGATCTGTAGTGGTAAAGTCTACTACGACTTGCTTGAAAAGCAACAGGAAAAGGAGATCAAGGATATTGCTATTATACGTATGGAGCAACTGTATCCCCTTCCAATACCTCAGTTGAGAGAGCTGTTTGACAAATATCCCAAAGAGGCAAAGTATTGCTGGGTACAAGAAGAACCCCGAAACATGGGCCCATGGAGCTATATACTCCGCGTAGTAACAGAAGTCGAACTGGAAGTGGTAGCCAGAAAGCCCAGCCCAAGTCCGGCTGCCGGTTATTATCACCAACATGATAAAGAACAGGAAACCATCATCCATGAAGCCTTGGGTCTGGTCCCTGAACAACAACCAGAACTGGAAGCTGTAAAAGAATGAGACAAATCATCGCGATCAGACGCGAAGACCTAGATAAAAAAGGCGAAAAACGCGTAGCTATCGATCCTGAGCTAGCAGCTCATATTACAAAAGCAGGTTATACCCTACTGGTACAACCTGCATCTCATCCTGCTACCCGAAAAATCAAAAGAGCTTTCAAGGATGAGGATTACCAGGTAGCAGGAGCAAGCATTACAGAAGATATTTCTGAAGCAAATATCATTTTCGGACTCAAGGAAGTAAACAAAGCAGATATTCTGAAAGATAAAGTATATCTGTTTTTTTCTCACACCCATAAAGGTCAGCTTAAAAACAGAGAACTTTTACAAAAAATGGTCGATCAGAATATCACGCTGATTGATTATGAACTCATTAGGAACCAGGAAGGACAAAGACTCATAACGGCCTTTACATATATGGCCGGCTACGCTGGAATGATAGATTCTTTATGGGCTCTAAGGAAAAAATGGAACAAAATGGGGATATACTCACCATTGGAAAGTATTCCTCAGGCAATTGAATATGGCAATTTGGAGAAGGTAAAAGAAATCGTAAAAGAATGTGGTCTAGAGATTATTCAACACGGTACCCCTGAAAGTCAACCTCCTTTGATCACCGCCTTCCTCGGCAATGGAAGAACCAGCCAGGGAGCACAGGAGATTTATGATCTGTTACCTGTAAAGGAAATATCCCTGAAAGATATACCCTCTGTATTTGAGCAGGGTGATCGCAAATTTGTATATAAATGGGTTGCAGACATACCCGAACTATACCGGCTTAAAAAAGAAAGCTCATATCATGCAACAGAGATGAACCGGGATGAGCTTATCCAGCACTATTTACAAGAACCTCAGGAATATGAATCAAACATGGATTCTATATTCCCATACTGTACCATTTGGATGAACTGCATTATCTGGTCGCCAAAATATCCCAGGCTGATTACACGGAAGCAAACCGCACATTTATATGGGCAACATCAGACACTACAAGTTATTGGCGATATTACTTGTGATCCGGAAGGAGCTATAGAATTTTCACGCGAGACATGGATTGATGATCCCGTATTCACTTATCATCCCGAAAAACATACTACTACAGAAGGTTTTCATGAAAGGGGGATTGCCGTCATGGCAGTCACCAATTTACCCTGTGAATTTTCAACAGATGCTTCCAGGCAGTTCAGTAAAGACATAGAGCCTTACATTATGGATATAATCCGGATGGATCTACAGGCAGATACTCCTCAAAAAAGCGGGCTTCCCCCTGAAATAGCAGGAGCAGTGCTGCTCTGGAAAGGAGCATTCACGCCAGATTACCAATACATGAAGGAATATATTGGCGAATGAAACTGATTGCCAAAACGCTTGCAGGACTCGAAGAGCTTCTTGCAAAAGAGCTCAGACAAGCAGGGGCATCTGCCATTCAATCCCACAAACGTGCAGTAAGCTTCGAAGGAGATCAAAAACTCCTGTATATTACCAACCTCCATCTTCGTACTGCCCTGAGAATTCTCATGCCTGTACATAGCTTCAACTGCAAAACAGAACAGGCATTATACAGAGGTGTACAGGAAATTTTGTGGTGGGATTACCTGAATATCAAACAAACTATTGCAGTCGATAGCGTTGTCAACTCTCCTTATTTCAATCACAGCCACTATGTAGCATTAAAAACAAAGGATGCTATTGTGGATCAATTCCGCAAGAAATATGGCAAAAGACCCTCCGTGAATGTTGAGCATCCAGACATACGCATCCATATTCATATCAATGGCGACAGAGCCATGGTAGCTTTGGATAGCTCTGGTGATTCTCTCCATAAACGTGGATACCGGCTGGAACAGACCCTAGCACCCCTTAATGAGGTGCTGGCAGCAGGCATGGTCCTACTGACCGGATGGAAAGGAGAAAAACCCTTTCTCGATCCTATGTGTGGTTCAGGAACACTTCTGACAGAAGCAGCCATGATTGCAGGATCCGTACCCCCTGGACTATTTCGGAGGCATTTTGGCTTTATGCATTGGCACGATTATGACAAACAGCTCTGGTCGAGGTTAATAGATAATGCACAAAAAATCCGTACGGTTCCCAATCATCCCATTACTGGCATAGACCTGAATCCTTCTGCTGTACAGAAGGCTCGTAAAAATCTGCAACGAACGGGGCTGGAAAGTGCCGTTTCCATCAATCAGTACGATTTCTTCTCCTATCAACCCGAAGCTTCAGGAGGAATCATCGTTACCAATCCTCCGTACGATGAGCGCATCTTTCAACAAGATATCGAACAATTTTACAAAAAAATAGGAGATACATTCAAGAACCAGTATCAAGGATACGAAGCCTGGATTCTCAGTGCCAATATTTCAGCCATCAAATCCATTGGCCTGAAAACATCTAAGCGAGTCCAACTTTACAATGGGCCCCTACCCTGCAAGTTCCACAAATTTGACCTTTATTAATTTTACCCTCGCGATAACATACCCAACAATACGACAAAAATGAGCAACTGAGTCGTTCCTAAATATACTGATACTTCAGGATTTAGCTGAATGAAAAATATGATGGGTATACTGATAATAAGTATCCAGACAAGAAGTATGGCGAAACTATTGAGTCTGTAATTGGTTTTGACAAAATACGAGATCTTGGGTTCCTGAATCAAAACATGTGTTACGGTATTCTTCAATGGTGTCACTTTCACACGTATGTATTGATTGGTGAAAAATTTATAGGCGTATACGCGTTTGATCCTGAAGGTATAGTTTTCTGTTCTAACCTTTACCATTCCTGGATCAGCCAAGGTCCAGGGAAGTTCCCGTTTGGATAACACTAGCTCTTTTTCTACTTCCCTGGTAAGTGCTACGTCCAATACCATACTTGCACAGTAAAAAAATACCATTACCAGGATCGTTTTCAGTCCGAGCGTAAAATAATAATATGACTTATGGGCATTTTGCTGGGAAATGTTTTGTTGGTATTCATATCTTACCTTCTCCGCGTACTGCTCTGTTTTGCGCTGTCTGCTACCTGTATCCCGGATCTCTGTATTTACTGGGTTGTTGTTGTAACTGCCCCGGTAAGTCATCTTACGCTGATATTTCGTTCGACGGTATCTACTGGCTCGCTTTCTTCTTACCTGCTCGTACCTTAGCGTAGTAGCCTCACTGGTCGTGGTACCACTAACTCTATTGTCATATAACTTTCGCTTATAGGGATTACCAAGTACCTCATACGCTTCGCGAACAGCCATAAATTTATCGGTAGTATGTTCATCTGGATTTAAATCCGGATGATACTTACGTACAAGCTTCTTGTAAGCCTGCTTAACCTCCTCAGCGCTGGCCGTATCATTTATTTCTAAAATCCGGTAATAGTCTTTTGACATTCCTAACTTGTACTCGAACCATATCAAGATTACAAAAAAGAAACTGGAAAATGAAGCTTCTAGTTTTCAAACACCCTCAATTTACCCGTAATTGTAAATATACCGGGAAATGATCACTATAGCCTTCAGGATCAAACTCTCCCCGGAATATCGCACGACGGGGATTCTCGGCACCCCTACCAAATCCCACATTAAGCCCTTCGCTGTATATCCTGGCAGAACCCTCAACATAAACCAGCTTATTGGAGTCTCGAAGTATTTCTTCACTGATCAGAAACTGATCAAAGAGATTCCACTTACCCTGATAAGTAAGTGTTCCTTGCTTGTCAGGGTCTAGCAAGCTGTACATGGGATTGTAAAATCCATCATCAGGCACTTCAGATATATTTTTCTTGCCTCCCAGAACCGTAGCCATACTTTTATTGAAAGGATCATCGTTGAAATCACCCATCAAGATGATATTGACATCTTTCTGTACCGCTAAGATAGAGTCAATCTGCTCCTTAACCTCTATAGCAGCTCTAATCCTGCGAAATTCGCTCTCCCGCTGCCCTTCTCTCCTGGAAGGCCAGTGATTCACAAACAAATAGAGCGGTTCTCCGTCAATCGTGCCTTCTACAATGAGCACATCTCTTGTTGTATAGTCTGGGTCTGTAGGAAAATTGATCCGACAGGTTGTATGGCGTGTATAGGTAAATACATCGGGATCATAGATCAGAGCTACATCAATACCACGCATGTCAGGCGACTCTTCATGTACCACTTCATATCCTCTTGAGCTCAATCTCCCGGTTTTGGCAAGATCCTCCACCACTTTACGGTTTTCAACCTCTACCAATCCTAGAACATCAGGTCCATTCACACCAAGTTCATCAACAACACTAGCCAGTTGAGATAATTTTCGCTGATACTTATCTTCGGTCCAGTTGTATCTTCCTGATGGCAGAAAGTCTTCATCTATCTTTTTGGGTTCATCACCTGTGTCGAATAAATTTTCAACATTATAAAAACCTATGTAAACTCCTGATTCTGCTGTTTCGGCCTGAAAGTCTAGAGTTCTTGTTTCAGGTTCTTTCCCGGATTTTTCCTCTTCAATACGAGAAGTTTTGCAGCCGCTGAGGAGATAAAGCGGCACACATAGAAGAGCTAAATATTTCATAGAAAGGATTTTGGTTTTTTAGGGTTAATAGTACAGAATTTCACAAGCCAATATATAAAAAAGGCGAATGTACATGTGCATCCTCTTACCGATTATTTCCACATAGCTGATCATAACAACGTTAGACCTACATTGCTCAATTATCTATGATATATCTGCCGAAAAAACAGCTAACAACCGCTTGATGGCTTCTACCTATACATAAAACAAATGCTAAAAAATACTTGACTGATTTATTTTAGCTAATTATTCTCACCATTTCTCCTACCCTGCATCCTTCTGCGTGCTAGTTCACTAAATACTCTTTGCTTGAATTCATCCTGTGCTTTGTACAGTAGGATAATCTTCCGTATGGGCAATACTTCCTTAAACTTATCGTGATATGCGAGGTTAACTTCATATTCCTGTTTCTGGGAAGTAATGAAGCCATCAACCAGTTTTTCCAGTTCTGCATCATTGGAGGCCAGCATTTCCTGTTTCATCTCCTCTTTTCGTTTCTCATTTTCTTCTTTCAAATTTCCCAGGGCATCCATATATTCATTATAAATAGGCCAGAATCGCTGCGCCTCTTCACTGGTCAGTACCAGTTTTTCTGTAATGTAGGCAATTTTTAGCGAGTTGAGCCGCTCTTGAAGGTTACCCTCCTGAGCCTTTAAGAATACTCCACCTATTATGAAAAACAGGATGATACTGAATATATATTTCATTTCAATGTGTTATAAATATTAGTAATAGTAAAACTTGTATTATTTACTAAGCCTTTTTTCAATTTATTCACAGTTTATTCAAACCACTCGTCATTAATATCTGACACTTCCAGGTCATCCAGAAACATATCCATTTCATTTTTTGATAACCACTCTTCAGGAATATACCCGATCTGATCTTCATCTATCCCTTCACGCACCAGCAACCTGGCAATCTCGTCTGTATCGCTAAACTCATGATCGTTGATTTCCCACATAAGTTCTTCTGTAGGTATAGATGCCAGCGCTACCTCAATCCCTATATTAGCAGGATCAGGGGTAGATAGCTGTCCGTACCTGACCCAAACTCCCAATAATAAAAGCGTTACCGCTGCAGCAATTCCATAGCCTACGTATTTCATGTTGACGAAATCCTTCCACCTATTCAGGGATATGAAGGGATTATCTGTCTGTTCCAGTTTGGGTCTTAAAGAATGAGTCAGCTGCTGCCAGTATTCTGCAGGAACTGCAAAAATATTATGCTTAGGTATACTACTTAGCCTTGGGGCTTCCTGAGCCAATAATTCTTCCTCCTCAATCAGATCCATGATATGATTACCTGACTGCTCAAAATATTCATCTGGTACCTGAAATACAGAAGTTTCTCTGGAAAACTGATTGAGGAAAGAAAAGTCTTCTCTATCCTCGGGAGTATATTTTGGATGTTTGTCCATATTCTGTATACGCTTATTGACCTTCCAGATATTTTTCAATCTTTTTTACAGCATGATGGTAACTCGCTTTCAGCGATCCGGTTGATAATTCAAGTATCTGAGCCATTTCATCATACTTCATTTCATCAAAGTAACGCATATTGAATACCAACCTCTGTCTTTCAGGAAGTGTAAGAATAGCCCTTTGTAATTTGAGCTGTATTTCATTTCCCTCAATATATCTTCCAGACTCCAGGCTGTGTCTCAAATCGTTTTGTATATCCTCCACATCTGTAAACTGACGCTTTTTTTTCGCCTTTAAATGGGTGATTGACTCATTTGTAGCTATTCGATAAAGCCATGTTTTGATCCTTGAATCTCCCCTGAAATTTTCTATGTTTCGCCAGGCCTTCAGAAAAGTATTTTGTAGTACGTCATTAGCATCATCGTGATCGATCACAATGCGTCTGATGTGATAATACAATACCTGCTGGTATTCCTTGACGATACTGTCAAAGACCTTGTGCTTTTTACTTGGATTACCCAGATCCGATATGAGCTGATGTTCTACCGTTGCCACCATTTGTTGATTAGACATTCAATACTACCAATCGTTTAACCATCATGGCAAAAAAATTCATTTAATTATGTAATATATCTTATATTATTCTACGTCTTTAATCACTGCTGTAAATCACCATGAAAATGATACGAGTTAATCTAATATATTCTGATTATCAAGCCCTAACGTGTAATTTTAGTGCATGATTAGCGGAATAATTTGATTTACTTTAATAAATTGTCATTTTAAGTGGTGATCCATTAGGGTACTTTGAACGATAACCTTACCAGGCAGCAAGACCAACTTGTATATATGGCATTAAATCTGGCAGATCGCTTGTTGATAAGATCGATATTCTTTCTCAATACTATTCCTCCAGCTACCGATAACTATGACGAATATTTTGCATGGGAAAACCCTTACAAAAATCATCATTGGTCAAAATATCTGTACATCAATGATGAATCAGGACGTGTAAAGTGGATTTTTCCCGAAAAGAGCTCCTATCCAGTATTTTTGTCTCTGGAAAATCAATTACAGATGACCTCAACCCTAAAACAAAAATTTATCAGGGCTAGCTTTTCTGTGGGAATAAAAAAATGGATCACATCGGGAAGCTTCTATGTAAATGAAAATCAGGCAATTCCATTATTTGATCTGATAAATACCGTCCCTCATGAATCATTTGCTATTCTGACAAACACCACTGGAAAATACCGCAAAAGCGTAATTGCGCTTAACCAGGGAAAATATATCAGCCACTTTATCAAACTTGCCCATACAGATCTGGCCACAGAGTTGATATACAATGAGGTATATGGTCTTCAGATCCTTTCACAACGAAGACTGCGCCGAATCGTACATCCTTTCCTAAGCCATACGGAAGGGGATCATGCTATCATCATATCCAGTGTCAAACCTATCAAAAGAGGATATCGCTCCACGTCTTTAGAACCTGTACATTTACAGGCACTTGATGAAATGTACCAACTTTTCCATCACGAAAGAGAGTTACAAGATATCCTGTATTATATCAACTTGGACTCAGTATTAGAAGAGGTAAAAAGCATGCTGCAAAAACCTGAGATCTCTTTTTTGAACGAGGAATTGGATAGTCTCGCCTCTATACTCGATCTGTATTCGGCTTTTCATGCATCTATTTCTCCAGGGGTATTGCTTACTGTTTCTCTAACACATGGTGATTTTATCCCTTCCAATATGTATCTGACAGCCCGGCAATTGAACTTATATGACTGGGAGTATATGCAGGAAAGTTTACCCTTGTTGTTTGATATGTTCTATTTTGTTTACCATACATATATGCTTAATCCCACTCCATTAACTCCGGAATCCGCCAAAGAGAATATAGCAGCATTAATCAATCAGAAAGAGATCAAGAAATTGTGTAGCACTTATAACATTGATGTACATTATTATCACAAGCTATATCTTCTGCTGGATGTCCCCAGAATGCTTAATGTACTCATCAATACACCGAAAGCTGGTTCTGGATCTTCATCTACCTTAAAGCATACCACGCAGCTCATCTCTATGATGCTCACCCTAACTAGCGACACTGAGCCCCTAAAGTAAGTAGCTTATCCAGGAGATACAGGATCAAAATGCTTTTACATGTTAAATATTGTAAAATATGGAATATTACATGTAATCAACGTATATTTACGCGGGCCATTTCTATGGCTTTGACCAGTTCGCGCAAGTCTTCATCTTCCACACGTTTCTTTTCATCTGCTACGGTAAGAAAGCGCTCGTATAATTCATCTAGTTCTTCTTTGGGATAAATATAGCCCAGCAATTCAAGTCTGTGCTTAAGTGCAGCTCTTCCGCTACGAGCTGTCAATATGATCTCAGAGGCATGTACACCGACCTCTGCAGGGTCAATAATTTCGTAATTTTCACGATGCTTCAATACACCATCCTGGTGGATTCCAGAAGAATGAGCAAAAGCATTTTTACCGACGATAGCCTTATTGGGCTGTACAGGCATCTTCATAAGCCTGGATACCAACCGGCTGGTATCATAGATTTTTTCCGACTGAATATTGGTATAGAGACCCATATCAGAATGACTCTTGATGATCATAGCGACCTCTTCCAGCGAGGTATTTCCCGCACGTTCACCAATGCCGTTTACGGTTACCTCTACCTGACGTGCACCGTTGTTGAGTCCCGAAATACTGTTGGCTGTGGCAAGCCCCAGATCATTATGGCAATGTACAGAGATCATTGCCTTATCGATGTTGGAAACATTTTCAAATACATAGCGAATGCGATCACCAAAGTGCCAGGGCAATGTATATCCTGTCGTGTCAGGTATATTCACCACTGTAGCACCTGCATCAATCACTGTTTCTACCATTTTTACCAGGAACTCCAGATCCGCTCTCCCCGCATCTTCGGCATAAAACTCTACATCATCCACAAATTTCCTGGCATAACGAACAGCTTCACGACTAATCTCCAACACTTTTTCCCGACTCGAACGCAGCTTATATTGGATGTGTATATCCGAACTACCTATACCAGTGTGGATGCGCTTACGCTTTGCATACTTCAACGCTTCTGCTGCAACCTCTATATCCTTCTCTTTGGCTCTGGATAAGGCACAGATCACGGGCATACTTACAGCCTTGGATATTTCTACAACGGAATTAAAATCTCCTGGACTTGAAATGGGAAATCCCGCTTCAATAATATCTACTCCCAACTCCTCCAGAGCTTGTGCTACCTGAACCTTCTCTTTAGTATTGAGCTGACAACCTGGTACCTGCTCTCCATCCCGGAGAGTAGTATCAAAAATATAAATCTTGTCCTTTCTTTGCATAACCTGTTCCTTAGAAATAACAAAAAAATATACCCATTTTAGCAAGAAAGCCATTCCCTTGTTGAGAATGGCTCGTATCTTTTTACATCCACTGCCCAACTTAAACATATTTATTCAGATAGCAAAAACAGCAGACTAATATGGGTTGGATATAATTCCAAATTATAAGCTTATTTGTTTATTTCATTGATTGATTCAGTCTCACTAATATGAAATATTAATCACAAAAATCAAACTTTATTTAACTTTTTATCCCTTGTCACACAGATATACCCAAAAAGATCTATAAATCTGATCGCACTAATTCTACGAAAACGTGTAGCAATTGCAGTCCAACAGTACCACACACTTATTGTTCGACTCGCGGTAAAAGTATCAGGACAACAGACTTACACTCAAAAGCATGCTGGGTTCCTGGCATGCTGAACAGTGACACGACGCAGAGATATTTCTGACCACGATAAAATATCTATTGCTAAAGCCTGTAACAGGTATCAGGTACTGCAAAGGAATAGTTTTATTTAGACCCTAATACAGCTTTCCGGTAGGAATACAGGTTGATCAGTACTGCAGTAAGCAGGGTGAAAACGACAATGGCAGAGCCTCCATAACTGAAAACTGGAAGCGGTATCCCGATGACTGGAACCAATCCAAGCGTCATCCCGATATTGACCATCATATGAAAGAAAAAGATAGAAAACACCCCGTAACCGTAGGCTCTGGCAAAACGGGTTTTAGCATTTTCGGCGATAAACTGTGTTCTCCACAAAAAGAGGAAGTACATTAATATGGTAAATGTAGATCCTACCCAGCCCCATTCCTCACCCACAGTACAGTAGATAAAGTCTGTCTCCTGTTTGGGGACAAACTTATACTTGGTGTAATTTCCTTCCAGATACCCTTTTCCCCATATTCCTCCCGAACCTATGGCAATCTTGGATTGAATAACATTATATCCTTTACCAAGAGGGTCTGCCTCTGGATCAAACAATACAGCTATCCTATCTTGCTGATGTTCCGGAAGCCGATCTACGATCAGCTTTGTACTCATGGACAACCCAAGAAAAAAAACTACCGCGATCAGATGTCCTATGAGGATTCTCATGGGATCTTTTTTATTGTAAAAAAACAATAATGATAGTAGGGCACTACCGATGATAATCCCCCATACGAACCACTGATTTTCCAATCCGAGTGTCAGCAGGCAAACGATAGCAGTAAGGATCAAAAAACTTATTATCAATGGATTAAGTCCCTCACGAAACAATACAATAGAAAAGCTGGCAAATACCAGCGCAGAACCTGTATCATTTTGAAGGACAACTATGATAGCCGGCAGCAGAATTATTGCACCTGAACTGAGGAGGTAGCTGGATTTCTTAAGTGAAAACCCCAGCTCTGAAATGTATTTAGCAAGCGCCATTGCCGTGGCAAACTTAGCAAATTCTGAAGGCTGGAAAGACTGAGTTCCTATGTAAAGCCAACTTCTTGCACCATTTACTTCCCGGCCTAGGAATAGTGTCAAAATGAGTAGTAAAATACTAAGGCCGTACAGTATGTAGCTTGAGCTAATCAGTAATCTGTAATCCAGGAAGGAAGTAACAACGACTACGAGCAGTGAAACTGCCAGCCATACTAATTGCTTGCCGTGTTCTTTGTCCAGTTCCCACATGGCTAACATCCCTCCATCAGAAGATACAGCATACACATTTACCCATCCCCACACTGCAATAATGAGAAACAGAACAAGGGTCAGTATGTCAAAATCGAAGTTTTTTCTTTTCAACGCACTGTGTATTTACATATGTAAAGGTATAAATTTCCTGCTTTTTCAGAAATTTCACAAGTGATTAATCCATGAGAAAAGGGAAGCCCGTTTCAGAGACTTCCCTTTTTGTTATCTATCATTGTGTGTTATACAGTATTTAAGTGCAGATTCTGTTTAGGACGGTTTAGATCCTCTCTGATCATCTGCCTCAACAACAGTCTCTGCATCTTCTCCCTCAGAAGAAGCGTCTTCTTCACCGCTCTCATGGGTCTTTTCATTTCCTTTTCCCTCTTCCTGGTTTACAGGCATTTCGTTTGTTGCGTTATCATTGTCATCATCATCATCATCGTCATCAGACATATTTTCGGGAGGGTTTTTCAGCATTTCATTCAGCATTTTTACTTTACCCTTCCATTCGTCAACCTGTTCTTTCTCCCGATCGAGTTCTGCCTGGATTTGTATACGTAGAGGTTCACCAGATTTTCCTTTAGCAATAAACATCATATTATTGCTATACTGCTCAATTTTCTCCTCTGATTTACGGACTTTCTTGCGAATTCTGGCAATCTTTGCTTTGATCTGGCGGGATCTCTGATCTGGATCAGCTATCGTTTCGATAGAAGTTTTCAATCGTATCTCACGCAGTTTCTCACGTTTGCCTGAGAGGCTATTGAAAAAGCGGTCTATCTCCCTGCGAAACTCTTCCCAGATTTTATCCTTTTCCTTATAGGGAACTTTTCCGATTTCTCTCCACTCTGACTGTAGTTCTTTCACCCTTTCTATAGCGAGATCTACATCTTTTTCCTCATCTTCCGCTAGTTTGACTACTTCTTCGATGAGTTTCTTTTTCTTCTCAAGGTTGATATGTTCGGTCTCGTGGAGCGCCTGATAGTGGAGTCTGCGCTGCTCGAAGAACTTATCACAAGCTGTCTTAAATCGGCTCCAGATTTTATTGGAATATCTTTCGGGAACCGGACCACTCTGGTTCCACTCGTTTTGCAACTTCTTGAGTTCGCGAGCAGTCTTCTCCCAATCCGGACTATTCCTCAATTCTTCAGCCCGCTCACATAGCTCCTGCTTTTTGATAAGGTTTTCCGAACGTTTTTCATCTAACTGCTTAAAGTATGACGTCTTATTTGAGAAAAACTTATCAGCAATATTTCTGTATTTCTGCCATAGTTCGTTATTGACCGACTTCGGAGCAGGTCCCAGGGCTTTCCATTGCTCCTGTAGTGCACGAAATGTTTGTGTGGCTTCGTTCCACTCACGAGGTCTTTTAGCCGTAAATTCCGCGTATTGCTCCATTTCAATAAGGAGTGCTTCCTTCTTTTTCTGGTTTTCATCCCGTTGTGTATCCAGGACTTTCAGAAACTGTTGTCTGGCTTCAAAAAACTGATCGATCACTGTTCGAAATTCATCTCTGATACGATCCAGATCCTCTTTGGGAACATGACCAATATTTTTCCATTGTTCCTGAATCTCACGGAAATGATCCATCTTTTGTGTCCAAACCGTCATATTTTCGCGATCTTCCAGAGGGGGTATCAGGGTCTTGGCTTCTTCGATCAGCTTTTCCTTTTCCTGAAGATTGATTTTACGATCATATTCGAGCAGTTCAAAATGCATTTCCCTGCGCTGATAGAAAGTATCTAGCAGTGTCCGGTACTCCATGTACATAGACTCCATATCTTTTTTGGGGATATGGCCGATGTTTTTCCACTCGTTCTGTACTTCCCGTACTTCCTTAATTTTATATACATCTTCTGAGTCGACAATGGCTTTTAAACGATCGATCAGTGTACGTTTCTTTTTAGCATTTTCAGCCTTTTGAGCTTCCTGCGCTTTTTGGAGTTCTACACGCTTTTTGTTGAAGTTGGCCAATGCTACCCGGAATTGCTCTGTAAGCTCTTCGGATACTGCTAATTGTGCACGTATGGCATCAAAACTCCTTTTGAGAAGTCCAACTTTCGGTATATTATCTGAAATATCACCCTCTACATATTTTTCCAGTAAAACAATAAGGTCTTCGGGAGAAGCATCGAGCAACCGGGCTGACTGTTCTTCATCGATAATCTCATCTACTTTCTGTAAAAGTCCCTCCTGTTCTGTGTCCAACGCTCCCCATCCTTCCCACATCTGCGACTCATCATTAGCATTCGATTGTTCAGCAGGTGTTTCTTGTTTAACTACCTCTTCATCCTGCGCAGCTGTAGTTTGTTCTATAGCAGAGTCCTGTTCTATAGCAGATGGACTGACCTGATCCTGAGAAGTATCTGCCACTTCCGCTTCCTGAATGGGAGCTGGCTGTAATGGATTTTTGCTATCACTCGCCGTTTCATCTGTAGACGCTTGGTCTTGCAAGAGTGTATCATCCTGCACAACAGCAGAGGAATCATCCGAACCGTAAGGATCTTTCACCTCTTCTGTATCTGTCTGGCTATCGGCGGGTACTTCCTCAACTTTCTGATCTTCTTCGCTGCCGGAATCTTCTGTGTCAGCCTCAGGCTGTTCATCCTCCACCTGCGGGGAAGCATTATCCTGGTCTGCTTTTGGCTCTTCAGAAATCTCAGAAGAATTGTTAGACGTAGATGAACCGGTTTCTGACTTTTTCAATGAATCTTCAAGATCCGTGGACTCGTTCTCAAACAACATGGGACTCTCTTTTCAAATTTGCCCGTAGGGGCGTTAGCGACATTATCAATTTTCACGGGTAATTTACGTGATTTATTTACTAAATATTCAATGCTGGAAAAGCTTTTTCACGTATTATTATATTTTCTCAATGAATTTAATAGCTGTTTTGTTTAAAAACTTACATCAAATTAATAATTTTACGTGCAACTTCCCAATAACCTATTAACCCTTTCCATTAATCCAGGCTTTAACTTCTTCTTTTGTAGGGTTTTTAAGCCCTAGTCTCATTTTTTTATTTAGGGAACACAAATCCTGGAGCACTTTATTGGGGTTGGAATCCTTCAAAACTTCTACTGAAGGTATACCTGACTTATATAGCATCGGCACCCAGGCTTCAGGCACCCCCAGCGATACAAATTCTGCTACGCTTGATACCTGCTGCTTTTTCTCCGGTTTCATTTGTGGGAAGAATAGTACATCCTGAATCGAAGCCGAATTAGTCATGATCATGGTAAGCCGGTCAATACCGATCCCCAGTCCTGCTGTAGGCGGCATACCATACTCCAAAGCCCGGAGAAAGTCCTCATCTAGTATCATTGCCTCTTCATCTCCCCTTTTGCCTAGTTCCAGTTGTTCCATAAATCGCTCCCGTTGATCCACTGGATCGTTGAGCTCGGAGAAAGCGTTGCAGATCTCCTTACCATTGCATATGCCTTCAAAACGCTCTACCAGCCCAGTTTTGCTGCGGTGCTTTTTGGCTAGCGGACTCATTTCAATGGGATAATCCGTAATAAATACGGGTTGGATAAGATGGGGCTCTACTGTCTCACCAAATATTTCGTCGATCAGCTTACCTCTACCCATAGTATCATCCATGGGTACATTCAGCTTTTTACAGACCTCCCGTAATCCCTGCTCATCCATCTCAGAAATATCAATCCCATTGTAATGCTCAATGGCTTCATACATCGTAAATCGCTTCCAGGGGCGCTTGAAGTCAATCACATGCTCTCCAACTGGAACTTTTGTCGTACCGTGCAATGTCATGGCAACTTTCTCCAACATTTCTTCAACCATCTCCATCATCCACTGGTAGTCTTTGAAGGCAACATAGAGTTCTATCTGGGTAAACTCAGGATTGTGAAATCTGGACATCCCCTCATTCCTGAAATCCTTGGAAAACTCATATACTCCATCATAACCGCCTACAATCAACCGCTTCAGGTACAACTCGTTGGCGATACGCAGATATAAGGTTATATCCAGGGTATTGTGATGAGTCTTAAAGGGGCGTGCGGCAGCCCCTCCATAGATGGGCTGCAAAATGGGCGTTTCTACTTCCAGATACCCCTTATCGTTGAGATAATCGCGCATAGCCTGTACAAGTTGGCTGCGTTGCTCAAATACTTTTTTGGTGTGAGGATGCACGATCAGATCCACATAGCGCTGCCGGTATCTCTGTTCTGTATCGGTAAAAGTATCGTATAACTTGCCATCCGTCTCCTTGGGAAAGGGAATAGGACGCAGAATCTTACAGAGGATCTTAAAAGAACTTACATGTATGGTCTTTTCTCCGGTTTTGGTAATAAATGCATGCCCGGTGACACCCACGAAATCTCCTAATGAAATCAGCTTTTTAAATACTTCATTGTATAATGTCTTGTCATCTCCTGGACAGACCTCATCGCGTTGAAAATATACCTGAATTTTTCCCTGGCTATCCTGCAATTCTGCAAATGAAGCCTTACCCATGATGCGTTTGCTCGTAATCCTTCCGGCCAGTGATACCTCTTCAAAGCCTTCTTTTGCCTCTTCAAAGTTTTCCTGTATCTCCCTGGTAGTCATGTTTACCTCATATCCCTCGGCTGGATAAGGGTCTATTCCCAGCTCTTTTAATCTTTCCAGTTCCTCTCTGCGTTCGCGTTCCTGATCCGTGAGAAATAATTCGTTCATCAATCTTTATTGGTTTATCGTAAGTTGAAACGGGGTTTTATCGGCCTTAACTCAGACCTAATCTGCTCCGAAGGGTAAAACCCAAAACAATTATATTATCTTTACGGATGTAAATTACGGTATTTCTGTTGGAAAATTACAGTGCACATGAAGTTGATTGATACACATGCTCATTTATATTCCGAAAAGTTTCTCGAAGATCAGGACGATGTGTTGACGCGTGCTGCAGAGATCAACGAAGCTGTCATGCTACCTAATGTAGATCAAGCTTCTGTTGAACAAATGCATGCGCTAGTGGACAAGGCTTCGAATCTATGCTATCCCATGATGGGCCTGCACCCGGTATATGTACCCGAAAATTTTGAGCCGATACTGGAGGACATGGAAAAACGACTGGAAAGAAATAGCTATTATGGGGTAGGTGAAACGGGGCTGGACCTGTACTGGGATAAGGATACCCTACCTCGCCAGCAAGCTTCCCTGGAAATACATATAGACTGGGCCAAACGCTTTGGTCTGCCAATTATCCTGCATGCACGGAATGCTCTTGATGAGACCTATGAGATGATCGCAAAACATCATAATGAGCGGCTTTGGGGTATTTTTCATTGCTTTGATGGCAATGTAGAGCAGGCGAAGAAGATTATAGAACTGGGTAATTTCAAACTGGGAATCGGTGGTATTGTGACCTACCGCAAAGATGTATCCAAGGTACTCGAAGAAGTTCCGCTGGAATACATTGTCATCGAGACAGACAGTCCCTATCTGGCTCCAGCCCCACATCGCCACAACCGGAACGAGAGCAGTTACACGCAATATGTAGCACGTAAACTAGTAGAGATCTATGATCTGCCATACAACGAGCTTGCGCAGCTCACGACTTACAACGCGAAGGATACTTTCAGGTCATTGATATAAAATTATTCCTCTCCATTACCCTGCTCAGTATTCAGGATTGTATGGCCCATCTTGAGCTTTTTGGTCAGCAGGTACTTTTCATTATGCGGATTGGGAGCAATCTCTATGGGGACTACTTCCACAATTTCCAGCCCATAGCCAATTAAACCTGCTCTTTTCTTGGGATTATTGGTCATCAGGCGCATTTTTCTCACACCCAGATCCCGGAGAATCTGTGCCCCTACCCCATAATCCCGTTCATCCATCTTGAAGCCCAGTTCCAGATTGGCCTCCACGGTATCACGACCCATTTCCTGAAGTTTGTAGGCTTTCAGCTTGTTGAGCAATCCTATTCCTCTTCCCTCTTGATTCATATACAAAACTACTCCTTTTCCCTCTTCTTCCACCATTTTTAGGGCAGTAGACAGTTGTGGACCACAATCACAGCGACATGAACCAAATACATCTCCCGTCAGACAGGAAGAATGTACCCTTGTATGGATTGGCTCATTTTTATCCCAAGTACCTTTTACTAATGCCAGGTGAATCTCATCGGTGTTCAATTGACGGTATGCAATGAGATCAAAATCTCCATATTCCGTAGGCATTCTTACACCAATCTCGCGTTTGATTAGCGTCTCGTGCTTGAGACGGTAGGCGATAAGATCCTGTATGGTAACCAGTTTGAGGTCAAATTTGTCTGCAACCTCCCTCAGATCTGGAAGACGGGCCATAGAACCATCTTCATTCAATATTTCAACCAATACGCCTACTGGTTTGAATCCCGCCATTTCTACCATATCCACAGTAGCCTCAGTATGACCCGTACGCCTTAGCACGCCTCCTTTCATAGCTTTAAGTGGGAAAATATGGCCCGGACGACCTAGTTCCTCAGGTTTTGTCTGTGGATCAGCCAGTGCCTGGATCGTCTTTGCCCGGTCATGCACAGAGATTCCAGTCGTACAACCGTGTCCAAGTAAATCTACCGACTCCGTAAACTGCGTGCCATGTGTAGCAGTATTCACCCCCACCATCAAATGTAGGTTCAATTTTTCACAGCGCTCCTCTCGCATAGGCACACAGATCAGACCTCTTCCTTCTTTTGTCATAAAGTTCACCATCTCGGGTGTAACGGCTTCAGCCGCACATACAAAATCCCCCTCGTTCTCACGATCTTCATCATCCACCACAATGATCATTTTCCCTTTTCGAAGATCCTCCAATGCAGATTCTATTGTATCCAGTTTGATTTGCTCCATCGATAAGTAATTATATATTTCTAATATCGGGTATATCTATTTATTAAAACGGGTTCTACTTCCCCAGGTTTAATTTAACACAGTTAAACCGTGCATCCAACGACCTGGTCAAAACCATTAAAAATGATTTCTGATCAAGTCATTGAACGATTATTTTTAAATGATTGTTCCAAGATAAACCTGCTTTCAGGTCCAACGTTGAAGAGCAGGTCCAGGATGGATAACTCGGCTCGAAACTCCCCAAAGACTTGTGGATAGGTTATTTCCCGGTACCAGGCAGGAGGAGAGTCCATAGGAGGTTCAAAATCCCTTCGATAATCATATGTATACTCCCCGGCAATTCTGTACGTTGTAGTAGTAACGATTGAAGGCTGATATTGCAGCAAGTAAAAAGCTGAATGAAGACAAGCTAATAAATATTCTGTAAGAAATTCATAGCGCGTAGTATACAGTGCGTTAAGCTGATCCTGATAATAGTCGAAGTAGGGAGAGTTCTTATAAGAAAATTTAAGGCTTCTCCAGTGTTGTAATGGCCAGTTCTCAGCATAAGATATACGTTTTTTTACCAATTCAAGCCGTTTACTGCGCCGCTCGACAGGGATGACCAGGGGAAGTTTCTGATTAGCTCCCTGAATGATAGTCCTGCTGAAATAGCGCTGTTTGCGATAGGGCTGATGTATATCCAACAGGACTTCTGTCTCCTGCAAGGCAGCAGCGAACCAGGGAATTGGAGGAAAATAATACAAAGGGAATACATTCATATAGTATAAAGTATATCCTATTTCATATTTTTGTGCAATGTTTGGTCGATATTTATTGATTTTTCTGTCTGCCTTAGTAATCTTATTCCAGGCGACTCATGCTCAAAAACCAGAGTTTTTTGTCGATATATGGCGCTATCAGCAACTGAGAAACAATAGCTATGAAGAATTCCCCAGGGTAGAAGTATATCTGCGCATCTCAGGATCTTCTCTGACTTCTGTTCCAACGAATCAAGGCCTGGAAGAGGCCTCTGCGCACGCTGACATCGAAATCTTCCGGATCGAACCATCTGGCGATAGCCTGAAGCTGCATCATGAAAGTCACAAACTGACTGAAAGACTCGTTCCGGAAGAAGAAGAGGGATCTTCCAGCATCCCTGATATCAATCGTAAATGGGTATTTCAGTTGCCTAGAGGAAATTATCACATGAGCATCTCTATACGAGACGTGAATGCCTCCCCTGTTCAAACGAGTACTCATACCCGGGATTTCATCATACCTCTCTCCGCCAACAGTAACTTCGCCTTCAGCGACATATCCTTCCTGAAAGCTGTACCCAAACCAGAACGCCTCCGGATCAAGAACGAGCCTCGTCTAGGAAAATTTTTTAACCCGCTGATCACCAACAATGCACTCATCAATCAGGACACTCTTATCGTATATGTACAACTCTACAACTTACCGAGACTCGCCACTGATGAAGATGTCATCGAAAGAGTGCGTATCATCCGGCAGGGGAAAAATGTCAAAAAACCTTACGAAGATAAGGAGATAGATCCCGAAAACTATCAGGTATTCATTCATAGCTTTGATATTAGAGACCTTTTTTCCGATACCTACCACGTCGTAGTAGAGCTCGTAGATGAAAAGACACAAAAGATCCTCAGAAGTACCAGTAAGAAATTTTATGTCTATAACTCCCGCCAGGATCCTGACTTCGAGCAGTTTGTCAACGTATATGCCGGAGACCTCTTCAAGGAATATGACAACAATACGCTGACAGATTATATTAAAAAACTTGCCCCTATCAGTAATAGGCAGGAAATACGCTTTGCAGGAGTACTTCGAAACTACGAACAAAAAAGGAATTATCTGTACAGTTTCTGGAACAGGCGCACACAGGAAGGAGAGAGTGTCATGGATCTTTGGAAAGGATACATGGCTGCTCTTGAGTTTGTAAATGATAAGTATGGATTGATCAATAAAGAGGGATGGGAAACCGACCGAGGAAAAATCATGCTAACCTATGGAGTTCCCAATGATATAGAATATTATTATGCCTCTCCTACGACCCGTGCCCACGAAATCTGGCGCTATGACAGACTGGACAATCAGACCAACGTGAACTTTGTTTTCTATCAGGAAAAAAAAGATTCAAAAGACTTTAAACTACTGCATTCTGATAAATATGGAGAAATTAATAATCCCCGCTGGCGCTCAGTGCTGGAATTCTCCTCCTCCAACCCATAACGTATCAAATGATTATATCCATATACATTTTTTGCAGTCTGTCGCCCGCCATCCAACTCCCCCATGTTATCCTCACTAAATATTTTCCTTGCTAAAACACCTTGGGCATTATATATTTCAGATTTATTGAGATAATATGATGAAAAACTTTACGAAGCAGCTTGCTTACTTGCTGACATGTGTCTGTTTGCTGAAGACCATGTTGCCCCTCTCAGCGCAGACGCACTCTGTTGCCCGTGAATGGAACGAAGCCTTGCTGACAGCCATACGAAATGATTTTGCACGTCCCACCGTACACGCCCGCAACCTCTTTCATGTATCGATAGCCATGTACGATGCATGGGCTGCATATGAAGATTCGGCTGATACTTACTTTCTCGGAAAAAAGATCGATGGTTTTACCTGTCCTTTTGACAGCATTCCTGAACCGGAAGACAAACGTGCCGCACAGGGGGAAGCCATCAGCTATGCGGCTTTTCGCATCATGCAACATCGCTTTCGCCCTTCTCCCGGTTATGGAAGAACCTTTGTCAAGATGCTTACCCTAATGGACGACAGGGGTTTTCCCTTCGAAAATACGGATACGGCATATACTTCGGGATCGCCTGCAGCCCTAGGCAACTACATTGCTACCAAACTCATCGAGTTTGGCATGCAGGATGGCGCCAATGAGGCTAAAGACTATAGAAACCGGCATTATCAACCGGTCAACTCCCCCCTGGTCATGGTACAAACTGGCAACCCGACAATCTCTGATTACAATCGCTGGCAATCCCTAACACTGGATGAATTTATCGATCAGAGTGGTAATCTTCGTCCTTTTGATACACCGGATTTTCTCAGTCCGGAATGGGGCCAGGTAGTGCCCTTTGCCCTCAGCGAAGAGGATCTTACTATGTACGAGCGTGAAGATGGTGAATACTGGGTGTACCACGATCCGGGACCGCCTCCCTTTCTCGAAATGGGTGTAAGTGGAGGTAGCTCTGAGCAGTATAAATGGGGCTTTGCCCTGGTGGCTGCCTGGGCAGCATATCTCGATCCCCACGACGGCGTCATGTGGGACATCTCTCCTGCTTCCATTGGAAACGTACAGGACTACCCCACAACCATAGCAGGGCTACAGGATTTTTACGACCTGGAAAATGGCGGTGATCCCGGCCAGGGTTATGACATCAACCCCTATACGGGTGAACCTTATGAGCCCCAGATCGTCCCCCGCGGTGACTACGCCCGGGTCGTAGCTGAATTCTGGGCCGATGGCCCGGATTCGGAAACGCCTCCTGGCCACTGGTTTACCATCCTCAACTATGTCAATGATCATCCGTTGCTAAAGAAGCGCTTCAAAGGGGAAGGTCCCATCCTCGATGACCTCGAATGGGATGTCAAAGCCTACCTGGCGCTCGGCGGCGCCATGCACGATGCGGCCATTACAGCCTGGGGTATCAAAGGCTGGTATGACTACATCCGCCCGGTATCAGCTATCCGCGCCATGGCAGATCGTGGACAAAGCAGTGATCCCAACCTACTCAACTATGATGTCGATGGCATTCCATTGATTCCAGGCCTGATCGAGCTGGTGCTCGAAGGCGACTCCCTCGCCGGTATCGGCGACCGCAATGTAGGTAAGATCAAGCTCTACACCTGGCGAGGACCGGGTTACATCGAAGATCCCGAGACAGATTATGCTGGTGTAGGCTGGATTCTGGCCGAAAACTGGTGGCCCTACCAGCGACCTTCATTTGTGACTCCCCCTTTTGCCGGATATGTATCCGGCCACTCAACCTTTTCGCGTGCCGCAGCCGAAGTGCTAACCCTGCTCACAGGAGATCCGTACTTCCCTGGCGGCTTAAGCAAATTTGAAGCACCCCGAAATGAATTTCTAGTCTTCGAAGAAGGGCCCAGTGTAGATATCATTCTGCAATGGGCAACCTATCGTGATGCCTCAGACCAGTGCAGCCTCTCGCGCATCTGGGGCGGGATACACCCCCCCGCCGACGATGTCCCCGGCCGGCTGGCCGGGATAGACGTAGGCATCGATGCCTTTCGCAAGGCAGAAACCTATTTCACGCGCTCTGCTACAGTAAGCAATCGCGTCGAGCTACAAAATCTGTCGCTGCTCAGCCTCTACCCCAACCCGGTCGCCAGCGACCAGTCGATGATACTCGAGCTTCAACTCGAACAGCCCACGCAGGTGCAGGCCACCTGGGTCGACCTTCAGGGACAGACTGCCGGGCAGAAGAACTTCCCGGCTGCTGCCGGAAGGCACAGCTACGAGCTTCCCGTCGCTCCGCTCTTAAGGGGACTCTACCTGCTACGCGTGCAGGGCAACGATTGGGAAGACACCCGCAGGGTGTGGGTGAAGTGATTGGAAATGAATTGGATGGCGGAAGTTGCAAACTCCCGCCATCATCTAAGGGGGAGCGCCAGCATCT
>CAYXVE010000039.1:10208-49388 GCA_964468435.1 uncultured Bacteroidia bacterium | reverse complement strand
TTACAATTTAACACTTTTGCCATAACCCACTATTTTTTTGTCATGTACTCAGAGTAAAAGCAATATATTATGGGGCTCTTGAGCAACTGGGTTCCATACATGATGTTAAGAAACTTCCTGTAGATAACCGACCTGTACCTATTTTGGACTTAGCAAGTTTTTCCGAATTACAAGACTGGGCGATTGCAGCAGATAATTTTGTACAGGATGGAAATCCGGAAAGGTTAGCCATATTGACTAATAAAAGATTGAGACCTTTACTCAAAGAAAAAAAAGGAAAAGATGAAGTAGCAAATAACCTAAGAGAAATAAATAAGCACATACAAAAGTTAGTTCCTCTAATCCAAACCAACCGAGGTAAGGATATCTGGAAATTTCCTTATGATAAACTGCAACTTGAACTTAAACAATTTTCTACTGAACAAAGCTATATTAAACCTCTCAACGCAGTAATCGATCAAATCCAGCAAAAAGTATCAGGTTTTAAGCAGGCGGGTACCTTACAATGGCTAGAAGGTGTCAACTGGTGCATCCAACATAGACTCATACAACAAGGCATCACACAGTTACAGGAGGGTTTACTGTCCTGGCTTTGTATTTACTTTGAAAATCAAGCAATCGCCCCAGTAGATTTCTTTGATTTGGAACAAAAAGATCCAAGAAATCTTCTCAGTTCTGCTATAAATTTCATTAAGGAGGCTCCAGAAAAGCATAAATGGAAAGGACCGGCTGGCAAGTACAAAGAAATCACTCAAAAGGTCATGATGGACCCTTTAGCAAAGGAAATTTCAACTGTTTATAATGATCTAACAAATATTCGAAATGATATTAACCATGGTGGGTACACAAATGCAAAAAGTGCTCAAAAGTTTTATGATGAATTGAAAAAACATTATGAGTCTATTTATAATAAATTACATCAACATAACATATCATCACCTACTCCACCACAGGGGCTAGTTAACCTTTCAAATCATCCCTCCACATATTGGCCCAGTAAACAATTGAAAAAAGCCAAACAAACATATGGAAAAATAATAGACATTTCCTTCCCTCCTATTCCACCTGAAGCGAATCAACATGAAATTAAAAACATAGTAAACGAGTATTACTATAAAATTCGAAAACTTCGCCCAAAAGCAGTTCACCTGATGGGCGAGATGACCTTTACCTATTCTTTAATTTCTGAACTCAAAAAAGCTAATATAGAATGTATCGCTTCAACTACACATCGTAGAGTAGAAGAAAAAGAAGGCAAGAAGATAGTACAGTTTCAATTCATACAATTTAGAAATTACTGATCCATTAATCTGTACTAGGTAAAACTTAATCTGATTCTATGCTTCTCTTTCTATCCCATACTTCTCCATTTTACTTTTCAGGGTATTGACCGATCCCAATCCCAATGCCTGATAGGTATGCGTAAGGTTTCCCTGCTTGATCTTCAATACTTTCTCAATATGCCGGGCCTCTACATCTTCCAGCAGCAGGGAAGTAGCACCCTGCTGTCGCTGAAAATGCCTGGGAAGATCTTTTACCCGCATCATTTGTTCGGCAAATACATATCCATGTGTCAGTATATTTTCCAACTCCCTGATATTGCCTGGAAAATCATATGCCAGTAAAAGCTCCTCTACCTCGGAGCTCAACTTCAGCTTTCTGCGTTTGTAACGTCCGGCTAGTTTCCCCAGCATAAAATCTATCAAGCCCCTCCGTTCTTCCAGAGAATACTCCTTCAGCGAAGGGATGAGCAACTCGGTCACGGCCAGGCGGTAATACAGGTCCCACCGAAAGGTTCCCTGCTCACACATTGCCCAAAGGTCTTTGTTGGTAGCTGCAAGGATCCGCACATCCACCTTATGCGCAACTGTCCCTCCTACGGGGGTTATTTCCTTTTCCTGAAGTACACGGAGTAATGCCTGCTGCATATAGGGAGAAATATCGCCTATCTCATCGAGAAACAGGGTACCCTGATGCGCTTCATCAAAAAATCCCTTGCTATCTGCAGTTGCGCCGGTAAAAGCTCCTTTGAGGAATCCGAATAAGCGTGATTCCAATAACTCATTGCCCAATGCAGCACAGTTGACCGCAATAAGACGCTTAGCTCTACGGATCGATTGCGTGTGAATGCGCCGGGCAAGGTTCTCCTTTCCGGTACCACTATCACCACGGATCAGACAGGTGATGTCATCTAGTTGGGCAATCTGCTCCGCCCGGCTATAGACCGGTAAAATCGTCTCTCCCAAATACATATCACCCCGCTTTTGGTCCAGGGCTTTTTGCTTGATCTCGATACGGAAATTGAAAATGTTATGGTCCAGCTCCAATTCGGTAAATCGTGCCTCACCCTCACCCATCCGCTCATCGATACCCTGTATCAAATGGGTTTTCAGACCATTATTTTCCAAATGAATTAATACCCATGCCGTGCGCATCGGTGTAGTACCACTGGAAAACAATATATCGATTTCGTATTCCTCATATTCCTGCAGTACCCGTATCGCCTTTTGCTTGATCTCACGAAAATCCAGAATGTCTTCCAGATCCATATATCTCAATTCGATGTCGTGATCCGTAAAGTCCCGCCGTAAAGTAGTATACAACATCTCCGAACGGGTATCATCTGAAAAAGCAGAGGAAAGCAAAACGTGCTTTTCACAGTTTTCATCCCAAAAACGCTCATGGAGAGAATAAGTTGGCCCTTGTATGTCGACTTCACCCTCCTTAAAGTCATAATACCAGGCAATCCAGGATATGATAATTCGCTTCATATATCAGAATTTGATAGGCTAATATAGTACACTGACAAGATAGGTATAATTTTACCCTTTGAGAAGGTAGTTTTTCAGTTGGAATATTCTATGCACTTATCGGTCAAAAACAATATCGATGCAGTTGATACTTAATACAAAGGGAACTGTCCTGGCACAAAAAGCCAGGGCATTCGAGATCAAAAATCAGGACGGCACACACAAAATATCCGTAGAGAAAGTAGATAGCATTATCCTGACCAAAGGTATACGTGTTACCACAGATGCCATGTTACTGGCCATCGAACACAATATAGACTTATTGCTGATTGATGGTCAAGGGCAGCCTCAGGGCCGCTTATGGAGTCATCGTTTTGGCTCTATTTCTACGATACGCAAAAAACAACTCCGCTTTGCTGAAGGGGAACGGGGAGGCGAATGGATCAAGAGTATGATGTTCCAACGCCTTGAGGGCATGCAACAATTGCTGGAATCACTGCGCCGCGATCGTCCGGCCAAAGAAGAAGTGATCAGCAAAACCATCAAACATATCTCAGGGTTGCAGCAAAAGATTCGTGATTTACCAGCACAGTCATTAGATGATGCCCAGAAAGCACAACTCAGAGGCTGGGAAGGTTCAGCCAGCCGGCAGTATTTTCAGGGGATCGCACAGATTATTCCCGAAATGTATCGCTTTGAAAAGCGGAGCCGCCGCCCTGCCAAGGATATGTTCAATTGCGCCCTGAACTATCTATACGGTATTTTGTACGGGCGGGTAGAACTTGCCCTGATCAAGGCCGGGATAGACCCGTTTATCGGGATTTTTCACCGTGATGAGTACAACCGTCCGGTGCTGGCTTATGATATGATCGAGCTGTATCGAAGCTGGGCTGAGGCTGTATTGCTTCAATTGTGCTTCCGCAAAGCGCTGGATGACACGATGTTTTCGACACGCCCCAAGGGTCTGTGGCTGGAGACATCCGGAAAAAAAATTGTGATTGGAAGTATGAACGACTATCTGGAGACCGTCATCCAATACAAGCGAAAACGGCGAAGTCGACTGGTGCATTTGCAGGAAGATTGTCATGAACTGGCCAAATACATTTTGAATCTATGATGGAACGGGAACCCTGGGAGCAGTTACTGGCATTTATCCAGAAACTCAACCGATTGCTACTCAGTAGGCTCGGTTACCAGACGGCTGATGATACAGATCAATCTGCTCAGGAATCTTCTAAGGAAGACCCGCTCAATGATTCCCAGGCGGTTGAAAAAGTGAAACCCCAGCAGCTTTTGCCGCCCAAACAGGAATTGTCTACAGGATTAGCTCCCTTACTTCTCGATGAAGAAACAGATGAAGAAGTAGCCAGAACCTTGCGAATGATTGAAGAAACGAGGCAAATCATACAGGGGGGAAAAGCTAAGACAAAATCTCATAAAAAAGACAAAGCGCCGAAGGATGAGGAAAATTCAGCAGATCGAAAGGCGGTATTAGTTCCATTGGAAGATCGGGTAAAGTCTATTGGGGATTTATTTGAAGAATTAGGAAAAAAACCGAGAACGGCTATGATATGTTTTATTATGTATGATATTACCAACAACCGCATACGGACCAAGGTTGCGGAATACCTAGAAGAAAAAGGTTGTGTCAGAGTACAAAAGTCCATCTTTCTGGGCCAGCTTGAGCGACGAGTATACCGTGAGATTCAGGAAACCTTACATACGATCCAGTCTAGCTATGATAACAATGACAGTATATTTTTCGTGCCGGTATCCGAAGATGAGATTCGTGCGATGCGTGTTATTGGCGAAAATATCGACATGAAGTTTGTACTGGGCAGACAAAACACCTTGTTTTTTTAATAGAATATTATGTATTTAGATGAAAGAATCTTTGACATGACTATCTGTACAAAATACTGGACAAAAGATCAAAAACAGCCAAAATCTCTTGGGAATTTTTTGTCATATCTCCCTGACTTTCAACATCTCACACAGATTTAGCTGTCCGAGCGGTAAGTCCATCACAACAAGGATTAAGACACAACAACAACCTCATGCGTGGAATCCGGATCATGATCCGTCCGAGCGGTAAGTCCATCACAACAAGGATTAAGACTTCCTTTTTCATCGTAGAAGCCAACGATTTTGGCGTGTCCGAGCGGTAAGTCCATCACAACAAGGATTAAGACTTGAACGACTTTACCCGTCCAAAACTAGACACCTGGTCCGAGCGGTAAGTCCATCACAACAAGGATTAAGACCTTGTGTCTTTTTTAAGTCAAACAATTCTACTTTTTTGTTCTTTGTCCGAGCGGTAAGTCCATCACAACAAGGATTAAGACTGATTTTACCGCTTCGTTTATGTTTAGAATCACGTATGAGTCCGAGCGGTAAGTCCATCACAACAAGGATTAAGACATCCCTGTGGAAACTCTTTACTCTGCCCCTATCCGACGTCCGAGCGGTAAGTCCATCACAACAAGGATTAAGACCGCTCTAAAATACTCATATGAAAGGCAGTACCTAAGTCCGAGCGGTAAGTCCATCACAACAAGGATTAAGACCCGCATTTCAATTTGACTATGACCACAAATCCATCGCCGGTCCGAGCGGTAAGTCCATCACAACAAGGATTAAGACCCCTTCCTTCTTCATCGTATACGCCAATTATTTTAGAGGTCCGAGCGGTAAGTCCATCACAACAAGGATTAAGACCATTTTTTTTGATTTTTATATTGTTTTTGATTATACTTATGTCCGAGCGGTAAGTCCATCACAACAAGGATTAAGACCTGCCATGGGTCTAATCCATGCGATTCAAGCCATTTTGTCCGAGCGGTAAGTCCATCACAACAAGGATTAAGACTCCGCCCATCATCGCTGTTACTCCGCTCAAAGTAACAGTCCGAGCGGTAAGTCCATCACAACAAGGATTAAGACTCTGCGGCGCTCAACTTTGTTTACATTATCAATGAGGTCCGAGCGGTAAGTCCATCACAACAAGGATTAAGACACTGCTGACACTTCGTCAGCGTGAAACACGCCGGGGGTCCGAGCGGTAAGTCCATCACAACAAGGATTAAGACCCTGCTTTTTTTGTGTGTACCTATTTGCGTGTTTGCGGTCCGAGCGGTAAGTCCATCACAACAAGGATTAAGACCGCCCCCGGCAATTGCTGATACTTGACTTGATTCAACGTCCGAGCGGTAAGTCCATCACAACAAGGATTAAGACGTACGTTATTGCATCGTAAGCAATTGTTTCTAATAAGTCCGAGCGGTAAGTCCATCACAACAAGGATTAAGACCCCCGTTATAGTTCCAAGGGTTATCTACACCGTCGAATATGTCCGAGCGGTAAGTCCATCACAACAAGGATTAAGACAATTTTGTATCTTCCTTTACCTTGAAACATACAATCTTTGTCCGAGCGGTAAGTCCATCACAACAAGGATTAAGACATACTCATATGAAAGGCAGTCCCTAATTCCATCTCCCGGTCCGAGCGGTAAGTCCATCACAACAAGGATTAAGACCTATTTCTACTAGGTTTAACAATTTTTTGATAAATCGTCCGAGCGGCAAGTCCATCACAACAAGGATTAAGACAATGGGCATTGCCAAACGTCTGAATTGAGCGCAATTTAGACATTTCGGCAAGCTAAACACTAATTTTTAAAGGTGTTGTTTGGGCTCTGTTTTCCGCTCAAATTCGGGGGCTGTTTTCTGTTTTTAGTCGGTTTTCTCGGCTTTTAAATTTCGTTTCTCAGTCGGCTCGGTTTTTTTTCGTTGTTTTTTCGGCTTTTATATGCTTTTTTCAGTTTGTTTTTGGGCTTTTCTTACTCGGTTTTAGGGCTTCATTTTTGTTTGTTTTCGGTTCTTTTTTACTCCTTTTTCCAGGGCTTTTTTATCGTTTTTTCACTCCCTTAAAACAGAAAACAAACGGCACGGATTGGGGTAAGGGAAAAAGAGGGGGGAAAAGTGATGAACGGCAAGCAGGGCAAGGGTTTTAGTCGATTTTGGGTAAATGTTGATAACTTTTTTGCTTGAGCCGATTTTTAGGGTTAATAACGGACGATTTGAACGGATAAAGACAAATTTTGCGAAGCATTTATATTTTTATCGTGCTTTCAGCACTCCATTTTTTGCCCCTCTTTTTTTGGTTCTGCGGAGCAGAACAGGACAGAAAAAAAGCCCTGCAATTTTGCAGAGCTTTGATATTACCTTTTTCTAGTTCTTATCATTTGTCCTTCGGAATTTTCTAAATCAAAAGTGTAATTTTTGTCTTTTGATAAAGGGTCTAATCTTTTCTCATACTTCTTTTTGTCCAAATTGTAAATTTTAAGAATAGCAAACGTCATTTCAAACCAATTTTTTCCTATTTCGATTTCATAATTATAAATTTCCTGTTTCCCTTTAGATGAATATTGATAATAATCAAATTGAAGAAACAAGGTAATTTCTTGCTCTGAAAAAAGCATATTATAATCTTCGGAACTCCATGATAAATTACCTGCGTGGTAACTTATATCTATTCTTTTCAAAACATTCGTACCTTGCTTAGCTATAATTACAGGTTTGGTTAATGAGGTTGCAATTTCTTCATCAACACAAACTATAAAATCAAAACTTTTTCTATTTTCTTGAGCCATAGAAATTTGATATGCAAATAGACATAAAATCCAAAACACACATTTTTTCATACCATTTAATTTTTTATGATGTTTTGAATTGCTTTTCTTGTAAGCTCTAATCGGGGTGTCGTATTCCTATCATAAATAATCGCTCCATTTGTTCTGTTTAGAACGTTTAAGGTGCCATTAGGATTTGTAGTAACATTATTCGGATTAACTGTTCCCAAAGGTCCGACTATAATGTTTGTATTATATTGGCTGAAAGTTCCTCTATCTGTTCCTGAAGGAGTGTTTGCCGATTGCGGATATATCATATTACCTACTTGCTGTACTGTTGTAGGGTGGGAATGGATTGTAGCTTCTGCGTCTGCGGGTGTCGTTCCTGCTGGTAAGTTTGGCAAACTTGCAGTAGCTGTCTGAACTCCATTAACAATAGTAGGCAAAGAGCCTGTTTGTCCCTGAACAACCGTACCGTCATTCATAACTATTAAAGATTCCTCTCTTAATCCACCATTAGCAACAGTCCTATCTAAAACATTTACACTTTCTTGTAAAGTGGCATCACTTGATAAGGTTACTCCTGACTGAACAGTACTTAAATTAACATTCCCTTTTGTTTTTGATATTTGCCTTGCTTCCTTATTATCAGTAACAACCATTTTTACCCCATTGTCAACCCCATCAGTTCCAATCTTTTTTCCACTTGTATTATAAAGGTCGGTCGGTGGTATCACATCAACCGCCATTCTGCCATCGGGGTCGATAAATCGAATAGGATTATCAAAGGTGTAAGAATAGCTGCTCCATGATGGAAAATCCGCTGCCAACGGATCCACACCATTCCGCCTACCAGTAGCCGGATCATACCACCTAAAGCCATAGTCATAGAGTCCCAGGTTAAACTCTTGATGGAACTCTTTGCCATTATAGCGGTATCGATTTTCGGTTCCCGAGTTGAAAGAGAGCCCACCGAGTCGCAAGCCAAAGGGGTAATAATTTGCTCTGACTGCAAGAGAGGCATTTCAAAGAACCTACTTCCCTCAAGTTAGGGCTTTTCAGTTAACTGCCCTGATAAATCGGGACAGGCTTTTTTTCAATTAAAAAAAGATACCGCTCGATAGATCTACCCTGTGCGAGGCGACAGAACTTGGGGCTGCGATACGCTCTGGCGGGTTTCTGGTGCCTCGCAGGGGGCTGGCTGCCGCACAGAGACGCTGTAACCCAGAATTACTAAGAACGGCAGCCACTCCGAGAGATCCTTCGTTGTCCCTTTCTTTCCCTCGATATCGGGGGAACTTTGCCGCAGATTTGCCGCTTTTCCCCTTCCCCGCGCCAGGAGGTAGCCCAAAGTAGGGTGGGCAGGGGGCTAAGGATGCAGGCAAGGGCGTTAGCTCGCTTTACCCTTGCCGATTCCGTGCCCACTTCAGTAGATTCGGGCGGCTGGCGTCATTCCCCGTGCCCTTTGAAAGTTCTACACTCACACGGGGATCGGGGAAGGGGGCGGCCTACAGCTGGAGCCGGGGAGCTGAGACGCCCCTGTCCCGATGCCAACTCTATGACAGACATATCGGGAGGGCCTGCAAATGGGGCAGATCCAGCAGGCTCCCCTGAGAAGCGAGCAGAGCTAAGAGCGGGTCTGGCTTTGTGGGTGAGGCCTCAGCCTGTCGCAAGCGCCGAAGCCCTTTGAATGGCCTCACCGACCTCGAGGGGCGCTTCATTGAAAAGAGGCGCATAGTGCCACGAGGAGGAACTACTTCTTAGTAAGCATCTTTGCGATGAACCACTTGTTCAATGGTTACTACCCGTACTTGGTCTTCTATGTCATAGAGGATTCTATAGTCCCCAACTCTTATACGCCAAGTGCGTTCTGCACCTCGTATTTTCTTACAGCCTGTGGGCCTGGGATTTTCGCCCAGCAACTTGATAGCTTCAAACATTCGGGGGCGTTCCTTGGCAGCAAGTTTTCTGATGCTTCTACGGGCTTTTCTTGAGATAAACACCTCGTACATCAGAGTTTGCCTTCTTCCTTCAATTGCTTTTCGAACTCAGCCAGAGGCATATAATCGGGATCTTTTCGACTCATTTCTGCCAAAATTGCATCGAAGAGGTCTTCCCACAACTCACGATGGAGTTTCAGATCGAGGACTAATACCGCCCGATCATTCTGCTCATCTACCGTATAGGTAATTCCAGGTAGTTTTTCCATGGTCTCTCTTTTTACATTTTTTATAAAGTTACGTATTTGTGAGGAATAAAGATATATAGATAATTATCCCAGGGGATGATATTTGTCTAATTCTGGTTTCAGATCCTTGATCCCCAGCATGACTTTGTTGCGTTGCTAAGGAAGGGTTTTTATCGGGTAGCAGGCATAGAGTTGGTCTAACTGATTAGGATCTAACAACGCATGGGGCAACGTCCTTCCTACGCCCTGGATCCGCAACCCCTGAGCAGGGTTGCTAGCGGTGCTTCCTTCCTCTTTGAGGTAGCTGTAATACTTTTCAATGGCTCCCAACTGCTGATTGATATAGCCGGGATGCTGTCCCAGGTTCTGTAAATGCTGGATGTAAGCCAACAGATCCCCATAGGCAGCTTCCTGGGGGTCCCGCTCCCACCAGCTGAGGTAGCGATGGACCTGTCGAAGGTAGGTATGCCTGCTACTGGGACTTAAGGAGCGATGTTGTAAGTATTTCTCGAAGTTCATGGATGCAAATGAGTATAGCGTTGGGTACTCTCCAGGCTTCGATGCCCCAAAAAGCGACTGATGTAAGCAATGCCCATCCCTGCTTCCAGCAAATGGGTCGCAATGGCATGGCGTAGTCCATGGAGACTCACTTCGGTATCCAGTTCGGCGCGTTGGGACAGCTTCTTCAACCGTATAGCTTAGGTATTTCCCGATAAATCGGGACAGGCATTTGAAAAAGAAGATTGTTGAATTCCTGATGCAACTCTTTGCCATTATAGCGATACCGATTTTCGGTTCCCGAGTTGGAAGAGAGCCCGCCGAGATGCATGCCGAAAGGGTAGTAATTTACTCCCACTGGAAGGTTGTTGTATCAAAGAACGACTTGTTCTTCAATTTACAGAATGATTTCGTTTACTTTTCTTCCCAATTGAATAGAAGAAAGTCAAGACACTTCTTTCATCGCAATAAGCCATCCGGGATATCTAACAACACAATCCTGAACAATAGCAGCATGTCTTTGCCATGTAGGTTGCCTTCTTACTCAAATGTAGTAGACAGACTAACCTCGCTGCTGCCAAATGAAACAAGCCCCATCACAGTGAGGCTGGTTTTATATAGCAATTTACAGACTTTACCAAACACTACTTTTTGCTCTGATCAATTTTTATTTATTATCGAATCTCCACGATAGTTTCTCTGTTATCTGGAATTAGTCTCATTAATTCGTAATCAAATACCCCACATGATTCTTTACTGTATTTTTTAACAGTGGGCAGACCCCGACTATCTAAAGGCAAAAAGTTGCTGAATTTGTACTTACTTTCATCCAGTTTGGATTCTTTTATTATGGCTTTATGAACCACAATATCCCATTCATATTGATTATTTCTCCAACAGATGTGTATTCCATCGCCAGTACGATCGATGTGTCCGACTCCCAATTTTATATAGTTTGAATCTGGAAGGCGATTATGCTTTCCAGGAATTATATATCTAATATCATTTTTATCGATAACTGTTATTACCTGAGATTTATCCGGAGAATAAAAATATATTAAATGATATTTACCACATCCTATCATGGTTACTAATGATAGAAATAAAGATATCTTGCTTAAGTAATTATAGAACAAAAACATACTGCCAAAATTTGAAATGTTAAAACTAAAATATTGGGACTATCGAGGGAGGATCAACTTATTGAGTTCACGTTTTAAATCCTGTAGACGTAATTTTCTACCTATTGTGAATCCTACTCTTTGAGATTTTTGCGTAGGCTGTCCTTCCGTAGCAAACTTCCCTTTTTGTATTGATTCCAAAGCATCGAATCCAAACCTCGCATCTTTCCATCTTAGGCCATTCCTTGCAGCTACAATACCTGCTCCTATATTTCCAAAGTCTCTTGCTGAACCAATATTCCCATCACTAGTAAAACTACCACGATATCTAAATTGCTGAACTGAAACATCGTCAGCTTTATCCTCAATTCCTCGATTTTTAAAATCCAATACTTCTCCTCCTGTAGCATTTGGCATGTATTCGAAAAGCCCTAAGTCAGCAGCAATAATCTCATTATCAATATAATCTTGTCCTTCTGTTGAAGATAGATCTATTACAGCACCAAGTACGGGTTTATCATCATCTCCAAAAAATGAATGAGTAGTAATTGACTCTCCAATTCTTGTCGCACTTCCATCCTCATTTCTTAGATATATACCTTTATCTCCACTATCTAACTCCCCCCCACTTACACTGTAGGTTCCATTCTCATTGGCAATAACATACGTGGAATCTCCATTGATATCTATAATATTAATGGGGTTATTTAAAACATAGTGATATGGATTAGATTCGTAGTATTTCTCACTAAAAGCATCTTGGGTTACAAACCGCCCAATAGCCGGATCATACATTCGAGCCCCATAATCATAGAGTCCCAGGTTAAACTCCTGATGCAACTCTTTGCCATTATAGCGGTACCGATTTTCGGTTCCGGAGTGATAGGAGAGGCCCCCTAGTCTCATTCCAAAGGGGTAATAATTTGCTCTGACTGTAAGAGGGGCATTTCAAAGAACCTACTTCCCTCAAGTTAGGGCTTTTCAGTTAACTGCCCTGATAAATCGGGACAGGCTTTTTTTCAATTAAAAAAAGATACCGCTCGATAGATCTACCCTGTGCGAGGCGACAGAACTTGGGGCTGCGATACGCTCTGGCGGGTTTCTGGTGCCTCGCGTCGTGCGGGGGATAACTATTTCTTTCGGTAAATATTTTTCCTGTGATCTATCTCTGTGATGGATACGATACGTATATTATCTTCAATGCTGTAGATAATTCGGTAATCCCCCACACGGATTCGCCATAGGTTATCTTCCCCCGTTAGTTTTAGACATCCCGATGGCCTGGGATCATTCTCAAGCTTATCGAAGGTGGCCACGATGCGACTGGATATGGGCTTTTTCAACTTTTTGAGAGCCTTTTTGGCTTTAGGTAAGACGATGACTTGATACATACGTCTAGAGCTTTCCTTCTGCCTGGAGTTCTTTTTTGAGTTCCGCTAAGGTAATAGCTCCGCTCGTATCCTTTAGCCTTTCTCTGGAAATCGCCACATCAAAAAAGTCCTCAAAGAGGTCTGCATACTTCTCCAACAGCTCGATTTGTATGGCTTTGGGCTTGCCATCTTGGCCAATCAGGAGGGTAACCCCTTCTAGCTCATTGAGTATATCAAGGAACTCTTCATAAGGAAGCTGCTTTACTTTTTTCTTGGTCTTTGCTTCTGCTTTGGCCATAAGATTTGTTTTCGTTTTAATATAGTTACGTATTTGTGAGGAATAAAGATATATTGTTTTCTGACAAACTGGTGATACTTCTGACCGATTCCCCGAGGATCAGTTCACTGATCTTGGTTTGCAGATAGGTCTTCCCACTGCCCGACTTGCCAAAGATAATCGCATGCAGGGGATCGTCAACGAGGCGAGAGAGGTACAAGAAGAAGAGTAACAAGCGATTGGTCTCTTCTCCTACTACCCCACGCTGGGCAATTAGTTCCTGGGTACGTTGGACTAGGTTGGGATCGTTGAGTAAGGTGAGTGCCTCCTTTTTTTCTTCATCGGAGAGCACGACTTGCTTTGGTTTCAAGGCATGGGCTTGTTGATCTCTCAGCTCGAGGCGGTAGGCTTCCAGGACGGTGGTCAGTTCGTATAATACCCGATGGAGGGTAGAAGACGGTACTTCCAACGCCTCGCAGGCGGCCTAAACAAAGCCCTTGCGCTGGCGATGGGAGTAGAGATTGACATCTTTGCGGAAGTTTCGACCCCGACGAGTCGGGACAGGTTGCTCCGATTCGATATGTAGATTGACTTTCAGGCGGTTGAGCTGCTGCAAACTGATACCCCCCAGATCGTAATACGAAGGCCTTGAGTGCAGTAGACCAGCCGTTCGGGATCAGAATGATCCAGGTATCGATCTTTGGGTGTTTTCGGGGATCGCTGGTCCATTTTGGGGGACAGGCTGGTGGCGATCTCCTTGTTGGATTCGAGTTGAGAAGCTTCTACCTTATTCTCATAGGAGGGAGCTTCCCGTTCCTTTTTATCTTCAACTGAGCCACTTTCAGCTGAAAGCCTGTCCCGATTTATCGGGGAAAAAAGCAGTTCCCGTTCCGCCAACAGATGCCTCAACACCGCTTGTTAATGACCGATGAGCAAACTATTGAGATCCTCTCCCTCAGGGGTGGCTACGGTACTGATTGCCACCTGTGGGAGTAGCTCATAAAGCCGCTGGCTATGTATCGCTACCGCTTTTCTCCCTGCCTCATCCCCATCTAAGAAAAAAATAAGCTCTTGAAGCTGTTTCATGCCCTGAATCGCTGCGAGATGTTCCGGACTCAGCCCATGGGTACCATACAAGGCTAAAACAGGTATTTCCACCCCTGCATACCTCAGGCTCATGGCATCGATCACACTTTCGGTCAGGATCAACTGCTGGGTATCTTTCGGAGGATAACCCGGATACAGCCCCTGGCGGTGTTGGAGATAAAAATGCTTGGATTTCTCACTATCTGTGATCGCCCTGCCATAAAAACTCACGATCTCTCCTTGGCTATTTTTCAACGGAAAGATCAGACACCTCCCTGACCAGGGACGATGCCCCGAGTCAGCAAGGGGCTTGATCAACCCCACTTCTTCCAGTGATTGTTTGTACTACTCAGACGTCCAGTCCTTCGGACATTTCTGCGGATGATGCAGCTTTTTGCCGTTGTAACCCACCCAATGTTTGAGCTGTTCATAGTCCAGGCCTCGAGATTGGAGGTATTTGATGGCATCAGCACTGTAGGGCAGACTGGACTGGTAGTACTGCCAGGCACTTTCGAGTACTTCGATGCGCTTCTCAAGGGAGAGTTGTGTAGGTTGACCATTAGGAGCGGATGCTACCTGAGACCCGATCAGGCTTTGGGCTTTCATAATCGCTTCGTGTTTGCTACACTTCTCATGATACATCACAAAATCAATCACATCAATACTCTTCCCATGGGTCTGACAATTAGAAGAAAAGCAGTAGGCGGTGTTGGTTTCATAGTAAATCTTCATCGAAGGGGTCTTGTCATCATGAAAAGGGCACTTCAGCATGCCATTCTTATCAGGTGTTAATCCGTAACGATTGAGCACTTGGGCTAGGGAAAGTCGTTGTTTGATCTCGGAGATCTCCATGGAAGAAAAAAATTAGAAAAATATATTCTGATAAATATGTCGTAGAACTAATACATTTATCAGATCCATACAAGCTTTATAAGTCTTTTATTGACTTTTATATCATCTATTTTTACCAAAAGCTTATAGAATATATCATTTCAACGACTTTTAGGTATGACGCTAGGGCAACGGATCACGGATTTGAGGAAAAGATTCAAGCTCTCTCAAAGTGAGCTGGGTAAAAAAATAGGTACCTCCGGAGATATCATTGGGCGATACGAAAGAGATGAGGTTAAGCCTTCCATAGAAGTAGCTTCCAAAATAGCGGATGAACTCAATGCTTCCTTGGACTTCTTAATGGGTAAGACAGATTTTGAGCTGGATCAGTCTATCATCAAAAGAGTAGTGGAGATTCAAACGCTACCTGAGGAAGATCGAGTCCATATCCTCTATGTTCTAGATGGGCTTCTTCAAAATGTCAGAACGAAACAGGCTTTTGCTAAATAAAAAGCCAGACCCAATGGCCTGGCTTTTTTTCTACAATTAAAGATAATATAATTCGAATCTAAAATATTTTTATCCCTTTACTTTGATGATTATCTAGCAAAACTCTTCTTTCTTGATTGTCTAAATCAACCTGTCGGATCGTTAGCTCTGTTTCAAACTCGGGAGGGATATTAGCAGGTACATTAACGTAAAGAATCAATGAATCCAAGGTCTGCTTGTAAATTATTTTACTTGTAGCAGCTGTGAAAACATATTCTTCCCTTTCATTGGGATCAAAAATCTTTCTTTTAGATTTAGAAACCACGACAACTTCATAGTTTAAACCTCTAGATGCTCGTTTAATATATATGGTCTCATTATATTTCTTAAATTCAAGCTTTTCCATTTCTACATGATTGAATATCTCTATACAACCTGTTAAAAAAATTGTAAACCCTATTAAAATCCTATGGATATTACTCATAATTCTGGTAGATAAATTGTTTTAGCGATTTCTCTTTTTGACTCCTGCTTTAAAACCAGCTCTAATCTGTCTAGTAGCATACCATATCTCTCCATAATTTGGATAACCACTCGGCCCCTTACCATGCAGTGCACCTGCAAGCCTCATCATCATCCCTTCATTTATATGCATGCCCCTTATAGTTCCTGTTGCTCCATTCATCCCTGCAAGATAGTTACCCGCGGAGCGCGCTGTAACATATTTACCATTAAGTAACTTCCCTGTATTTTCTCCTGCTGGAGCTAAATCGGTATCTCTTTTTATATCAAAGAATTCATTTGGGGTTGAATTTAGGGCTGTAATTGAAAGACCTAAAACCTTGGAGATGTGATTTAATGACTCTATAGTTTCATCCCAGCTTTCACCGAACATAATTTTAGCATCTACTGCCAATTCTGTTAATGTTGCTCCAGTTACATTATCATGCTCTCTAAATTCATCCCAATATTCAGTCTCTCCCATATCCTCTACGCCAGAAAGTCTCACTTTATATTTTAACGTTTGTTCTCCCGTCTCGGGATCAGTTACTATCTCCACTTGATTTTCATGTGTTGCGAAATTTTCAGGAAGTACCTCATGACGATAAACTGTATTGTCATCATCGTTGTATACTGCAACAACATTACCTAGACTATCCGTATGCGTGCTTCTTCCATCTGGATCAATCAGATTAATTGGATTCCCCAGTGTAAAATTGTAAGATGACCATCCTAGATCCAATTCAGCTAAGGGATCCACCCCATTCCACCTTCCAATCGCCGGATCATACATCCGTGCCCCATAATCATAGAGTCTGAGATTGAATTCCTGATGAAGTTCTTTGCCATTATAGCGGTAGCGGTTTTTGGTTCCAGATTGATAGGAGAGCCCACCCATTCGCAGGCCAAAAGGGTAGTAATTTGCTCCACCTGGAATAGTGGCGTTTCAAAGAACCTACTTCCCTCAAGTTAGGGCTTTTTTTCACGTACTGTTCTTTTCAGTTGAAAGCCTGTCCCGATTCTTCGGGGAAAAAGTAGATACGCTTCGATTCCGTGAGCTATGTTTCTCCCTGTGCGAGGCGACAGAACTTGGGGCTGCGATACGCTCTGGCGGGTTTCTGGTGCCTCGCAGGGGGCTGGCTGCCGCACAGAGACGCTGTACCCCAGAAGTACCAGGAACGGCAGCCACCTTGAGAGATTTTTTGTGGTCCCTTTCCCTGCCGCAGATCTGCCGCTTTCCCCCTTCCCCGCGCCAGGAAGTAGCCCGAAGCAGCGTCGGCAGGGGGCTAAGGATACCGGCAAGGGCGTTAGCTCGTTTTACCCTTGCCGGTTCCGTGCCCACTTCAGTAGATTCGGGCGACTGGCGTCATCTCGCGCTCCTTGAAGTACTCACCTGCTGCGCGAGATCGGGGAAGGGGGCGGCCTGCGGCCTACAGCGGGAGCCGGGGAGCTGCGACGCCCCTGTCCCGATGCCAACTCTATGACAGACATATCGGGAGGGCCTGCAAATGGGGCAGATCCAGCAGGCTCCCCTGAGAAGCGAGCAGGGCTGAGAGCGGGTCCGGCTTGTGGGTGAGGCCTCAGCCTGTCGTAAGCGCCGAAGCCCTTTGAATAGGCCTCACAGCCCGATTTCGGGATGTTCATTAAGCAAAGGCGCCAAGCGCCATGAGGAAGTTTAGGTCTATACCTCTATGGTAATATTGAGTTTACCTCCTAACCCTTTTTCGATGATTCTCATTAAAGTGGAAAGACGTATATCGCTAGCATCGCGTTCGATACGAGAGATATAACTCCTTTTGGTATTGGATCGTTCTGCCAGTTCTTGTTGAGTAAGGTTGGCTTTTTCCCGTGCCTCTCGTATCAACACTCCTAATTTGAAAGACTCAAACTCACGTTCAAAATCCTCTCTTGTAGCAGAACCCCGAGGGCCATACTGCTTGTCTAAATGCTCATCAAAGGAGAGCAAGTTCATATCATTGGGATTTTCTCGACTCATATTCTTGTTTCAGTTTCAATGCTAGTTCAATTTCTTTTTTAGGAGTTTTCTGACTCTTCTTTTGAAAGGCGTTTAATAGGATTATCAGTTTTCCCTCATCAAAGAAGGAAAAAATTCGGTAGCTATTATTTCCTGCCTGGACACGTATCTCATACAGACCTGCTGTACCTTCGATGTGTTTAAAATACTTCGTAGGTATCCTATCTAGCGTCTGAATGAGCCGCAGAACAAAGTCTACTTTCTTTTTCGTCTTGGTGTCCAATCGCTTATAGAACTCCGTGAAATAATGTTCATAAATAACAAGTGTTCTCTTCACAATATCGTAAATGTATCTAATTAGTTACCTTTTTGCAATGCTATTTATCCCAGGGGATGATATTTGTCTAATTCTGCTTTCAGATCCTTGATCCCCAGCATACCATAGCGCTCGGTAGAACTGATATAGCGGTGTCCGGCTCTATACTGCACTTCTCTTAAGTCATATTCTTCCAGCCAACACCGTATCCGGCTTTGGCGAAGCTGGGAGGCGTTTCTGAGCTGGGGGAAGTCTCGTTTAAGTCTTCGGATGATACTTGCAAGGATATGTTTCAAGCTTTTTCCCCCTTCCAGGGTTACCAAGAGCTTAGATGAGCATCTGTCTCCCAGCAACTGGGGTCTCACTGTTTGGAGGTATTCTTCTAGCACCGGAAGCTGGAGATCTTGCAGTTCCAGGGTTCTCGCCGCTGTTTTTCTCGTGACTTCAATATCTAGGGTATGTTCTCCCAGGTCATGGGTGGAGAGTTGTTCGAGTTCTTCCCCGCGCAGGGCCTGATAGATGATCATTCCCAGCATCACTTTGTTGCGTTGCTGGGGAAGGCTTTCTGTGGGATAACTCTCATAGAGTTGGTCTAGCTGCGGAGCGCTCAACAACGCATGGGGCAGGGTCCTTCCTACCCCCTGGATGCGCAGCCCCTGAGCAGGGTTGCGAGCGGTGATCCCACGCTGTTTGAGATACTGATAGTATTTTTCAATGGCTCCCAACTGCTGATTGATGTAGCCGGGATGATGGCCCAAGTTCTGTAAATGCTGGATATAGGCCAACAGATCTGCATAGGCAGCTTCCTGGGGGTCCTGCTCCCACCAGCTGAGGTAGCGATGGACCTGACGCAGGTAGGTATGTCTGCTGCTGGGACTTAAGGAGCGATGTTGTAGGTATTCCTCGAAGTTCATGGGTGTAAATGGGTATAGCGTTGGGTACTTTCCAGGCTTTTGTGCCCCAAAAAGCGACTGATGTAAGCAATGCCCATCCCAGCTTCCAATAAATGGGTGGCAATAGCATGACGTAGTCCATGGAGACTCACTTCGGTATCCAGTTCGGCGCGTTGGGCCAGTTTCTTCAACCGTATAGCTAATGCCTGAGCAGAGAGCCGTTGGCCTTGGGGATTGAGGAATAACGCCCGCTCAGAAGGCAGAGGGGTAAAGTGCGCTCTCCCCTCGGTACACCAGATCTGTAGGTCTCCTATGGCTGCTGCTGATAAGGGAACATATCGAGCCCTTCCCGTTTTGGATCTTCTGACATGGATCAGCCCCTCGCTCAGATGGATATCGGAGAGGTTGAGGGCCACTCCTTCCCCTCTTCTTAATCCACAGCCATAGTAGATCATCAGCATCACCCGATCTCGCTGCCCCAGGGGAGTAGCTTGCGTAGCAGCATAGAGCCTTCCCATCGCTGGTTTACTGAGGACCTGCTGGGGGTTGGAAAGGGTGTCAAAGTAGATCCCAGGTACTTCGAGGTGTATCCCCTGACTTTGCTGTAGATACCGACTCATCAGCTTCAAAGCCTGAAGGTGTTTATTCAGGTAGGCAGGAGAAAGGGGCTGCCCCGTTCGAAGATGCTTGCGCTGGGAGAGTAGCTGCAGATACCCTGTGATATGTGCCGACCGTATCGCGGCTACCTCTTCGATACCTTGCGCATGAAGATATTCCCAGAACGCCCGCAGATGCAGGGGCAGGTAGTAACAACTGCTCTTGGCATAGCCCAGTATCTGTAGCCATTCGCGAAAGGCGGCCTCACATTGACGGAAAGAAAGGGATAAGGTATTCATATCGGTTGATTTCAGGTGAAAAAAGAAGATTGTATGGCTAGTCGAGCTGTATGTTTGTATGGGGCCGCTTGCTTGAGGTATGTGAAGCATGTGAAGCAGTGATTTCCAGCAGGTAACTAGCTGCTATTCACTGTCTCGAGCTTCACATCTTGATTTGTGAAGCTGTGTGAAGCCGATGTGAAGCTGCGTGTTTGGAGCTTCTCCAGGGTCTGATCGAGGATATTCAGTCCTGCTTTCAGCGCTTCGTAGTCGTCCCAACTGCAGATTTCATATTCATAGCCTGTTCTCGCATTACTGCTGATTTTTCGAACATATCCCATGCGGGAGAGTAAACTCAGATGCCGACTCAAGGTCTGAGGATGCATCCGAAAGGCCTTGCGGATATCCTTGGCAAAGAAGGTACCAGGGGATTGAGCGACTTCCGCTTTCAAGCGCTCAAAAAATTCCCGCACCGCACCGGAGAGTTCATTGGATTTCCTCAGCAAGCTGTCCTTGACCAACATATTCGCCCATTCGATGTCCGAGAGCGTTGTTTCAATGTATTTTTTGCCCTCAGCACTCACTTTCACCTCTCGCTGATGCTGGTGATACAAACTGATGATCTCGATGAGGCGCAGATAATGCCAGTTGGTTCTGAGCTTCTTAAACACCCCCTCGGGGATGCGTAAGTAGGGGGCATAGGGATTGATGACCGCTATGGGCTGGAGTAAACGCTGAGCGTTCTGTAGCAAGGTTCGGGCCCTCTGCTGAACCCCATGGGTGGCTCAATTTTCAACTGCAATACTGGCTCAGTTTTCGGTTGCAGAAAACAACTGAGTTTAGGCTTAAATGCCTCGGTATCCCCTGCGTCGAATTACAAGCGTCTCCAGCGCTTTGTTCGGCTATTTCGATTTCCAGAAGGAGTTTTAGCCCGTTTTCTTTGGCATTTGTATGAAGAAAATGAAATCCCCATGCTGTCGATAGATCGAAGTAACTGGAAATTTGGCCGGAAGAATATCAATATTCTGATGCTGAGCCTCTGTCATAAGGGAATGGGTATCCCTATTTTATGGACGGTATTGAAAGATAAACGAGGTAATTCCTCAATCAAAGAGCGAATGGAACTGCTTGAACGCTTTTTTCGGATCATTGACCCCCCCGGAATCATTCGTCTCTTGGGAGATCGAGAATTCATCGGTGAGAAATGGCTCGATTGGTTAGATAGCCACTATGTTCATTTTGTTATTCGCATACGAGCCAATCAGCAAGTCCTTTACCAAGGAAGAAGAGAAATAGCTGCCAAACAGCTCTTTCATTCAGAGAATTGGAGATCGCTTCGGAAAGCAAGGCCTGTAAGTGGATATAGGTGCTACCTGGCAGGTCAAAAGCTTAAAAATGGGGAGTATCTTATCCTCATCAGCAATCTTCCGATCAACAGAGGAAGATGTTATTACCAGAGAAGATGGGAAATAGAATTACGCTTTGGAGCCTTGAAAACTCGAGGGTTTAACTTCGAGAAAACCCATATAAGCTATCCAGAGAGGATTGATACCCTCATGGGATTACTGGCGCTAGCCTTGGCATGGGCCGTTAAGGTAGGAGAAATGATTACCCAAGGAGGGAAGCTCATCCCAATCAAAAAACATGGTAGAAAAGCTTATAGTATTTTCAAAAAGGGCTTAGATGAGATCAGAACTAACTTGCTGAATAACAAACCCATAGATGAATTTGTCCAACTTTTGTCCTGTATATAGAAAAAATATTTTTCTATTGATTAAAATATTATCCCTCATTTTGAAATTTATTCGAAAGATACGTTCATTCGAAATAAGGTTTTTTCTTGTATTGATTACAGTATACATTAAAAAAATATTTATGCTTAGATATTACAATATATTTACCATCCTTTAAATCCACCGTGAAACCATAAGGCAGATTATTTATAATTATTTGTATTCTCAAAATATTTGAGAAAGTATATGAGGTTCTTATTTCTTTACCTCTAATGAAAGACACTAATTCTTCATTATCATATTCCAATCTTACTCCTGAAAGTCCAGTAGAGAATTCACTTGTTATCTCAATATTTGAGATAACAGTGTCTGCATTTAACACAATACTTACAATATCTTGTTCAAACCCATCTGCTAGAGTAATTTGATATTCTGCTTTTGTAATAGAATTCTCCTTCCCATCTGTAAGCCAAATAAGAACAGCGATTAAGCTAGAAGCTATTATATTTACCATTTTTACAATATTTGAATTATCTCTGACGGCCTTTATTTAATTGCCCATTTCTGTAAGATCGAAGCATCTTCCTTATTTGAAATGGCTCTATTTTTGTCCCAGCCACTGGTTGACCCTGTCGATTCCTATCCCGACTTTGATGCATCAAGTTTCCAGGATGATCATTAACAGTTAACTGTATAAACTGATTGTCGCGTGTTATTTCTACTTCTTCTTTTATGTGAGCGAGAGATGCACTATGTCCAAGTTCATGTGCTGCGGTTCTAATTTTATCGTGAGAACTAGAAGCCTTTATATAGACAACATTTTGTCCCGCGGGTCCATGTCCAACTCTACTCTCATTTGGATTTTGATTTTCACCTCCTGGTACTTCATCGACAAGCCTAAACGCATGATCAGTCTGCTCAAGAGGATTTGATTCGCTCTCAACAGAAATAGTAGCATTTGTTCGGAAAATCGTATTTTCACGTTGGCTGCTACCTGAGAAAGATCTTTCAATTTGACTTTCTATTCTTGAAGCTATTCTAGCCAACTGCTTGGAGCTGATACCTTTTCGAGTATCGTCAACAATTTTTCCAGTGATATTAATTGTATAAATATCTTCTCCATTCTTACCGGCGCCCTCTGCAAGACTAATAACTATGTCTTCACCATTTGGATTGATAAATTTGAGCGGATTATTTGCAACATATACAAATGGACTAATTGATAAAAAGCTATCGGCTTGAACATCCACTCCATTCCACCGTCCTATTGTCGGATCATACATTCTAGCCCCATAATCATAGAGCCCCAGATTGAACTCCTGATGAAGCTCTTTGCCGTTATAGCGGTAGCGATTTTCGGTTCCAGACTGATAGGAGAGCCCACCGAGTCGCAAGCCAAAAGGGTAGTAATGATCGGTCTGCAATACCTCATTCGTATCAATGACCCCATCATAGTTGATATCTGAAAAGCTGACCCGGACATTACCTAAATGATCCGTTAAGTTAAACTCATAGCGGAAAATGCCGCTCAAGTTGAGTGCACGGCCTTCTTCATGCGCCAGGTGTAGTAATTGATCATCTTTGTAAAAGAACCCACCCACATAGTCGTGCGTGGCGGCACTGTCGCCGGAATATACTTGTACTAATTTAGTGCCATCTGCCGAATAAATCCAGGAAATTTTCTTGCCCCCACTAAAATCGGCTGCTATGGGTTTGTTGAAGTGATTGTAGGTGTAAGTGATTCCTTTGTTCGGATCGTAGGTGATGTTTCCACTTGCATCATACCCAAGGGTATCGTTATTGTTTAGCGTATGAAACTGATCCACTTCATCAATAATCGTAGCTATGGCATTTTCCTGTATAGATCGAAGACGATTACCTACGTAAGTATAGTTTAAGTTATCCATCACCCCAAAGTCATTTGCTCCGGGTCCAGTTTTACCGTTGCGAAGTAGGGATTCGATATTCCCATTGAGGTCATAGGTGATACCTGACACATGAAAATTTTCACTTCCCGTACCTGAATAGGTCGCACTGAGCAGGCGATTCATCTGATCATAGGTGAAATCATAGCTTCTCAAAGCATCTGCCTGAACATTCCCTCGATTTGTTTGCCAACTCAGCGAACTAATGTTACCGTTGTAGAGTGGCGTACTGCCGGTGTTGTACTGCAATTGCATGCCAAACAGGTCATCAAAGGTGTCATTGGCACTCTTGCCTACGACGTTTACTCCATCGGTCTGATTGATGTGGGTCATCCAGCCGCGGAGGTTGTACTGTATCCGTCCGGGCAAGGACGTATAGGCTAGGGCTTGAAAGCTCCTGATCTTTGTCTTATCCTAGTCTAGGTGCATCTGTGGAATTCTCATCAGATGAGTGAGCACTGAGCTGCAAACAACAGTGCTCTGCGCTGGGGCAAGTTCCGGATGAGGCTGCCACGGGTGAGGGAGCAGCTCCTCAAGGCGATTAACGGGGTGCTGCGCAATGCGATACAGGACATCAGTGAGCCACTGGCGAGGTTCAATCTGACACTTTTCACACGATCCGAGGAAAGCATACATCATCGCAGTCCATCTGGCCCCCTGATGCGAGCCGGCAAATAGATAGTTCTTTCTGCCCAGTGCCAGAGGTCGGATCGTATTTTCCACATAATTGTTATCGATCTCCAATCGCCCATCCTGGGTATAAGCGCTCAGTTTATCTTTGCGCTTGAGATAGTAGCCCAGGGCTTTGCCGATGAGCGACTTGGGCAGCACGTGATCGACATACTTGCTCAGCAGAATCTGAACCCACACGCTTACGCCCGCTCCAAGTTTGGGAAAGGGGCGATCCGGTAGCGCGGCGACATGAATCTGCTCCCCTGCATCGGTCTGCTCGCGGTATTTGGGCCGCACTTCGCGGTAAACGAAGAAGCGGGCTTCGACCAGTTCGAGCGTCTCGGTAACTGCTTCGCCGATGCATACCATCCCTGTGGTATCGAACGGAGGTTCAATCACGACCGTTTCGCGGCGTAAATGGGCCGGAAAAGGCAGGCGACCGGAATGTTGGGAGGGGGCTTTTTTCCAGATGACATAGCTCCCATGGTCCCATAACAGCAGTTTCATCCGGTCGCGCCTACGATTGAGGAAGCGCGGCAACCTGACCTCCCAAATGGAACCCTCCATTTTCACTCCCTGAAATCTTTCTATGTTGTGGGAAAGCAATATCGAAGGAACTACTAAAAAATTTTAGGATACCGAGTTACGTTTTGAATGTCTAAATAAACTAAGAGTTAGTAGCCACAAATTGGGGAAGAGTTGTACTTCTGACAAGGTTTAATCTTGCCGGGAATAATCAATAACTTTCCAAATGATTATTTTTATGTTAGTTGGCTAAGTTTATATTCTTAAACTTCATTTATTTAATTTATCTACACATGAAAAAACTAAGTGTTGTACTTTTCACCTTATTACTGAACTTGTTTGCTTTTGGGCAGGATCAGACCATTGTAATACGTGAGCATGAGCGAGAAAATGGCTCTACTTTCACTACAGCTGAAATTAAAACAGAAGGAGAACAGTTTACACAAAAAGGCTTTGCTGAAGGAACCGGCGATCAATCGGTCCTCGATGCGATTAAAAACGCTCAGAATTCTGGCAGCGGAGCACAAAAGCAATCTTCCAATATCAAGGCTGGACCCGATGGGCAAGGTGATTATCGTACCGGCGGACCTATCATCGTGATCACCATTGGAAATCCGTCCAAGCCCGGTCCCAAACTTCCTCGTGGTGTCCCCTATGTTCAATATGATAATCAGGAACAATTCAGAAAGGCGTTTAAAGTGGATCTGGCTAAAGCCATGCAAAAAGGATAGGCTTTGAGCAGAGCATAGTCCTGCACTATAAAAGTAATAGAGGAGGTCTCTAAGTAGACTTCCTCTTACTCCCCTAACACCTGATACCCTGCAGACGTTACTTCGTACAAACGCTTTATCCTCCCACCGCGCTATGTTGTTGCGCCTACCATCCCAAAGGCTGCATAGCCTCTTTTCCCCTGACGTTTAAGTACAGTATCTACAGCAGGGATCATAATATTACGTCATGTGTGCATTTTATAAGCCTCTGCCAAACCAGTGCCATATGCATTGCCCTGGTTGATCATAACGAGTAACCATAAGATATCTTCCAATCCAGAGATACTAAATAGTAAACACATTATTAGAAATACTAGAATAAGTATCGAACTGATCATGGAATAGCTCGGTACAGGTGGTACGATTGAGACTATAGCAGATAAACATCCACTGTTAACAACAAGGCTAGTAAAAAAGCTATCCTTTATGCGAGTAAATTTTCTAAAAATGAAGTTTATATCGCAATGGAATCATCGTGTATGAAACTCAACCCGTTTCGATTTCTCCTTGATGAAAATATAGATGTTGAGGTTCTTTACTGGGTGGGAAAATATAGGATGGATGTTCGAGATATTCAAGATGGATGTTAGGTTACACATTTATCATTTATACCCGATTAAGCGAAATTCATTTTACTCCCTCAATAGGGGCCTCTAATGTGCTCTTTGACCATTCTGTTGTAAAATTTACGTAGGCGCTGATGTAGTTTCGGGGAGAGGGAAGGAAGTTCTGAGGCTTTGGCATTGGCTCTGACCTGCCCGGGACGAGTAGCACCTGGAATAACGACCGATACAGCATCGTGATCCAGAATCCATCTCAGGGCAAACTGCGCCATAGTCATGGTAGCAGGAAGATAAAAACGAAGTTGCTCGGATAGTTCTACTCCACATTCAAAAGGCAAGCCTGCAAAGGTTTCTCCAACATTGAATTTCTCGCCATCCTTGTTATAGTTGCGGTGATCTTGTTCTTCAAATGTGGTATCTTGGGTAAATTTACCTGCAAGCAGACCACTGGCAAGTGGTAGTCGCACGATCAGAGCCACCCCCTTCTTCTGGGCATCATCAAACAGGATATCAATGGGCTTCTGACGAAAGATATTGAAAATAATCTGTAGGGATGCCAGTTTGTCCACCTCCATACATACCTGTGCCTCCTCCATAGACTCTACACTGGCTCCAAAATCCCTGATTAGTCTCTCAGACTGAAAATCTCTCAACCAATCAAAAATTTCTCCCTGCTGCATAACTTCTATCGGTATGCAGTGCAATTGTACCAAATCCAACTGATCTGTCTGCAATCTTTTCAGTGAATCTTCGATGCGCTTCCTAACCGCATCCTTTGTATATTGGTTCGGGTATAGCCCTGCATCTCTCCCTATCTTGGTAGCTACATAAACTTTATCTTCGCCATCGTAGTTTGACAAAAACTTGCTAATATACTCTTCACTTTTACCATTTCCATATATATCTGCTGTATCAAAAAAACGAATTCCCTCAATAATAGCTGTTTCCAGGATATCCATAATGCGCGATTCGCTGATCTCTCCCCAGTCTCCTCCAAATTGCCAACATCCTAGTCCCACCTCTGTTGTAATTGCACCAGTTTTTCCCAATGGACGAATATTCATAGTAGTATGTGTAATTTTTACCTGTGTCTTATTTGCACCTGTCCTCTATGCAAAATTACAATATTTTTTGCCGGATAAAAGCAGAAAGAGAGATTTTGATGTGTTAATAAAGATCGTAGCTGGTAGTTTGTAAATTGAAATTCTCTACAGCCATTATTCATACAAACGAGCTACCAGCTATGTAACTACGATCTATTTCGACCTCGAAGGAGCATTTTTGGACACAAATCTGTGATCTTCCACTAATTGCAACAGATCAAAAGAACTGATAACTCCCACAATTTTTTTTTCATGTGTTACTACCAAATGGTGTACATGATGATTCCGCATCATTCTAGCAGCTATGTGAACCCCCTTGTACATCGGTATGGTCAGAACTTTCTGGCTCATCACCTGACTGACTGGAGTGCTGTCTTTGACATCATTCATTAGGTCAGTAGCCGTTACGATTCCCTCTACCTCATCTTCTGGACCTACGACAGGCACGCATTGTATATGATGATTACGCATAATATCCCGTACATGACCTAAAGACTTATGCTTCACGGTTGTAACCACATTGGCTACCATAATATCCTCTATTTTTGCATTCATAAAAGGTCCTTTATTAATTTTTGATTAATCTAATATAAACTGGCTGCTGCAAATACTGATCAATCACAGCACATACCGTGACTTTTCTCACCCTTGTCTCCATATGTTACTTTTTTTTCCATTCGGTTTCAAAATCGCTCCAGTAATCTGCCACTGTTTTTCTCATATCTTTACTGAGTAGCAAGATCCCTATCAGGTTGGGAACGGTCATTAATACAATGGCAATTTCCGACAACGTCCAGATAATAGCCGTATCTGTAAATGCTGCCAGGAAAAAGCCTATTACATAAATAATCCGGTAAAAGATCACCGACTGGGAGCCAAAAAGATAATTCATGGCCCGGTCACCATAATAGGACCAGGATATTGCTGTCGAAAAAGCAAATAGCAACAGCCCTATACTGACAATGTACTGTCCCCAATCTCCAAAAAAGCCTTTGTTAAATGCTATTGTGGTCAGTGGCGCGCTATGTACCAACGACTTACCCCGGAAAGTAACCCCTTCATCTACGACAATGCCGTTTGATACAGGTATCTGCCCGGTAAAAGGCTCTTCGTTCTGCAGTACGACTACATTCTCTGCGATAGATCTGGCATGTATAAGCGTAACATCATCCTCTATCTGTCCCTGATTCACAGTCAATGCACCATCAAATACAGGCAAGGTTTCACGATTCATAATGTGATCTCCCACAGCAGTCCTATGATTCTCATTCTGATCGCTGTATATGTCAGCCAGGATCTGTAGTTCTGCATAGGCAAAATCATTTTCATGCTTTTCCGTCCATACCCCTGATGAAAGGATCGTTAATCCCGTCAGGGTACAGATAATAATCGTATCAATGAAGGGTTCCAGAATCGCCACAATACCCTCCGATACAGGCTCATGCGCCCGTGCTGCTGCGTGGGCAATGGGTGCAGATCCCTGACCTGCCTCATTGGAAAATAGTCCACGATTGACTCCTCTGTTAAATGCAAAGGCAATCGTAGCGCCCAAAAAGCCACCTTTAGCAGCAGAGCCGGTAAAGATATCCCCAAATATGGCCGCAATAGAAGGGCCAATATTTTCGAAGTTGTATAGAATCACACTGATCGCCCCAATAAAATATAGCAACGCCATAGAGGGAACCAGCCGCGAAGTTACACTGGCTATGCGTTTGATACCTCCAACGATGACCAATCCCAGCAATACAGCCAGGATCGCTCCTGTAATCATTTCATTGATCCCAAAGGTAGCTTTAACAGAGGCAGCAATATTATTGATCTGTGGCAGGTTACCCGTGCCAAATGAAGAGAGGACTGTCGCTCCTGCAAAAATAGCTGCCATCCAACGCATCTGTAGCTTATTTTTCATATAGTACATCGGTCCTCCAGCTATCGATCCATCTTCTGCCTGCTCACGATACTTATGGGATAAGGTTACTTCCACAAATTTGGTCGTCATCCCCAGTACAGCCGTTACCAGCATCCAGAATAGCGCAGCAGGACCTCCCAGGAAAATGGCAAATGCTACCCCCCCTATATTACCCGTACCTACCGTTCCAGATAACGCCGTAGTCAAAGCCTGAAAATGCGAGGTATCTCCCACATCTCCCTTCCGATCAAATTTCCCGGTGACTACTTTCCACGCATGCCCGAAATACCTAATTTGAGGAAATCTCAGATAAATAGTATAAAATACCCCTACCCCCAAAAGGAAAAATACAAACCATGGATGACCTCCCAGATATCCATTGATAACCTTTAATATATCGTGAAATGCTTGCATAAACGGCGACTAAATTAGCGTTGATGTATGTTAGTATTCAGAAACAGCCTCTAAAATAGTGAAATTTTAATACCATCATTTTAATTATCTCACAATTTAGATATCTTCCATCGAAGAACAGACTTCGTAAAGCCGAAAAAAACGTCCCTTCCACCATGGAATCATATCTATTTAGCCACCTAGACGCTGTGGTCTGTGGTCTTGATCCCGTGGTCTATCATTATGGTCTGTGCGCTATCATTTGTTGTTAAAAACCAACTACTATGAACCAACAATCGCATCGAATAACCCTACTGGGAACCGGCTTTATCGGTAATTTCTATACCATGACCCTGCACAACCAGCGCAGGATAGATCAGGTGCATGCTGTGTATTCCCGCTCAGCCGAAAGGCTCAAAGCCTTTACCAGTCAATGGAATATTCCCCAGGGATATACTGACATGAAAAAGGCGATCGAAGATCCTGATACCGACACTGTGGTGATAGGTCTCCCCAATGACCTCCACATGAAGGCAGCCCTCATGGCTGCCGAAGCGGGAAAACATATTCTGTGTACCAAACCATTAGGGCGAAATGCCAGTGAGGCCAAAAGGATGCTGGAAGCTGTTGAAAAAGCAGGAGTATTGGGAGGTTACCTGGAAGATCTTGTTTACTGTCCTAAAACCCTTAAAGCTGCTCAGGCAGTCCGCAATGGTGCCCTGGGCGATGTACTCTGGACCCGCTCCAGAGAAGCTCATCCGGGTCCTCACAGCGACTGGTTCTGGAATGCAAAAAGGTCAGGTGGAGGTGCGATCATTGATATGGGTTGCCATTGTATTGAAATTGGTCGTAATTTCATCGGAAAACAGGTAAAACCCCTGGAAGTTATGTGCTGGGCAGCGACACAAGTCAAACCCATCGACGCAGAAGATCATGCTATCGGATTAGTAAAATATGCCAGTGGAGCCATCAGCCAGTTTGAGGTGAGCTGGAACTATCGCGGTGGCATGGACCTTCGCGATGAAGTAGCAGGGGTAGAAGGCACGATCCGGCTGGACCATTTCCTGCGTACTGGATTTGAAATGTTTACCAACATAGGTCAGGGTGGTTATGTCGCCGAGAAAGCAGAAAATGAAACCGGATGGCTATTTCCTGTGGGTGATGAAGCGCATGCGCTAGGATATGTACATATGTTTACAGATATGTTTGAGGCAATGGATCAGGGAAAAGAACCCCTGGAAACCTTCTACGATGGTTATGTCGTCAATGCCATCATGGATGCTTGTTACCGGTCAGCTCATTCTAAAAAATGGGAACCCGTAGAACTGGAAATATGGCGGGGAGATAAAGCTGCCGAATCCAGAAAATACCTGGTGGATTACGACCAAGATCATCATCTGATCAAGGAAGAAAAACTGCCAGATGGTCGCACCAAAGTTATCCTGAAAAACAAAGAAACAGGAGATATAACTGAAAAAATAACTGTGGGTTAACCCATCAAGATCAAGCATGAACAACTGGTATTCGTACAACAAATAATGCTACACAACAAAAATATAGTAATCATAGGTGGAACCACCGGAATTGGATGGTCTGCAGCGCTGGCATTTATCCAGGCTGGGGCAAAGGTGGTGGTAGTAGGTAAAGAGGAAACAACTACACAGGAGGCAAGCAATAAGTTGGGAAAAAATGGTCTGGCCATAACCGGAGATGCTCGATCAGAACTCACAGCCCAAAAGGCTATCAAGCTTTGCAAGGGGCAACTGGGAGCTTTACATGGACTCTATCATGTTGCCGGTGGTAGCGGCAGAGGGATGGGCGATGGCCCCCTGCATGAGATGAGCCTGGAAGGATGGCAGGCAACGTTGGATTTAAACCTGTCTTCTATTATGCTCTCCAATCGCGCCGCAGTCAGAGCATTCATAGATCAACAAAGCCCCGGAACAATCCTTAATACAGGTTCCGTACTAGGTTATTCCCCTTCTCCCAAATATTTCACAACTCATGCCTACGCAACAGCCAAATCTGCCATTATCGGTTTCTCTCAGGCCATTGCAGCCTACTACGCACCCTACAACATACGTATCAATGTCATGGCTCCAGGCCTCATTGAGACACCAATGTCACAGCGGGCAGCCCAGGACGCCGAAATCATGGCCTTTATCAGAACCAAACAACCGCTGGATCAAGGACGGATCGGTCATCCTCGGGACCTGGACGGACTGGCATGTTACTTCATGTCTGATCAAAGCGCATTTACCACCGGACAGGTCATAGCCGTTGATGGAGGATGGCATCTCAGTGAAGGTCAATACCCTACCTGATCCCTAAAATTACATTTGTTATTACAGCATATTACTGTGTAAATTGGCCGACAGATCGTAGTTCGCAGAATGAACATAGCTGAAATAGGTTGACAAAAGGGAGTAGCTGCTCCCCCTAACTACTCGTTTCAGGCATCCAAAGTATAATCATAAGCTTACAGCTTTATCTATTTCTACGAGCTACTAACTAAGCATTAATATGTCTGACTCTCAATATGCCATTGGAATTGACCTGGGAGGTACAAATATCAAAATGGTCCTCATCTCGAAGAAAGGAGATATTCTGAAATCCATGAAAGTACCCACAGATGATCATGATGATGCTACTCCCTGGAAAACTGCCATACGCTATGGCATAGATCAGCTGCAGGCGGAAATTCACCAGGAAATTGAAATCATTGGTTTGGCAGCTCCTGGCGTACCTGACGGACATAATACCTATATTGCCTCCATGCCGGGCAGATTGGAAGGCCTTGAGGGTTTTGTATGGGCAGAACACATCGGAGTGAAGCATTTGCCTGTACTCAATGATGCCGTAGCAGCATTAATTGCCGAAAGTGAATTTGGTGCAGGAAAGGAATACCAAAACCTGGTCTTACTCACGCTGGGTACTGGGGTTGGTGGTGGTGTACTGATTGAAGGCGAGCTGTATCAGGGCTTTTTTCAGAAAGCTGGACATGTGGGACACATGAGTGTAGATGCGGCAATGCCCTGGGCTGATGATACCAACATGCCCGGAAGTATTGAGCTGGCAATTGGAAATTTGACCGTTTCTCAACGTACCTACGGAAAGTATCAGAATACCCGCGAACTGGTTGAGGCTTATAGAAAAGGAGAACCTGTAGCTGTATATGCTTGGATGAAATCTGTCAAAGCCCTGGCTGTGTGCCTGGCTTCTATCAGCAATCTGCTCTCTCCCGAATGTATCCTACTAGGAGGGGGGATCAGCCAGGCTGGTTCCGATCTATTTGGGCCTGTGCAGGCCTTCATGGATATCTTTGAGTGGCGCCCGACAGGGCAACAGGTTGACATCCGCAAGGCCCAGTTCGACGATCTGGCAGGAGCTGCCGGTGCTGCTGCATACGCTTTTAAAACTCATCTAAAAAGCCAACATACATGACTCCTATTCAACAATATCTATCTCATTGTAAGAGCATCATTGATAGGGTAGAAAGCCAGACACCGGAGATTCAACAGGCAGCAGACTGGTTTGCCTCCACAATTGCCCAGGGACGCATGGTCCATGTCTTTGGCTCAGGGCATAGCCGCATGATGGTAGAAGAAATGTGGCCGCGTTATGGCTCTTTCCCGGGATTTAACCCCATTGTGGAGCTATCTCTTACGTTCCATAACCTCGTAGTAGGTGCCAATGGACAACGTCAGGCTATGTTCCTGGAAAACGTGAGTGGCTTTGCAGCCCGTATCCTGAGGAACTTCGACCTTAGTAGTGCCGATTCCGCACTTGTCATCTCCTCTAGTGGCACCAATCTGGTTCCGGTAGAAATGGCTGAGTGTTTTCAGCTGGCAGGAATCAAGGTTGTAGGGCTGATTTCACAGCAACATTCTGAAAAAAGTTCGAGCAAAAGAGCAGATGGAAAAAAACTCAGCGACTTCTCTGATCTCGTTCTTGACACAGGCGCTCCGGTAGGCGACTCCATTGTATACATCGAAGGTCTGGAGACCCCTGTATCCCCAGGCTCTACCATAGGTGGAGCAGCCATCGTCAACTGCATCAAAGCTGAAGTCGCTGAGCGACTCACTCGGATGGGAAAACCTCCCAAAGTGCTTACAGCAGCTTCCGTTGTAGGGCCAGACAAAGCACGGGAATTGTTTGAAAGTGCCTATGACGAACATGCCCACCGCATAGCCAAATTGTATGAGCATGTAGGGGAAAAACAGCAATAATTTATATTGAAATGGATTTATTTGGTTTTTTTGTCTAGCTTCGAATAATCCAACACAATCAACATACCTATGAAATATCTATCTTTATTGATCGTAGCAATGGTAGCTCTACATGCCTGCCAACCATCAGCTCAGCAGGAAGAGGAGACATCAGCCGAATCTGTTGAAACAGTTGCTGAGACTTCTTCAGCCATGAATATGCTGACTAAGGAAGAGGCCGATGCTGGCTGGACCTTGCTATTTGATGGACAGACAACTTCTGGATGGCACAACTTCAAACAGGAAAGTGTCGAAGGATGGGAAATCGTTGACGGTTTACTCATGACTGAAGGGGGGAGTGGTGATATTGTCACCAATGGAACCTACGAAAACTTTGAGCTATCATTTGAGTGGCGTGTTGCTTCCGAAGGCAATAGTGGTGTCATCTATTTGGTACAGGAAGCAGAAGAATACGGTGCACCCTACGAAACAGGTCCCGAATACCAGATTATCGATGATAAAAATTATCCCTCTGATCTTCAGGATGCCCAGAAGTCAGGCGCCAACTATGCCCTTCACGCACCAGATACGCTGGCTGTCAAACCTGCAGGAGAATTTAATACCGCCAAAATCATCATCAATAATGGTCAGGTAGAACACTGGCTTAATGACGTGCAGGTCGTATCCTACGAGCTTTGGACCGACGAATGGGAACAAATGGTCAGTGAAACCAAATTCGCAGATATGCCAGAATACGGCCAGTCCAAAAGTGGGCATATCGCCCTTCAGGACCACGGAGATGCAGTAGCCTTCAGGAATATCAAGATCAGAGAACTATAAGTATATATGATTCCACCTATTAGAACTACCGTAATCGGTAGTTATCCTTTCCCGGGCTGGTTGGAGTATGCTTCTTTACACCTCGACCAGTTTGGGGAAAATGACATCAATGAAATGCAATCCGATGCTGTCATCGCAGCTATACACGATCAGGTAGCTGCAGGACTGGATGTTATTACTGATGGCGAACAAACCCGCCTTGACTTCAACCTATCCTTCTATGGTTATATTGAGGGAATTTCAAACAACGCCATTGTTCCTAGAAAATGGGGACCTCAAGCACATGATCAACGGGGGAAATACGCTATTGAAGAAGAACTCTCTGCACCTTTTGGATTAGGTGTAGTCGATGAATATCAGCGACTCAGAGGGCTAGCACCTAAAGGACCTACCCTGAAGGCCAGCGTACCCGGCCCATTTACCCTCAGCGGTAGGCTGATCCCTAACAAACAGTATCCAGACCGATACGCTATCACAGAAGCCCTGATCCCTTTTGTCAGGCAGGAACTTATCGATCTGGTCAACGCGGGATGTAAGGAAATCACAGTAGATGAGCCCTCTATGAGTTGTTATGCCTACAAAGAAAACACAAAGCGTTTCGTTGATATATTCAACCGTACGATAGAACCTATCGTGGGCAATTGCCGCCTATCGACCCACCTCTGCTTTGGCAATTACAAAGGTAGGGCTGTAGGTTACCGCAAAATCGCACCCATGTTCCCCGATTTTCTCGACTTCAAAGTCGATGAAATTCACCTGGAAATGGCCAATCGTGAATTTGCAGAAATCGAGATGGTTGCGCAAATCGCCCAATACAAACACGTAGCTGTGGGAATTATCGATGTAAAAAGCTACTACATCGAATCTATCCAGGACATTGTAGAACGCATCAACCTATGCCTAAAATATGTCTCAGCTGATCAACTCTCTGTAGCTCCGGATTGTGGACTGAGTCAGACCGCTCGCTGGGCAGCCAGACAAAAGCTGCAAAACATGGTAGCAGGCGCCCGGGAAGTAAGATCAAAATTATGAAACAACCTTTCCTGCAAGACGAGGCTTTTCTGGAAGATGTACACTCGGCTCCCACTTCCCCACACAAAGCCACTCTCTGGTGGCTGGGTCAAAGTGGCTACCTCATCAAATGGAACCATAGACACCTACTCATTGACCCTTATCTGTCAGATTCCCTGACTCAAAAATATATACATACTGAAAAACCTCATATACGGATGACCAGCCGGGTGGTAGCCCCCGAAGCACTGAACTTCATCGACATCGTCACATCCAGCCACAATCATACGGATCACCTCGACGGTGAGACCCTAATACCCCTGATCCATATCAATCCCGGCATTACCCTGATAACCCCGGAAGCCAACCGCGTATTTGCAGCTGAACGCATCCATATGCCTCACCATTTCCCCGTGGGAATTGATGCAGGTCAGTCATTAAAAATCAAAGATTTTACCTTTTACCCTATTCCCGCTGCTCACAACGAACTGGAACAGGACGAAAAAGGACACTATAAATTTCTGGGTTATGTCATTCAGTTTGGGAAATGGACCTTATATCACAGTGGCGATACACTATGGTATGAAGGATTGGAGTCCTGGCTCAAGGATTTTGACCTAGATATAGCCTTACTTCCTATTAATGGCAACAAACCAGAAAGAAAAGTAGCTGGCAACTTTGGCCCTCATGAAGCCGCTTTACTCGGAAGGAACCTAAAAGCTGGCAGGGTAATCCCCTGCCACTATGATATGTTTACCTTCAATACTGCTAATCCGGAAGATTTTGTCAGGGAAGCTGAAGCCGTCCAGCAACCTTATACTGTACTCCTAAACGGAGAAAGGTTTGACTTGCAATAGTCATCTTCAAGACGCTGGAATACTTTGCTTTTCATTCATCCAGCTATGAAACATCCAATGTGTCTTCTCCATTTTCTTAATAAACGTGTTGATCATGTCTTCTGTGCCTACATCACCTACATCAATCGCGGCATCAGCTACATTGACCATGAATGATAGCAGTATTTCAAAGTCATTCAACGTCTCTTTGACCATCATCTCTGCTGACATATCAGATCCTACTTCCTGGATCTCTGCCATTTCCAGATATTCTCTCAAAGTACTTACGGGTGTTTGTCCAAAAACCTTGACACGCTCTGCAACCTCGTCTATGTGCTCTTTGGCGCGATCATAGAGTTCTTCAAATAGCTCGTGAAGTTCAAAAAAATCTCTCCCTCTTACATTCCAGTGAAAATTTCTCATTTTCTGGTAATGCACATGATAATTGGCCAGTAAGTGATTTAAATGTTTGACTATTTCAACAGTTTCGTCACCGGTAAATCCTAATTTTTTAAAAGTCTTGGTGTTCATAATGATATATTTAGTTTAAGAATTGATATAAATGGAAGAGTATGTATTCTGGTGAATCATCATTCTGAGAAATCAGATACCTGGTATCTATTTACTAAATAGACGGGAGGGAAAAATGTAGATTCTATGCCATGTTCTTCAAAGTCCATACACTTAATTGTACCTTTTTTGACATCATAAGGTTACTTAATGACCGTAGAAATTTAGATTTTTAGCTAAAATGTATCATAACAGCCCCTTCTAAATGGTGAAATAATTTCTAGTCCAGGATAGTCTGTAGCCTTGTGGGCAACACAAAAGTTATGGCTAAGATTATTTATTTCATTTTCCAGGTAATTACCAGGTAGTGCGACAATATTATTGATCTTGTTATACAACATATTGGATGAGTCAAATGGCCATTCTATAGACTTTCATCTGACAGAAGATTATTCTCACTACCCCCCTCGGCCTATCGGCAGCCCCTCTTGTGCCACGCGCTGTCCAGTCAAGGGGAGCAGAATTTCGTTATGAGAAATTCAGGGAGTCAGTATATATCCATTACGTGATCAACGAGCTGTGTTGATTTATGCCTAAATAATTCATATTACCTACAGGCACAAATTGATCAATACCTGATGAATAGGACCACTAAAGGTGAATAATGAAATGACCTATTTCATTGAATGATACAAGCATTGAAATCAGTGAAGATGCATGAGTTGGCTAGTTGTAATCTCCGTTGATCATATTTACAACACGATTCTGACCCTTATCGTTATTGCGACATATTCTGAAAAACACATAAGAAGCAATAAAACCCAAAAGGGCAAATACAGACAGAACTCCAAACACATACTGATGCCCTAATTCTCCAGGATTTTTATCCAGCAAAACTCCTGTAAGGGGACCCATAAAAATATCGGGAGTAAATCCCACTACGGAAACAATACCCGCTGCACTCCCCGTAAGTGCCAGCGGTATATTTGCTTCCTCAAATACAGCAAAATACACCCCTCTTACAGCGTAAATACCGACACTTGTCGTAATAACCAACAAACTCAGCAGCATATGCAGACCAGGTTCCAATATTCCCATAGCAAAACACAACCCGCTAACGATCATACAACCAAATCCCAACATGATCATCCTCGATGATGAAATCCGGTCTGCAATGAGTCCAGCACCTATTGCTGCAATTGGCCTCATCCAAAAAGCGAGGGTTCCGATCTGTGCTGCCTCCACATCGTTGTAACTATAGACATCCCGGGCAAAGAGAGAAAACATATCTGTCGATTTGTAACCTACATAAGCACACACGATAATGATGGCCTGTAGCCAGACGGCTGGCATCAGCATTACTTTTCTGATATCTTTCAAAGAAAATACATGGGTTTTTGCTGATGATTGATGCCTTTTTGGCTCAGGGATGCCAAACCAAACCAGTATAGCAGCCAGAAAGGTAAGTCCGGCAAATATCCATATGATACGCACCAGGGCAATGGTACGTTCTCCTAGGGTAGCATCACTGACTTCTGCTGGCAGAACTGCCGCAAATAACCATACAGAAATAGAGGCTAGTATTGCTGCAAATACGCCCCTACCACTATCCAGAATACCATAAGCCCTACCTTGAGCACGTACACCTCCCCAGATGCGCGTAGCCCGTATCATAGCAGCCCATAATAGCAGGATGGTAGTCATTCCCCAAAAACCATATAGCAAAGTTAGGGTACCCAGGGATGGAATCAACGCCAGGACAATTCCTCCCAAAGAAGTAGCTACTAATGCCATAGCGATCAGCTTTCGGGCCGGAAAGCGGTCTGCCAGGGGTCCCCCCAGAAAATATGCTCCCAGTGCCACAAAACCATATACCGAAAACGCCGTGCCCAATTGCAGATTAGTCAATCCGAATACATCCAGTACTGTAGGTCGGAATATACGGGGAAGCACAAAAGGCAGGAGAAATATGGCTTCTCCGGCTGATATCAGGGCAAACATGTAGATCGAACGGTGAAAAGCTATACGCTTTGTTGAAATTTGATTCATTGGCTCAATTTGAGCTTTTAAAATACTTGTTATCCCACTAGGATTCAACTTCCTGTTTTATCATAAGTATTTCAAGGTTTCTGTCCTTTTAATCTTTCCCGAACCCGTCTCTTCGAATTTCCTGACCCTGTAGATCTCTTTGGGGACCTGATGACGCGGTAGTAAATACCGCATTTCGCGCATCAGATCCTTTTCCAGTTGTCCAGACACATCGGGGCTTGTCCCGATTCCCGAATTATCAGACACATCGGGGCTTGTCCCGATTCCCGAATTATCAGACACATCGGGGCTTGTCCCGATTCCCGAATTATCAGACACATCGGGGCTTGT
>CAYXVE010000039.1:0-10108 GCA_964468435.1 uncultured Bacteroidia bacterium | reverse complement strand
CATCGGGGCTTGTCCCGATACCCGAATTATCAGACACATCGGGGCTTGTCCCGATACCCGAATTATCAGACACATCGGGATCTTCGAGCACCAGAATGGCCTTTTGCCCCAGTTCTTCATCAGGTACACCTGCAATAAAAAATCGCTGCCTGAACAGATGAGCAATTTTTTGCTCCAGCTTTTCTGGGATCAGCTTGATTCCCCCCGAAATGATCACGTGATCATATCTCCCCAGCCATTTGAATGTACTTTTATCTTTTAACTCGACCAGGTCATTAGTTGAAACTGGATCTTTGGAGATTCTCGGTGCATCAATCACCAGACAACCTCGCTCATCGGTGAAAAAACGAATCAATGGCAATGCATGAAAATACGGATCAGGCATTTTTCCATTAAGTTGCTTCATCGCTACATGTGTAATGGTCTCGGTCATTCCATAGGTATGAAATATCGCTCCCGGCAGATTTCTCAGCGATGTGGCAAGCTGTGCAGATATGGGCCCACCTCCAATGATTAGCTTATGGATGCGATGTAGCTGGCTCAGGGATTGATAAACCTGATTGGGGACCATAGCCACAAAGTCAAAAGACCTATCCAACCCCTCCAAAGGTCTGGACTTGGGTTCCACCACGATGAGATCCAATTGAAGAACATGAGCTCTTACCAGCATCATCTTCCCGGCAATGTACTGCTCTGCCAGGCACAGCAGCGCCCGGTCTCCGGCTGTCAAATCCAGGTAAGCACCTGTAGCCCTGGCACTAGCGATCATACTGGACTTCTTCAGCATGATGGGTTTGGGGTCGCCTGTGGAGCCTGAAGTATGAGCCCTGATCGTATCATCCGACCCGGTCCAGTCCAGCAAAAAGCGGCACACGACAGCTCTCCATGCCGGGATATCCTGATCCAGCTGCTGATAGCACCATTTGACCAACTGCTCATCCGTCCATTGATGAAAAGGTATGTGTATAAAGCTGGAAGACTTAGACATGATCATTTAGTTTTTAGGAAATTGAACCTCCCATGTATTCTGAGGGTCATACCCGATCTGACCTGACCGGATATATAGGGGAGAGAGAAAATTATTGGTGTAAAGGCTACCTGTGCCCAGACCTTGCGGCATGGAATTGCCTAGGGTATAAGTCCATTGTGCAATGGCATTCAGACCGATATTGCTTTCAAGCGCAGATGTGACCCACCAGTTAAAATTCAGGTCGCCAGCAAGCCTGATCCAGGATTCACTACCCGCAAACCCGCCGATCAAGCTAGGCTTGAGAATGATATACTGAGGTTGTATATGTTGTAAGACTTTCTGCTTGTCAGCCTCCTGCACAATACCTATCAGCTCCTCATCCAGGGCTATGGGGATAGGAGAGTGCTCACAAAGGCTTGCCATTACATCCCACTGACGAGGCTTAATAGGTTGCTCAATAGAATTCAGCTCATATTCCGACAGGCGTTTCAGCTTTTCCAGAGCTTCATCCGGATGAAAAGCGCCATTGGCATCTACCCTCAGCTCGATATCCTGTGCATTGTAATCCTTTCTGATAGCCTTCAGAATGTTAAGCTCCTCCTCAAAATCAATGGCTCCAATTTTCATTTTTATACAGTCAAACCCTTGCTCCAACCGTTCTTTTACCTGTTTCAGCATAAACTCCCTATCACCCATCCAGATTAAACCATTGATCTTCTGCCGATCTGTGCCATCCGTAAATGCCGAGGGATACAGGATAAAAGGTTCGCGGGCATGTAGGTCTAAGAATGCCATTTCCAATCCACCCTGAATCGACGGCCATTCAGATAGCTCATCGTAGAGACTTTTCCAGTCTTTTCCATCCCCAATCTCCTGACATACCTGTTCAAGCTTTTGTTCATAATCTGGACGATCATCCCAACTCAAACCCTTCAGTATGCCACATTCTCCGATAGCCTGTTTCCCTTTATCATTTAATACCAAAAAATAAGAATCCTTCGCTACCATTACCCCCCGGGAAGTCCCACTGGGCTGTTTAAATATCAACGAATATTGATTCCAGGATATATTCATGTTTCTCAATCAATTGATGCTAAGTTCTGACCTGACTTCTCAAATGGGTATGTGCAAAATATCCCGTACAACTCAGCAATTGCAGTAAAAATTCATCAATATTTCCACATAGAATACCTGCGCCAGGCTGTGTGGTCAAGTTTTTCTGCTATTTTACTCATATAATTTGCCCGATTCCAAATGTAAGGGAAAACAACAAAGTACCAATTGCAAGTTGCTTGAGTAAAGGATCAAATGACCGGGGTTCGTGAATCCGCAACACTTTTCGAATATTGATAAAAATTGGTAAAATACTGACTATAAATATCCATTTCCAGGGTGAACCAGGATTGAGTTCTACATATATCAATGCCAGTACCACAGCTCCCAACAGCAATATACCATGATAGCGTTTGGCATTACTCAATCCCATTTTGACGACAAGCGTATGTTTACCTGCTTTAAAGTCTGTAACAATATCCCGCATGTTATTCAGATTGAGTACGCCCACACTGAGCATACCTATTGACGATGCAGGAAGTAAAATCTGCCAGTTGATCGTGTTTGCCTGCAGAAAATATGATCCTCCCACACCCACAATGCCGAAAAATATAAATACAAACAGATCTCCCAAACCGTAGTAGCCATAGGCACTTTTTCCCACTGTATATTTGATAGCTGCAACAATGGCTACGATCCCCAGGACAATAAAGAAAAGCAGATAATCAAATGATAAATCACGAGTGCCAGTCCTGGTAAGTGCTACGCCAGATACCAATGTAAGGATCGTGAAAATAATCATCCCGGTACGCATTTCGCTGGAACTGATCATGCCACTTTGTACAGCTCTTCGAGGTCCAATACGCTCGTTATCTGTCCCTTTGACACCATCTCCATAGTCATTGGCAAGGTTGGAAAGAATCTGGATAAATAACGTAGTAGTGATGGATAGGATCAAGACCCAAACCTTGAAGTAACCATGGCTAATAGCCAGTAAATTGCCTAGCAAAATGCACGACAAAGCCAACGGTAGTGTTCTCAATCTGAAAGCCTCAATCCAAACACGGGTTTTATTCATGTAGATAAATCTCAATTAGCAAGCTAATAATTCAAATGTCCTTGGTCAATTGAATGCTATAATGTTATCTTCTAACATCAAAATATGTGAATAAATGCAGGTATATTAGAAATATGTACAATTCTCAAGGGAATTTGGGATACTTCTGAAAATCCGGATCACGCTTTTCCAGAAAAGCATTTTTCCCTTCCTGGGCTTCCTCCATCAGGTAATACATTAAGGTAGCATCACCGGCAAATTCCATGATCCCGGTTTGGCCGTCGAGTTCGGCATTCAATCCACGCTTAATCATGCGTATTGCCAGTGGACTGCGTTGCATAATCGTTTTGCACCAGTCCACTACCTCATCTTCGAGTTGATCAAGAGGAACAACTGTATTGACCATACCCATCTTTTCAGCCTCATGGGCACTATACTGACGGCATAAGAACCAGATTTCCCTGGCTTTTTTCTGCCCTACATGCCTGGCGAGGTATGAAGAACCAAAGCCTGCATCAAAACTTCCCACCTTAGGCCCTGTCTGACCAAAAATAGCATTCTCTGATGCTATCGAAAGATCACATACTACGTGAAGTACATGTCCTCCTCCTATAGCATATCCATTGACCATTGCGATGACAGGCTTGGGGAGTGAGCGAATTCTCTTGTGTAGATCCAGTACATTCAACCTTGGGACACCATCTTCTCCCACGTATCCTCCGATCCCCTTTACATTTTGATCCCCACCTGAGCAAAAAGCCTTATCTCCAGTTCCTGTAAGCACAACCACTCCAATATCTTGCCGCTCGCGAGCGATATCGACTGCATCGATCATCTCTATATTGGTCTCCGGCCTGAAAGCATTATAAACCCGGGGGCGGTTGATGGTAATTTTGGCGATCCCTTCGAAGTATTCAAACAAGATATCCTTGTATTCCTTGATAGGTTCCCAGTTACGTTGTGTTGCCATGTGTAAGATAGTTAAAATATGATTTCCAGATTTTCGGATTCTCCAATCCTGGCGTTTTAACTTCCAATAACTTCGGACGCTCTGAAGTTTCAAAAAAGTGTGTTAGCGAGGCCTTAAAATCCGATTCATTGTCCACAAAACTATAAGAAAGATTAAAAGTTCTGCAAATTCCTTCCGAAGTGAGTCTATGAGGGGTTTCCTGAAAGGGGTCCAGTGCTCCTCCCCGAGATGGTCCGTCTATGAGCCGGAAAATATTTCCGCCTCCATTATTAATCATAATCACCCTAAGATGGGGTGAGAGATAATTATTCCACCAGGCATTGACATCGTAAAAAAAGCTCACATCACCTGTGATCAACAGGGTCAATACACCTGTATGATAAGCATAACCTACTGCTGTAGAAGAAGATCCATCTATACCGCTAGTACCTCGGTTGCAGTGGTGATATCTCACTTGCGGAAAGTCAAATAGCTGTAGATACCTGACAGCAGAACTATTGCCTACATGCAGGTCATACTCATAGGCCTGACTCTCTGTTTCCAAAATAGAAAAGACTTTCAAATCTGAAAACGGACATTTCTTTAAAAACTCCTGGTGTCTGTAAGCTGCCTTCATCTCCAGTTCTGCCCAACTGATTTTATACAACGATTGTCTAGGCTTCATCTTTTGTGCCAGTACTTCAAGAAACCTGCCAGGATGCATATCGACAACGGCTGATAGTACCTGATAGGTATCTACGATCTCTCCACCTTCATTGACATGCCAGTGGTGTGCTGGAGTGTATTTTCTGAGCCATTGCTTGATCTTTTTGGAGATCAACCCTCCTCCAGTAGTGATAATCAAGTCAGGGCATAGTGCTTCAAATTCGTCTTCAGAGATAGAAGCCAGCACCCTGTCTATGTGTACATCTCCTCCTTGGGTCAGGTTAGAAGTAGTTTCAGAAAAAACGACTACCTGACCAAAAGTTTCCAGTCCTTCACACGCCCGGTCTTTGTGTATATCTGGGACATCCATCCCCATGAGAATCATCACCCGGTTCGCCTTGTCCCATATTTGAGCCAATTGATCCCATTGAGCCTGTTCGAGTTGAGCAGGAGCAGAAAATAACCTGAGCGGTTTTACCTCATAATCCTCCATTTCTACGACTTCATAGAGCGGTTCACGCAGGGGAATGTTGATATGTACGGGACCAGTTATGGGAAATGACAGACTGATCAACGCATCACTGATCAACCGGCGGTTGTAAGCTATCCATTTTTCATCGCCTTGATCCAGGGTTAAACTTACAGATCTACGCACGTGTTGATCTAGGGAAGAAACCTGACGAATGGTCTGTCCATCCTGCTGATCGATTTTTTCAGGAGAACGATCGGCAGAAAGTATTAGTAAAGGTATCCTTTGGTAAAAAGCTTCCGTTACAGCGGGATAGTAATTCAGCAAAGCTGTACCAGAAGTACAGCAGAGCGCGACAGGCTTTTCCGAAGCACAAGAAAGTCCCAATGCAAAAAACGCAGCACTGCGTTCATCTGCTATACTTAGGCAATCTACATTCGAATACTCATGGAATGATATAGCCAGCGGTGCATTCCTCGAACCAGGTGTAATGATTACCGACTGTATACCCTGTTTCACACATAAAATTACCAGATTCTGGATAATACGCTTATCAGACTGAATTATACCCATAAAGCACTCCCTTTAAGCCTGTAAAAGTATTTCTGAAAGACGGCTTTACAAAGCCTAGAGAAAATTTTCCAGGACTGATAGCAATGTTTTTGACTTCTCCTCTGTCTCATCCCATTCCTCCTGAGGTTGGGACTCACGTGTGATGCCGCCTCCCACGTACAAGGCCACAGCCTTGTCAAACAATTGCATACAACGCAGGTTCACATAAAGATCCATACGATCAGTACCCTCAAATACCCCTAAATATCCGGTGTAATAGCTCCGGTCATATCCCTCTTCCTGTCTGATCCATTCCAACGCGGCGGATTGAGGATATCCACAAACGGCAGGAGTAGGATGCAGATCTTCGATTAATGATTGTATAGTATTTTGATCGGGTATGTAAGCAGATAACTCTGTTTTCAGATGTTGTACACTACCGGCATTACAGGTGTATGGACCAGATAAGCGTATATCACTCGCATGGTATTTGTGGAGTATTTCCTGTATATACTTCGTAACAATTGCCTGCTCGTGGTTTTCCTTATTTCTCCACAGCTTCTGATCTCCTGACACCTGCGTACCCGCCAGCGATACTATTTCGGCCTGTCTTTGATTGATACGTATGAGGCGTTCAGGTGTAGCACCTATCCAAAGTCCCGAAGCGGGATGGTAAAAAACATATACAAAAGCATCAGGATATACCCTAGACAACTGGTAGTATATCTCATATATATCGAGTTTGTGATTCAACTCAAGGTGTATGGGCCTTGATAGTACCACTTTTTGCAGATCCTCTTCAGCACCTATAAGTCTGACCAGCCGTTCGATCCGGTTGAGATAGGTAGCTTTATGAATTCCGGGATAAACATAAGATTTCAGTTTGAGCTTGTATCCGTTTAGCGAATAGGGAAACAGGTTATTGACATCCTCGTGCTGCCAGCCTTTGATAATGAGATCCGGGATCACTCCAATGCGTTTGTGTTTTCCTGTTGGATCAAATGGCGCAAATACAAAGCCGTTTTTTTCTGGGAATCCCTGAAATACGGCAGAATCAGGTTTCTGTTGAATATAAGTAGAAGGCTCATAGTGGCCTGGAAGGCGAAAAGAAGCAAAAGCCCAATTCTGCCTGAGACATTGATGATATATATATGTTAGTGCAGTACTTGTATCTACTGATATACTAGGCATGTACAAATATTAACGTTTTCCATGAATTATCTATCAAAGATTTCAGAAATATTTGAAAGAATTCTAGGAATATAACGTAGTTTATACGCTACGGTTCAGGAAATTCGCCCTGATTAATGTTTTACCCTTGAAAATAGCAAGAGGAAAGAAAAGGTTGAAAACCACAGTCATATTTCGGATGATTTTCAACCTTTACCAGAATAAAGCCAAGTCACTTTCTCGTTTATCTTAGTTCATCGAACTTGAGCCATATAGCTAAGCAATAACTCTTTCTCCCCAGGGTCCTGTTATAGCTAGGGTAAGCCCAGGGCCTTGAATATTGACAAACAACACCTGACCATCGGGAGAGAACGTGGCTCCAGCAAATTCTGATTTGTATCCGACATTTTTCGCAATATGATACATATCTCCAGCAGGTGTCACACCTATAATCCGAGGTGTAGATTTATCTTCGCAGATCACCAGGTCACCGTTGGCAGCTACTGTCAGGTTATCACAGCTCTCTACGATGTCTGTATTGTTGGGCTCTACAAAGACCTCTAGGGTACCCGGTTGATCCTGTTCATGAGGTTGACCTTCGCTGGGACTAGGGATATACCGGAAAATCTGACCATGTTGTTTGAATCCCCCATTGGTACAGGCAAAATACACCTCATCATTTCCATACCACATCCCTTCACCTCTGGCAAAGCGTGCAGCACCTTGTTCAAAACCTCTGAGGCGAAGATCATCTTCAGGAGCTTCGACACCATCTATGTCCAGCCATTCTACTTCATAGGGTTTTCTAATTCCCATCTGCTCCGTTCCCAATTCCTCCCAGTTTCGGGTATCGAAGCTCTTCATTCCCTTAAGTGCTAGTACCTGAAGTCTACCACCTTTGTGTAGTTCTCCGGGTACATTGGGTAGAAATCTGTATATCAATCCATCTCCTCTATCTTCCGTCTGATAAACAACCCCTGTGTTAGGTTCAACGCATACCGCTTCGTGGTTGAATCGGCCCATATCTGTCAAAGGAATGGGATCAAAGAGTGTAGGCTCCAGACTTGAGGGTACTTCGAAATTAAATCCGTGATTTTTTTCCAGCTTATCATCAGCATTGGAAGTATTCTCTTCACAAGTAATCCAGCTACCCCAGGGAGTAGGGCCACCTGCACAGTTGCGAATGGTACCCGCAAGGCTCAGATACTCAGACTCTACCAGTCCAGTAGTAGGGTTGTAAATCACTGTGGTAGTACCACCCATGCAGGGCAATACGCCACGACCATAGTCATAAAGCTTATCACTGCTGATCTGATCCAGCAATCTCATATCCTCACCAAAAGGGCCACTAGCTAGGTCATTGGGAGAAATTTCATGGTTGCGTATGATGATAACTCTTCCATCAGGAACTGCAAAGGTAGCCATCCCATCTGCTTTACCAGGAACCAGGAAGCCATCTACCATCATATCACCCTGACGGGAGATAATTTTGTAGGAAAATCCCTGGGGAAGGCTCAGAATACCTTCAGGGTCTTCCAGTAAAGGGCCGTATCCTTCGCTCAATTTTTCTGGAAAAGAGGCAAAAACCACATCTTTTGAGCCATTGGCAGAACCTGTTGGCCCGCAACCTGAGACATAAGCTTGCAGGCTTAGAAAACCCGCGCTGATTAACCCACTCTGCTTGATAAATTTTCTACGCTTCATCTGTTAGGAATATAATTTTGTGTTGAGTGTTTGGAAACTTTGGTTAAATATCACATATGTTTATTAGGTAATTATTACGGGAGCGCATTTTCTAGCGTTGAACCAGAATTTTTACAACAATGGGTCTGTTTTTTTCATTTTTCACTTCCAACACATACCATCCATGAGGCACTTCGCTTGTGGTCAATCGCCTGATCCCCCCACCTTCCAGGCTGTTGTTAAGGATTTCTCTGCCCATCAAATCCCTAAGGGAAACATTAATCCTTCCTGGAACATGGCTGGCATCAATGAAAAGATGGTCTGTAACCGGATTGGGATAAACGGAGAAATTTGCTGTAACATGACCAGCACGATACACGGAAGTACCGCAAATAATATTCTTCATAAATCTTGCCGAAGCATTGATCACAGAATCTTCGCCGATGATATCCTGCTCCAGGAAATAGCTCACATGGCTATTGCTTCCAGGGACTGTGATCAATTCAGTAGCAAGGTCTGATTCTTGAGCTTTTTGCGTCATCACAAAGCTACCATCGAAATGGATCGTTACCGCCAGAGAGGCAAATACCCTTCTAGAACCATAGGGAACGATGATATCCTGTTCGTCATGAACACTGAACAGCGGAGGATCCTCTGCGTCGATCCAGTTGGCATCATTTAATGCACCTGTATAATTCAGCACACCTGCTACTTCTGAGGAGACATTGGTATTCTCACTGCTGTTGCCTTCCCATCCCCCATTTCCTGCTACAACATTGCGATACACCTCTGTGACCTCGTCAGTAGAATCCAAATAGGCCGTATGTACAGCGACGATGGCACCTGCGGAAGTACCGCCGATGAATATCAAATTGGGATCTATCCCATAAGTATTGTCCCCACTGGCATTTTCCCTGAAAAACCTGATAGCAGCCTTATAATCACTGACTGTCTTTAGGATCAGGTCTACTGCCTGAGATGAGTCGGTGATGGTGGCGATCGTACTGAAAATACGGTAATCAATGGTAGCAGCAACGTATCCCTTTCGAGCAAAGCGTCTTGCCAGTTCCGCCAGGTCTTCCCTTGCACCCATGGTAAAGCTTCCTCCAAAGGCCAGCATCACCAAAGGGCGGTTAAGGGCTGTGTCATTAGCAGGTTCGTAGATATCCATGAGCAAATCACGGGTTTCGCCATCGTCAAAGGTATTTTCCCCAAATTTAACTGCTTTGGTTGAATCAAGCGCATCGAAGACATTTTCGTCATATCGGATCGTACCACAGTCCGCCAGTTGTGAAAAGGTATACCCTGGAAAAGTCAATAATAGAAAGTATAAAAGATATTTCATGTAATTAAAGTTAGTTGATTCTGACTGAAAGTTACAGGGTAATTTTGATTTTGGAAGGAGAAAATCATTTCTCCCGTTTGTATCGCCCGCACCCGTTGCAAACGAGCGCGGGCTTAAGGGATGCTGGCACTCGCCTAAATGATGGCGGAAACGCTACCTAGTCGATGGCGGACACGCTACCTAGTCGATGGCGG
>CAYXVE010000038.1:50131-52021 GCA_964468435.1 uncultured Bacteroidia bacterium | reverse complement strand
CATACAAATACAAAATCATGCGTTTATATCATTTTTCCTACCTCACTATCCTACTACTTATCGCGTTTGCCACAGGTTGTCAGATCGAAACCTCCACTGAAACTTCAGAAACAACCTTCGCCAGCTATGCACCTGACCCGGATTTCAACGAGTACTGGTACAGCGGGAAGGCAGAAATTACCAGCTATAAACTCAATCAAGCACGGTATGGGGAAATACATCCCGGACATGCTGTGTTGATCTTCGTCACAGAACCTTTTTCCAAATCCAAGCAGGTCAAGCTGGACTATCCAGATCGCGCGGGTGATGACGAAGTAACCGTGATGAAGCTCAACATGACCAAAAAATTCAATACGGGGATTTACCCTTATTCCATGATGCAATCTACCTTCACACCTGTTCAGATTGATCAATTTCCTCACACGTATAAGGTCACTACATCCTCTCAAGAGTGGTGTGGACATACCTTCCTTCAACTGAACTCAGAAAAAAACAAATACCGTGTCAGAGGCCTGTCTTATTTTGAATCGGAAGGAGATACTGATTTTACCTTGAGGAAAACCTGGCTGGAAGACGAGCTATGGACTCGAATACGACTGGAGCCTCAAAGCCTACCGACAGGTACAATTGACATCATTCCCGGAACATTTTTTTCACGTCTGAAGCATATTCAGCTGGATGTTGTACAAGCTGAAGCTACACTTAAAGATACCGAATCAGGCGATCTGATGGCATACAGCTTGGAATACCCTGGCTACAACCGTTCATTAACAATCCGGTTCAACCAAGCATTTCCCCATGAAATCGAAAGTTGGGAAGAAGTCTATGGAAGCCGGGGACAGGGACTGAAAACAACTGCTAGTCGTATGGAACGGATAAAGACAGCTTACTGGACACAGAACAGCCTGAAAGATACAGTACTCCGTAAACAACTTAGGCTGGATATATAAAATTGTTTGCAGGCAGTTTACTCATCTATCTCAGCCTTCAAAGCTTGAGGAGATTGATCTGAATGATAGTAACATGATTCAGTACGAATTATGGAAAGTGGATATAATCTCCTCTATGTTCCTTGCAGGCTACGATCTGTCAGTCCCCTAACTATATCATCATACGCTTTCCTTATTCCAGTAAACATCAACACCAGACAAAAAATCTCTATCACATGGCTGATGTCGTTGTAGTCAAACCAGCTAGCGAAGTTGATCTTGAAGTTGTAAAACAGGATGGTAAGGGGCAGCGATAAAATACCCCCGATCACATAGAAGGCGGCTTTGTGATGTTCCCGGAAATAGTAATATAGCTGGCAGGGAAGCATAATTCCCAGCACAGCGAAGGCAGAATTGAAGCGGACGATATCAAAGTGATTGAAATCACCCACCTGATATATTTGTGAGTAATAGAGATAGAAAACATAGAAAAGCAGCTTCGACACCATGAGCATTTGGAGACCATTACGAAGTTTGGAATTACTCAGCAATTGTAGCGATCCCATTTCACCCAAAAACAATCCCAAACCTCCCAACACCCATGCAAATTTATGAAGGTAAGTATGCCGGATCTCGGGAAAATCATAATTAAGCCCATGTGCAACTCCACCCGCTGCTCCACCCAAACCTACAAAGAGGAAAAAGCCCATCCAGTAATACAAAAAAGGATTTTTGTACGTGCTATTTTTCCAAAGTCGCCAGGCAAGCAAAGCTCCAATGGCCCCTACAATGAAATTTGTAATCAAGTTATTGGGCCTGAATATGGTGATACCAAACCATTCAGTAATGATGAAATTTTCCATATATACTAAGATACATGGATGAAGTGGATTCAACAAAAATTGTTGCCAGGGCCAGGCCGTGGCCTTTGGGGGTAGTAGTTCCAGGCCATGGCCTTTGG